>NZ_JBQSYR010000016.1:0-102859 GCF_052379505.1 Glutamicibacter sp. 363 | reverse complement strand
GCAGAACCAGCCACAAGCACCTCAGCAGGGCGGTCAGTTCCAGCAGAACCAGCCACAGAATCAGGCTCCGCAACAACCAGAACAGGGAAGAACGCCTCAGCCTCAGCAGGGTCAGTCAATGCGTGAACAGCCGATGCTCGACGGCGAAGATTTCTAGACGAAGCTCCTGTTCCAGGCACCCGTCCAACACCATGGACGGGTGCCTGTGATTTTTAAGCACGGGTCACCGTTCGCAGACCGGCATGATGGGTAGCAGAACGTGTGGAGAACGGACATAAGCCTCGAATGGATAACCAAGAAAAGCCTAACGGCCTAAAGCAAATCAGCGATGACAAGAAGAAAGTCGGACTGGAAGCGCTTAAAGGGTTCACTACAGGTGGCGCGACCGGCGCAATTACTGGCGGTGTCAAAGGTGCGCTCAAAACCAAAACAGGAAAGAAGACAATCACTCTGATCATCGGCGTATTGCTCATCGCCGGCATAGTTGTAGGAATGGTCGGATACACGCTTTTTGTCAGCATGATCGGGCAAGAAACCGAAGCTAGCACCTCAAATGCGAGAGCCAGCATGTCCTTAGCCACCATGAACAAAAGCGTTGGCGCGGACAATGGAGACGACGTGAAAACCGTTATGACCGCCTCACAAGAGGTCGAATGGGAACTGACCGTTGCAATCTGGAACCTTCAAAGGCAAGCTAGCGGAGGCGTTGGTGACTATCAGGTCACTAATAAAGCCATTGAAGACAAGAAGATCAGCAAGACCGATGCTGAAAATCTCGAAAGCTCCACCAGGTTCATCTCCCGCGAGCTTGCCCGACACCTACGCGATAACAGCACCAAAGGCGTAGCAACGCTCGATGCTGGTCTGATGGAGAGCGCCAATGCTAAGGGCGAATGGGTGCGCTCCGTTGGCAACGATGACCGAAGTAAAGAGAGTGCCGAGTACGCGAAAAAAGCCATCACTAAATCAGTCAGTGCACTGCCTCTGAGTGGGGTCAAAGACCGCGCTGATGAAATCTACCGCGTGGCCTTAGGGTGGCGCACCGGAGATTCAGGGGCACCCTCGCCGGACAACAACGCGCCAGTCTGTACACCTGGTGATGGAAGCGATGGAACCGTACACATTCCAGAGAAATATCGGAGCCTTGTTGAAGAGGCCTCGAAAATCTCTGGGCTGTCGGTGAACCTGCACGCGAGCCAGATTCAAGCTGAATCGTCGTGGAACCCTAATGCCTCTAGCGGGGTTGCATTCGGGATCGTCCAATTCAAAATGGAAACTTGGGCTGAGTATGGAAACGGCGGAGACATTTGGAATCCAACCGATGCGATTCCAGCACTCGGTAGGTACATGAAGTTCATCAAGGACAAGATGGAGCCATTGGCCAAGGGCGACGAAGAGCTTCTAGCAAGAATGACCCTATTTGGCTACCACAATGGCCCTTATGCGATTTCCAATAATGGTAATGACTTTGAAAAGGCGCTTTCGGTCTCTCCGCGGGGCAAGGCCTACGTTGAAAAGATCATGGCCGGCTCCAAAGGCACCTACACCGCAGATTGCAAGGAAGATGAAGGCGGTGGCTCGCAGGTAGCCGAGGGCACCATCACCGAAACAGCCGGTAAGCTCGCCTGGGATCAATACGTCGAAATGCCCTACACGAGCATGGCTTACGCCTATGGCAAGGACAAAGCACGCCCAGAGTTCGTTGAAGCCGCCAGCAAGCTTTCAAAGGACTGGCACACCGCATACTTCACTGACTGCGGTGTCTTTGTCTCAACAGTCATGCGCACTAGCGGTGCAGACCCAACCTTCCCCAAGCGCAGTACGCCCGTCATGCTGAACTACGTCAGGAACAGCGAGAAGTACGACACTTTCATCCCTAAGAGTGAAGCTGACCTGAAAGCGGGCGACGTTCTTGTGCTCAACGGACACATTTATCTATACACCGGGAAACGAAACGCATCCGATACCGGGCGTGCGCAGGGTGCTTCACTAAGCGCGCGACCACCAGCAGGTCACTACGTGTACCTCTCCGACCGCCGTGGGCAGTACACCGTCGCCCGATTGAAGAACCAGGACTAACCATGAATGTCGCTACAACCGCTCAGAAAAAGCCTTTGGCTCTCAAAATCACTATTGCTGTTCTGATCGCCGTAGGCCTTGTGGGAGCATATTTCCTCACCATCGGAAATCCTCGCGAGCCAGAGGCACCAAGCACTGCCGAACTAACTATTAGTGGCTCTCCGAAGGAATTCAACCTGAAGGTCAACGGCCAGGACTACGGGTTAGTGAAAGACGGCGAGACAGTCACGATTAGCGCCACGGGGTCAGTAGAGCTGGTGGCCTCCCGCGAAGGCTTCGCGGACGTGACAATCCCATGGCAATTGTCATCGGCCAACAAAAACGGTGTACACCTCGCGCTAGAAGCCCAAACCGATGAGGCGAAGGCCATTGTCGCTGAAGAGCAGAACCTCGCAAACGAAGCCGAGGTTGGAGAGGCCTACGTCAAAGACGCCGAAAAGGCCTACAAGGATTACCCAATCCTCTCCGATTTGCCATATCAGGGCAACCGTTTCGAGCTGTACCAAGGGCTAGCGAACAAGCAAGGCTACGAGTTCGGACTTTACCTGCAACTCTTCACCGGCACCGAGGATGAAGGGCGAACCGCTTTCAACGCCTGGATGAAAGACCACGGGTACGACCCAGCGGGCTACAACGTGATTGAAGAAATCAAGTCTGCCAAGCAATCAGCTCAGCTGCCGGAACCGCCGACTAGTGGCGCTCTCGGTGCAATCACCGTAGACAGTATCACTGTGCACGACAATCCTGAGCTGAAAGAACGCACTGCTGATCAGCTAGCGCAGTACTTCGGTCTCTACACAGCCACGTGGGAACCCAAAGAAGACGGCTATATCGAATATTCTGAACAGCGCGCCAAACCACTCATGGCCAAGAATTTAGCCGACACCGTAGAAGAACCCTACAAGCCAACCATCACCTTCAATTGGCAGGTCGCCCAATCAATGAACGGACGCTCCTACCCATGGATTCAAACCTACGAATCCACCACCAAAAAGGGCATCACTAAAGCCAAGATGGAAGTCTGCTGGGCATGGATCGCGGACGAAGAAGACCCAGTATTCGATGCGCCACGCGAACTCGACGTGACGGTGAAGGACGGCAAGGTGCAGGAGTACTACTACACCGACGGCGACCCACTAGTTGACCAGTCCGGTACGATCTGCGACCCGTCGAACCGTTAGACCACAGAGAATTAGAAGGCACCCCATGAATAACAACGTCGATCCGAGCCGACTGCGCAAGCACTACCTGACCGAACCCGGAACCCCGCTGATCATCGCTGAAGACCCGATTGGGCGCATGTATGACTTCACCGTGTTTGCAGACGACACAGGCTTGCCAACCGAGAACATCTCAGCAAGCACCCTCTGCGCCGTACCGCTCCCCATCGTCACCGCCGATATGAACCCAGCCCGCCCCTATGCGCACGTGAACCCGGCAATGATGTGGCACCCGCTCTTCTGGCTTCCATCACGCCTGATCGAACGCGATGTTTACCTGAACGACGATGGTGAAGAAAGGATCGAGGATGACAAGATGTGGTCTTTGCGCCTTTCTCTCGAACTCATCGCAGGAATGGTCTACAGTCCAGAACTCGGCTGGCTCAACATGATGGAACTCATCGGCATCGACGTGAATGACCCCGCCGACGTTGAACGTATCCGGCGCTGGCAGAACGGCGCAGAAGACGATGCTCTGGACAGCATCAACCTAGATGAGCTGATGCGAGACCAGCAGGAACCAAACTGGGCAATGGAAACCACCCAAGCCTTGGTCGATGAGGTAGAGAACGCACAGTTGGCTGTCCATGCGTCGGCGCTGTCCACCTACCTGCAAGCCGGCATGGAAACTAATGACCCGTCAGGCCTGGTGCAACGACTGCTTGAATGTGCCGTGATAATGGATGTTGATTTCACTGAAGTCACAGACGAAATGTTCGAGAATCTGGACACTGAGCACCTGGTGAACACGCTCGATGAACTGTACAACGGTGGAGAGCCAATCGCCTTTGATGCGCTGTTGGAGTATGCGAAGCCAATGCTCGGCATCTTCGATGACATTGCCACCGAATTCGCTGAGTCTGTTGAAGCTGTGCAGGAGGCGTTCACGCCTCAGGCCAGCTAGACAGGTTGGCCGACGGGCACACGCTGGCCGGGCAGGCACTATTCGGTGCCTGCCCGGAGTGGCACCAGGCGAGAAAACAACCCTCGGATGAACGTCGATGCCATTGAAGATCAACACGAAATTCTGGTCTGTATCGCCAACGATCTAAAAAAGTTGCGAATAATTCTTAGAAAAATCACCACCACCCAATTTTTTCGCACACATCTATAAGGTATGAGCGACGTTTCATGGCGATCACGCCAACGCAAAGGACAGTCCAGTGGCGGACAGTTCGCTACTGAGCGCAAAAGAGAATCCAACGTCTCCCTTGTCTCAGCGCAATCAACTGTCACCGAACCGCAAAGCATGTTCGGTGACTTCAGCGAGGCCGAAGTGCTCAACATCGCTGAAAGGTGCGCCGAGAAGTACTCCCGCCAGTACTGGGCCGGCGGTCGCAAGGTAAGCCACAAGGACAAAGAAGACATGGTGCAAGAATCCCTGATTGCTCTCGTCTCCCGAGTTCAAAAGCATGGTCTGCCCGACAACGTGCCCCATTATCTGATGGGAGTCATGGCCTCCAACATGTCCAGGGCAAGCTCGGAAACTTGGCATGCAGGTGACCGTAAGGGCTACCGAGTCCTCAAGGCCTTGCAACAGCAACGCGAAGAACAGATCGGCAGGAAGCTCAAGAGCACAGAGACCGATGCACTGGCCAATGAAATCATCGAGACCTGGCCAAAGTACGCGTACCTGGACGTAACCAACCCACGCGAAGAACAAGCAACTAAACCTGAGGAAAATGCCTCCAACCCTAAAAAGCCACGCCCTGGCTTCCAGCACACGTACCAATACCTCAACGTGAGCTTGAACCTTCCTACTTCCGAAGATGGGCCAGACATGGGAGATCTGATCGCTGACCCGGCGAAAGCCACCTCCCACGTGGCACCTGGTTCCTCACTCGACCGGGTTTTCCGAGAAGTCGAAGACAAAGGCTGGGTGAGCGAAGGGGCAACTGAGAAGGAGGGGCATAAAGTAGGCCGTCTGACCAACGCTAAGAAGGACATATACCTAGCATTAGCTGAGTCATATGACGCACCAATTCCGCGCCTGAATAGTATTAAGGTGTGGGAAGCCAACAAACTGCTGAAGCAAGTCCGTGACAGCGGTTTCGAGGACATAGAGGATAAGACGCTGTTTCGCGCGTTCGGTGATTTGGAGAAGAGCGACCGCATTAGGGTGCGCAAGGTCTTCTACAAGCACCCTAACTACGCGCAGGAGCTTTGGGAGTCGACAATCAAGTACTCAACTGAGCAACAGGCTGAGGACGTGTGGGGTGGATCAGATGAAGCAGACTACGGCTCTTTCTGAACATGGGAAGGGAACTAAATGAGCAAGCAGTACCGGAACCGTGTGCCGAGAGGCCAGAGCACCGGTGGCCAATTCGCCCGTGAACGGCGCAATGAATCGAAGGTATCCCTCACGGGAGCCTCCAACGCGAGAACACCGGACGATCCTGGTGGGTCAGAGAAAGATTTCGGCCCGGACAAGTTTGGTGAGGAAGAAATGAAAGCGGTGATGAGCGACATGGAAAGCACGATTGCTGAGCGCATCAGTGCTGTGCACTCCATGAATAGTGGCGCGCCTGACTTAGCGCTAGCTGATCGAGACCCGCTTATTCGCGCACAAACTATAGGTCTTGTTGGATCCACGCCCGAGCAACAAGAACAAGCCATCCAAGACCCGGAAACTCGGCGCATCTACGAATTCCTCACCCAAAAGAATCATCGCTAAAACCACTGTGCCAGGGTCACCTCCCACAGACCGGCATGATGGGTAACGACCACTCCCATAGTCGACTCACACTTCCATTAGGAGAACCAGCATGAACATCACGGACACCCTGACGGGTTCGATTTTCACGGACACCATCAGTAACTCTCTCGTCATCGGTGCCAACGCCACAAACCTTAAGGGTGGTTGGGATAAGGTCTGGGGTGCTTTCACCTCGGGCTGGGGCGGATTCGCGCTGTTCCTCACCATGATCGGTGTGCTTTTGGCTGTCATTGGCATCGTGACCGCGATTATCAAGGCACGTCGTAACGAAGGTTCTGGTGCAGGCAAGGCTTTCAAGGGCCAGTGGATTATCTTCTTGCTAGCAGGCGTAATGGCCGGCCCACAGCTCATCCTTCCAGTGCTTCTGGGAACCATTGATATTTTGATCAACGTAGGCTTCTCGCTGTGGCAGACCTTCTTCGGGGTCAAGAAGTAAGACAGCAAATCAACCACGAGCGGGAACAGCACTAGCCATGGCAAAAAGCCTTCCGAACATGTTCAATCTGACCGAAATGACTGGCCGGCAATCGGCAGGCGAACGGCAAGTCACCATGATGACTTTTGACATGGCACGACGCACTCAGTTGATCATTATCGGTGCAGGCCTTCCAGGCCTCCTGATCAGCGCACTACTGTTCCCGCTTCTTGGAATCTGGTCGACCCTAGCCTTGCCACTTTTCCTTGGAGCAGGTTTCTATTTCTTCCACCTGAAATCTCAAGACGGTCTGGAACAGCGGAAATACAAGCAGTTTCTCACCAAGTACAAAAGCCGGAACAACAAGTTCATGCGCGGGATGGAAGAGGTAACCATCGGCCAGTTCAAGATGGACTGGATCGTTCGCACCGTTGGTGAAGTACCTTTTGAAATGCTCACCCCGGACATTCAGAAACTCGTTGACCACGACCGCTGGGAACGGGAAGAGCAAGACCGGTATATGCAGAAGGTTCAGGACGAGAACGGTCTCAAGGCAGAGAGACGGGCCAAAGAACAGGTGATAGCTGAACAAGCTCAAGCCAAACTTGACCGGAAATACACGCGCAGAACTAGGACTGGCCTCAGTGCATCCAGCCTGAAAACCAAGTTACGTCGCGCGAAGTCGGAAGATACCGAGGATAACGATGAAGGCTAAACCAATCTGGGCACGGCTCATTACCACTCTTGGAATCCTCGCTCTATTCCTTGGCATTACCGCATCGCCAGCTAATGCGTTCTCATCGGTAGTGAAGACGGCTCCCACTGTTGCACATCCCGCATCTTCAGGTAGCGTCTGCAACACCAGTGGCGAATCCGGTTCTGAAACCTCGAATCTACTGCCAATCAACCGCTGGTCAGACGCATCCAGCGAAATGCTCACTGTTCTGCTTTCGCAAGACCACATCCAGAACATGAGCGACCGCGCGAGTCGAAACACACTAGTCGGCTCGTTCATGTCCTTCGGCAACACGATGTTCAAGAGTGCCACCGAATTCGTGACGTTCTCATCCAATTTCTGCTTCTTAGATAAAGCAGGCGGAGCTATCGACAACATTGTCGGTTCCCTGGGCAAGACCATCTTCAAGTCCGAGGTCATGACCTTTGTTATCCTCGCCCTGTTCGTCTACGTCATCTGGGTCTCACGTCGTACTGGTTCCTTCGACTTCAAGACCTTTGGCACGAAGATCGCAGTCATGTCTCTGGTGCTCTTCATGAGCTTCCAATCCGCGCTGTCTACCGGGGGCGGAGCGGACAAGGGCGGAGATATAGGCAACAAAGATGCGAACTATCAGCCAGCTATCGGCGGTTTCGGTTGGGTAATGGTGACCGCAAACAACACCTTGGGCGCGATCATTTCTTCTCCGGCAGGTCTTTTCGAGAAGGGCATCAACGGCGACAAGAACATCTTCGACAATGATCCAGTAGGCGAGCGGAATACCAATCCATTGTCTTGCAGTATGTACGTCGAGGGCATGCGTGATGAATACGTCAGCACCTACCCGCAGAATGTTTACGGCCTTAATGCCGGTATGCCACTCATGCTGGACTCAATGTGGCAAGAAATGGGTTTGCGCGCATATAGAACAGCTTCTTTCGGCTACAACCTGCCTAACCCTGAAGCCCCTAAGAACGCTTACGATGATCAGGCATGGTGCCGTCTTCTGGAATGGAATTCCGGTATTCCTGGCACAGTCGGCTACGACAAAGCTACCGACGTGAACGGCGATACAAGCGGTATGTCTGGCGACGGTGGACGCGTTCCACGATTGTCAGGCGATTTGGAAAACGGTGTTTCCCAACGCCACGCGCTTCGAGAAGCTGGCCTGGGCGACAACCTGCCGACAGCACCTGGCATTGGCACGGGGCAGGGTGATGGGGTAGTAGGTAAATCACCAGGCGATGAGCTTTGGCCATACACGTGGCAAGGCAATGCTTTTAACCCCGGCTCGGATGTAGAGAAGCAACGATCCCTGATCGCTTGGAGCGCCTGCAACCTTAAAGACGGCGAACGCGCGGGCGAAGGAAATTCGTGGGAGATTCGAGGCGACTTTCAGCAGATATTTCCCCCAGACAAGCGTTACGGAGAAGAGTGCGCCAAGTGGTTCCGTGGGTACGACGATCCAGGGAACTCGCCCTGGGCAGGCGATGGTAGACAGGACGCAAAGAAGTTCGAGTTCCCTACCACCAAGGGCGAAGTGGATGAAAAGGTAGCTAAGGCAGGCGGAAACCCTGCCCTGGCCAAGTACGTCGCCACTATCAATGGCAATGACAACCAGCAGTCCATGGCATCATCTATCGTTTACGTCTTTTCAGCAGGCGTACTCTCCGTCGTGTTCTTCATCTTCGGGGCGATCACCCTCTGCGCAAAGATCTTCTTGGCTCTATTGATCTTCGGACTCTTCGCAGGCCTCCTCATGCTCTGCTTCCCGAAGTCGCTCCCGACCGTCGTCGGCAAGGTCGGTAAAATCGCAGTCTCAGTCATTTTGCTGACTTCGATGGTTGGCTTCCTCTTTTCGCTGATCACCCTTCTAACGCGCATGATGCAAAGCGCAGGCAACATGTTCCTCATGCAAGGTAGCATCATGCACCTGCTCTGGATGGGCTTGTCACCTGTGGTCGCCATTGTGGGGCTTCATTTCGTCTTCAAGGTTGCGAATATCCCGTCTCCCTTCACTTTCAAGGGAATGGCTCAGTGGGCAACCGCTGGCGGTGCAGGTGTCATTGGCGGTGCAGTAGGTTCAGGCCTCACACAAATGCGTCAAAGTGGCCGAAACATGCTCAGCCGAGCAGACCGTCGGAGCATAGGAGCGCGATCACGGAAGACTTCACCAATCCAGCGTCTGAGCAACCGGGCCAGCCAGCACAACGCTCCTGGCCAAGTAGGCGCTGACGGCGTTAACCGGCGCAAGTTCGCCAAGAAGACCGAACCAGCTATGGCGGGCGGACAATCGGGCGCATCGAAAGGCCACGGACCTACCGACAATCCAGGGGCACCAGGCTTGGATGGAGGCTCCACGGCTCAGGAACCTGTAGCGTTCCGTAAGGCTGGACGAGCGGGGGTACCTGGTGGCGAAGTCGAAATTGAGCGTCCAATGGGAAACAGGTTCTCGACCGGCGAGAAGTTTGCACGCAGGGAGACCCGGAACATGCGCCACCAGGATCGTCTTGATCGTGGCCACGCGATTGAACACGCGCTGAACTCCCCTAACCTCCCAAGGAAAGATCGAAGGCTCCTGGAAGAGCAACAGCGGTCTGACCGAAGCGTGGACGACAAGTTCAGGGATGCTAGTGTTCGCGCCTACTCCGGCGCACACCAAGTATTCGGGGCTGTGCGTTCAAAGGAGTCGTGGAAGAACGGTGCGAAGAGTGCTGGGCGCGGTATATGGCAAGGTACTCAGGCCACAGGACGCGGTATCAAACGTGGCGTAACCAGTGAGAAGTTCAAACGCATGGCTCATGATCCTGCCGGCGCTATGGCTAGTGGAACTGTGGCACTGGGCAAGGTCGCAAAAACCACTGCTAAATACGGTGCCCTCGGGGTTGGCCTCACCATGGCCAGCGCTCTTACGGGGGGAGTGGCCGCTCCGATTCTGATAGGCGGTGCTGTAGCTGGCATGAACGCTGGGCGCATTGCTCGCGGTAGTTCCAGAGTGGCCCGTGCAGGAGCGAATGCGGTGAGACAGCGCAAGCAACGTGTTGAGCGTAGACAGGGAGCAGTTAACCGTTCTCTCGCCGGGTTCCGCACCCCGGAGCTATCTCAGGCCAGGGTAGAGGCCAAGCCTCAGTCTGATCCAATACGTCAGGTGAAGAAGCCTCGTGTGATCAGCCCGAAAGCTCAGGAAACGCAGGTACGGAAGCAGAGAACAATCGAAGTACGGAACGCAGACCGAACGCGCCAGCAGGAACAGCGGAACCGCGACCGCTTGATGAGCCAGCGTGCGCGGGAGAAAGAACAGTGGCATCGGACGAACCGACAACCAAGCCAAATCGGTTCCATTAGGGGTGCGCACTGGAAACCTCGCCCATGACCCGCTAATCAAGGAATGAGCTGTGGCCACCATGATAAACGCAGGTGGCCACAGCTCAAGTCGTTGGAGTGAAGAATTGAGGGAGTAAAAACTGTGGCCAGGAACTATTCGGTTCCTGGCCACAGTTTTTACTAATTAAGAATTCTCTGAAGCTGAAGGCACTGGTTGCATCGTGCATCCCGATCCTTCAGGGGCGAACATCATGTACCTCTTGGCTACGCCACCCCGAGCATCTGATTCAGTCTTGAAAGCATCTAAGATCGCTTGACCAGCGCTTCCTGGCTCGCAGGTGAAGTTCGGAAGGCTCGCAATCGGCTCACCGCCACCTTCGCGGTCGTAAACAGCAAATACCTGTTCGAAAGCGTACTCTGCTGGGTCTGACGTATCAGATATAGGGAATTCCATGCCTCCACCGGCAACCGTAACGTAGTCAGTTTTGATGCTTGAATCACCGTAATTGAATGGGCTTATCTCACTTTCCCATTCGCTCGCAGTCTCGCGGAAAGAGGAATCCCTGATGCTCCCTGGGCTTTTCGATACCAAGCATCCGTTTCCATAGGGGATGTTGAACAGCGGATCAATCGTACTGGTCGATGTTGACTGAGTACATGCCTGGTTGACCAGCACGTAAATCTCGTTCTTTGCCTCGAACGCTTCATCTTCGTCTTGGCCGTCTTTGATTTTGTCGACGCGGAATTCTGAGGTGAAGTAGTCGTTTTTGTCGGCTTGTTCCTTGAGGAACTCTTGAGTCTTCTTCTCTACTGCGGACTTTGAAGCTGGCTTGCCGTTGTTTTCCTCTGCCAACCGTTCGACGAAGCCCTTCCTGACCTTCTCAATGATGTATCCACCGTTGGGGAATTCCTGGATGGTCATGGAGGCCCGTCGGGCCGTGCCGTTGGGGGCGTTGTAGGCGAAGGTCTGGTGGAACTTGGTGGATTCCTGGTCTGGAGTGAGTTCTGGGAAGCCAGACAGGTCGACTTTTTCTTCGGTCTGAGGGTTTTCACCGTTGTTTGGTGCGTCATTGCTGGTACAGCTTGTTAGCAGTAGGCCGGCTACGGCCATGATGCTCATCGCCTTGTACGTTTTGTTGCGCATGACTTTGGTTCCTCGAATGGTTCCGGCCAGGTCGTTCCTGGTGGTCTTACCTAAAAAAATACCGTATTTACGGGAAAAATGCTGTATTCCTGCCCATAAATACGGTTAACTCTATGGTTTAACAACTGTGAGCGGTTGTAAGTCCAGCCTAGCAACGGCACCGGGAGCCAACGAAAAACTGTTTCCTGCCAGCACACACTGTCGGCGCACCATTCCTGAGAGGATTGGAACAACCCATCGCACCGACGAAAGGACAACCTATGTCTGATTTGCCCGGCAACCCATACGCAAACATGAAGGACGGCGTTAACGAAACCCGCGCCACCCTTGCCCTGGCATACGAACAGCGTACTGCCAGCCTCATCGCGCTCATGGCTGACGAAGACTACGCCAAGCGCTACGGCGCTCAAGTTTCCAAGGAAATCTCTAAGCGCCTTGGCCTGAGTGGCAACAGCAAAAGCTAAGAACCCAGCTCGAATGCCCCGCTCTCTTACTCCATATGGGGGGGCGGGGCATTCTCCTATCCAATCGATGACGGAAGGACACCACCCGATGAGTTCCCTACCTGGAAACCCGCACTTCTTCGAAGGCCCACAATTCGCCACCCCGGAGACAACCAACGAGAAATTCATCGCTGAAAACGGCCCAACTGACACGACAGCGATCCTTTCTGAGCTAACCCGCAACACGGAGGCCACCCTCGCACTGGCATTCGAACAACGGACAGCAAATATGCTTGCGCTAGTTGCAACCTCCTCCCAACTAACCAAACTAGACGTTGCTGGACAGCAACTTGTGGTGGCTGAAGCCATGCGACGGCTCAGGCTCCCTGCGACGAACTAAGCACTTCTGAATTATCCTGTGGTGTCCTGCCCTAGCCACCTCGGGCAGGACACATCCACACCATCTGACTGGCAGGACGACTGAAATAAGCCAGGGTGGCTTCGAGCAGACCGGCATGATGGGAAGCAAAATGTTCTGAGAGTCCGCGGTGCAAAGTTTCTGTTCCCTCGTGCACACATTGTGCGCACTAAAACTTCTCAGAACGGAAGGACACCATGAACGCCACTAACACTAGCCTCTGCGAGTTGGAGCGCCACACTGAGGCTTATGGCCTCAGTCGCGGATTGATTATCGCGTTGCTCATCTCCATCGCGGGTACGGCCATGATCATCCTGGCCTTGTCGGGAACTCTCTCACTCGCACCGGCGCGATACCTCAAAGGCGGATCTGGCCATTCGCCCGTATGGGAGATTTCAGTCTTGGCCGGTGCATTCGTCGCGCTCCTTGGTTACAGGCCATTTTCCGGCTGGCGCTTGAGCAAGCTCAATGGGGCAATCGAACAAACTCGCACCCAGGAACAAAAGAGCGGCGGCCTTGATGACTGATCAGCTCTTTGAAACGCCTGGTGTGAAGTACACCGAGCGCGACATGCTCAACCTCCTGACCCTCCGGTACAACACCGAACGCCGGGGCACCATCGCTGACCGGTACGTGCGAGCCGAGCACGTCCGAAGCACCCAAAACCTCGGGCGCATAGTCTCCATCGCAGACTTCATTGCCGTGGACAAGTACTCCACCAAGCAGGCCTTGATCGGACACGAAGTGAAAGTATCCCGCGCTGACTGGCTCACCGAACTGAAAGACCCTGCCAAATCCGAACGGATCAAACGGTTCTGCACCTACTGGTTTCTGGTTGTGCCGGATGAGAGCATCGTCAGGCCTGACGAACTGCCTGAAGGCTGGGGATTGATGGCCAAAGCTGGAAACCGGCTACGCATCAAGCACCAGGCACCGAAGCTTGCCCCGGAACCAATGACCCTTGATTTCGTGGCAGGCCTGACCAGTGCCGTCCAACGAACCGCGTTCAGAGAACCCCTGCACAGGTCGGCCAGAACCGTGCAACTGTGGCGGGAGAAAGCTAACGATTCAATCGCTGTGTGCCAATCCTGCGGAGAGCCGGCACCATGCAGATACCACCAGAACGGAGTGAACTAATGGGATACGGACAATACCTCCTGAACGACGGTCGCGAAGCTGGATACACCGTGACAGCAGAGTGCGATAAGCCTGGTTGCTCAGTCGTAATCAACCGTGGACTGGACTACCTCTGCGGAGAGTCACCAAGACTCGATCCAGACACAGAGTACGGATGCGGGCAGTACTTCTGCGCAAAGCACCAGGGAGACTGGCACGGTTGCCCTAACCCGGAGTGCGGGAAGTTCTCGGCCGAGGGGGGTCTGTATTGCCAGCGTCCACGCGACCACGAAGGTGCTCACTTGGACTTAACAGACACCATCGAGTTCGAGAAGACAGAGGATGACGATGAATGAACAAACTGAGCGCTTAGACGGCGAGGCGGACGAGACCATCCTGGGCGTGCTTCGGGAGCATTCCGCTTGCTATGACCAAACCGCCGTCTTCTTGATGTGTACCTGTGGCTGGGGCTATGGAGAGCACCTGGATGAAGAATCTCATCTGTCGCACCTGGCAGGGTTTTTGGAACTTCACGAACAGGAAGCCCGGGCGAGGGAGCTGGAATCCTACGTGCAGGCCATTGAGCACATCGACGATGCGATCCTCCGAGGGGCTGGCAAGGATGATCGTTGGTACGATTTCATCCTCGCGGAGAAGGAATTCCACCGAGTCGGATACGACAAAAAGCAGGACTATGTGACTGCTACCGTGCACTATGCCAAGTACCGGGCACAGCAAATCCGAGACGGCCAACTTCAGTTAGAAGAGGACGAAAGCGGAGATACCGGCACCGGATGAGCTGGAAGAATCGGTGGCGTACTGACGCTAAGTTTTCCAGGGAAGAGGGGTGGTTCCTGAACCAGTTGGTTCGGGGAGCACCCCTCTTCTGTGCAATGTTCCGTTTACAGCCGTGCATGACTGGCTTATACGGCGGTGATTTCAGAGAATTAGGTGAACACCTGGCGCAGAATAGATCCAGGAAGAACTGCCCGTCGTGGAGGCCAAATTGAGTGCACCTAAGAAACCGAGCGCCCGTAAAACGAAAGCAATCAAGGCGAAGAAGCCAATCAAGTGGGATACCTCCTGGGCTGAACAACAGTCGGCCAAGAACAAGGCGATGATCGAATCGGGGGAGTCTTTCGCATCTCAGAAGCGCACAGGGAGGGAGAAATCCCCATCGGCTTACAAAGAAACCCGCTAGTACTCCTTTCCTCTTCTGGCACTCGTTAGAAGCGACCACGACTAACCCCAAGCGCTGATGATCCCCTGCAATGCTCAAACAATTCTTTCCCATCCGGCACACATGGTGAGTGCCCTGGATGTGGCCTCTCTCCATTTCCAGATCCAGTCGCAAGTGATACTGGTAGCACCCAAGGAAAAGATAGATTCATGATCCCCGGAATTCCATCGAGAGGAACCCCATGAGCACTACTAACCATGATTCAAAGGCCACCACGGCAGAAGACACCCGCCTGGTTCAGTACCCGGAGCACGAGAAGTTAGCCAAAATCACCAAGGAATCACAGGCGATAGCTGACTTTCTTGAGGCCACCGAATACCAGCTCGGGCACTACGTGACCTATGAAGGCTTCTCCAATCCACAGTTCGTGCCCCCGTCGGAACCGCTAGAAAAGATTCTCGCGAAGCACTTCGACATTGATCTAGCGAGAATCGAGCAAGAGAAACGGCATATGCTTCAGAACCTCTAAAAATGAGGGAGCAGGCCAGCTCGCAAACATTTAGCGCTCTCTAACCGCATCGGGTAGGGAGCGCTATTCCTATGCCCGCAATTTTTCCTTTCCTGCCGGCACACATAGGTATTGCAAGAGCAAACCTTCCCAGCGAAAGGGGAACAATCAGTATGACTGCCCACCAAGAAACCATGAACGAGATTCTGGACTTACTCGACGAACTGAACGTCGATCAGCTCGCCAACCTTGGACACAAGATCAAGGGCATTGCAGAAAAACGCGGAGCTTTGTTGCCGTGGATTCTATGGGCAAAGGAAGACTTCAATCCTGATGCCTATGAAATCACCGAACAAAAGGCCGAAATGGCGATGGACTACGCATGGAATGCCGTGCTTGCCAATAAGCGCTTCACTGACCTTGCTGAGACAGATCGGGAGCGTGTGAATGAGGCTATCGCTGAGGGCGTGGAAGCTGTCAGCGCCAGCGATTTTGAGCCGGGGCTAACCCGCGCAGAGGCTGACGCGATGGAGCGCCGAGCGCTAACCCAGCTAGAGCCATGGGTGGTCTATGAGGTGCCCGAACGTCGTTCCGAGCCAGAACCGCACTGGCATTCTAACTGGGGTGTCAGCCCGGACGGTGAGGGCATGTACTGGTATGAGTCATTCGCAGAGATGGTGGACAACCACTTCGGTATTGGGCGACTTGTTCCGCGTGTACGCATGGGGTCGAAAAGGCTCGAAATCATTCGGTAGAGTGCGAGAACGACTTCCCTGATGGGGGTGAGCACTTGTCCCACGTGGCCATGACCGAAAAGGACTTTGAGGCTATCCGCTACGGCGAGGACGACGAGAGCTGACCGACCGAAGAGACAATGGCTCGCTAATTCATGGGGATTAGCGAGCCATTGTGCTAATTTAAAAGTGGCTGATAGCCCAGCCCGTCTCCGAGCCACCGGATCACCCGCATTGATCTGCCGGCATTCGAGGACAAGCGCCTCAGGTGACGGCTCGATTATTTCCATGGTTTCCTTTAGCCGTGCGGTTATATGCGGGATGAGCGCGCGTTGAGACTAAGGGGATCATTATGACTTCCACCCGCATCACTAAACTTGCCCGTGAAATTCAACGGCAGACCGGGGTTCCTTATAGCCTCGCCCTGCGTGAGGCCAAACAGTCAGTGGGGCTGAGTCTTCCTCCCACGGATCTGGTTCCTCCTAAGAAACACTCACACAGCTATGCAGTTGCTTATGACTACGAGGAAACGCACGGCGACAATACTTCTCAGGTTTTCTTCGGTGTTCACAAGGACACTGGTGCCCTGGCCAGGGTCGACTTCGACGAAGAAGTTCATCTCTTGATTTCAGGAAGCCCCAATTCTGGCAAAACGACCCTACTGAAGAACCTAGCGTTTTCTGTACTACGCCTCCACCCGTGCTACGAAGCATCAATCATCGCTATCGCAGATTCTCGCGAGTACCTTTTCGCTAACGGTTTCGCCAAAGCTGTCGCACGCACCCTCCAAGAGGCCGTAGCAGTACTCAGGGCTGTTCGGCAATCAGTGATTGACCGTATCGAGATTCAGGAAATGTATGCTGTCTATTCGCCAGAGCTTCCCCCGGAAGAGGCCCTATTCGATGAGGACTTCAATCAGGGTCGTCACGTATTGTTTATTAGCCATCTCTTGGAATTGCTAACCCCAGTAGCTGTTCCGCGAGAAACCCCGTTGTCCGAGTTCAAGAAGCTCCGGGATCAGATCATCCAGGAGAATGCTTGGCGGGCAGAGATGAACGAGTTGTTGAAATACATCATTGTGCACGGAGAGAAGGCCAAGGTCTCCGTCGTCTGCGAAAGTGACCTTTTTAATGAAGACAGCGAGTTTCCCGCTATTCCGGCCCTACTTAGGAAATCTGCGCGCATCCTTCTGGGCGATAGAGTCCACCTAGCCCGCCGAACCCTGCTTCACCATCCTGATAAGACTTCCCTCTTGACCTACCCGATTCCAGCCGGCGTCGGAATCCTCAGTTCCAAAAAGTGGGGAGACAAGGAATTTCTGGGTTGGTTTGATGACCATTTTGAAGCTGACCTCAACCGTGCTGAGATTCTTACCCAATCGGTCGATTTCGGAGATATACGGCCACTCTATGCCTTGGCCGAGTACATGGATTAGGTCTATTGGGTGCCGGGGAATTTGCGCGCCGGCAACCTACCCCACTCAGTTAACGCCACCCAATATCTGATAGATTTGGGTCTAACAGGTGAATGGTCTCGCCTATCTCCGAGCCACCGAGCTACCTGCATTAGCTCACTGGCATTCGAGGACAAGCTTCTAACGCTGACGGCCAGCTTCTTCATGGTTCCTTTGTCGTGCCGTTGGATGCAGGGAGACCGCACGCAGGCAAAAGGAAATCGTCATGACTTCTCAACGCACGCGTAAACTTGCTTTATCCATTCAGGATGAATTGGGCATAAAGTACACCGAAGCACTCCGTAAGGCCAAGATTCAGATCGAGGAACGCTTGGCTCTTGCAGTCACTGCACCCTCTGCCTCACGAGCCACTGAGTTAACTGAGCGTCGCTTCCCACATGAAGGAACTTTCGGCTCTGGCCTGCCCTTGGGGCTGGACGAGACCTACGGCAACTTCGTGACTTGGAATTTCAAAGACAACGATCACCTCCTGTGCGTTGCGCCCACTGGCAATGGGAAGACCGTCTTTCTACAGAACCTTGCCTACAGCGCGTTGCGTTCCGTTCCCTCAGCCGAACTCTCGATTGTTTCTTTGAAATCGCCGGACGCTTTTAGGTTCGCTGACCCACATGCGAGAGGCGTAGCGCGTTCCATTGAAGATGCTGTTGCGCTCTTACGGGCGCTCAAGGATATGGCACTTGGTCGCCAGGAGTTGATATCGAACCATGGCGTTTCGTCTTTCCACGAGCTTCCCAGAAGCGTGCAGCAGACTTATGGGTTGGAGCTTCGTCGGCATATTCTAATCATTGACGAATTGTCCTCTCTGACTGAGGTAATTCCAGTTCCAGAGACACCCGAGCCTTTTGCCCCGTCTTCTGATGATCAGAAAATTATGGGTGAGAACGCTTGGCGCTCTGAGATGAACGAAATCTTGTCTTTCCTTGTGCGGGCGGGTCATTCGGTCGCGATTTCTGTTGCAGGGGCTACCCAGAGAATCCATTCGACCATGGCGCTAGAATTGGCCGACTACGTGCAGAAGTCGGCACGGCTCATCATGGGTCGTGTGCCCTCTAACGAAGCACATCTTCTAACGCTCAATCAGGCCGACCGACGACCATTCTTAGCCCCGATGAATGTAGGCCATGGTGCTTTCATTCCCTCTTCGGGTGAATCTGAGCAGGTTATGATGTGGCCTCCTCTTGACGATGAACAGATTGAATGGCTCGAATCCTCGCTACAGCCATTGAGTGACCGCCAGAGGCTCGATCTAGACGGGCACAGCGACTGGTGGATTGATCGCATGTCCTACGACGTTTAGGCCTCAGTTCGGATATTCATTTCCCTACCTCCCGGCACACCTTGAAGGCGTATCAACAATGCCCCGCGAAAAAGGGGCTGATGTGCTGGGAGGAACTAATGAGCACACTGTACCGGCCAATCTGCCAAGGCAAGACGCAAAAAACCACCG
The DNA here is from genome assembly GCF_052379505.1 of Glutamicibacter sp. 363. Lineage (NCBI taxonomy): Bacteria > Bacillati > Actinomycetota > Actinomycetes > Micrococcales > Micrococcaceae > Glutamicibacter > Glutamicibacter sp. 363. The sequence goes on along the minus strand of NZ_JBQSYR010000016.1, from coordinate 83,926 downwards.
CTGAAGCTATTTATAACTACGTGGTGGCCAACCTGGAACGGTGGCTGGCCTCTAAAGGTGAGGTGGACGTGACGTTCCGGCTCGACGATTCAGCCGTGGCCATTCGGTTCCAACAGGGTGGCCTACGAGGCAACGTTCTGCCGGTGATCGCGCCGAAGAACCCGGCAAGCAAGGCCGAACCAGCCTTAGCTGGTTCTCTCGCTGACGGGATCGGAGAGGACTTCAAGGCAATTGACGGTAGCCTCGCCCGTCGCGTAGATGCCGTTAGGGCACTCAAAGTCGTCATCGGTCGCGCACGGCGCTGGCACAACGCCTAAGCGTTTGGGTGGGGCATTCCAACCCCATGAATGCTCCACCCTGTCCGTCTAGTCAGAAATAATGGAATTGATTGGCCTCGATCTGGTCATCAAAATAGAATTAAGGAGTTAAGCCTATGATGGGCGCTCACCATGCTGCCTGTGGCGCTGGTGCCTGGGTGGCTCTGACGAGCAGTGTAGAGATTCCACTCGACCTGATTACTGAGAAAATGGGTTGGAACCCTGTCACCCTGCAACTAGGGCTGGATTTGCTCGATGTACCAGGATTCGGAGTAGTCCTGGGCGCACTCATTTGCGCAGGATCAGCACTTCTGCCGGATGCTGACCATCACTCAGCGACTATCGCGCACTCACTGCCTCCCGTCTCAAACATCCTGTGCCGGGTGCTGGGCAAGGCTTCTGGCGGGCATCGGCATGGCACTCATTCGATCCTCGGCATCTTGTTTTTTACTCTGATCGCCATTGGAGCTAGCTTCGCCACAACGATTGTAGACGGCTGGGGAGCCGTGAATGTTGGTGCCGGCATCATGTCGGTCATCCTCATTAGCTTCGCCTGCAAGGCACTTCGGATCATCCCTGATTCTTGGCGTAAGTCTCCCTGGGGAATCGGCGTGGTCTTTGGTGCCCTGGTAGCGATCAATGACTTCGGGGAACCACGCTGGTTCGCGTACTGTGTCGCCCTCGGCGTAGTCGTTCACCTATTAGGCGACATGATGACCACAGGCGGATGCAACCTTTTGTGGCCTGCCACGTGGAAGCCACCAGCGGTAGTGCGTAAGACCCCGTGGCTGAACAAGTGCTGGATGGATAACGGCTACCTAGCTATCCCAGTGCTAGGAAATGCCGGTTCAATACGCGAATGGCTCCTACTAATACCGGTCTCCTTGTATGCGGTCATCGGAGTACTTCAAGCCTTGGTGGCCACAGGGCAATCGTATTTCCGCTAAAACCGGGTGCTTCAAGAAAAGTATTTGAACGCCCGTGACCGGAACGAAAGTTTCTGGGGGCTAGCTACACATTGGCCTTGTTAGTTCCCAAGACCTAGAAAGAGGCCAAAGACAATGCCCCTGTTTCAAACCGTTCTCCCTGAGAGCTTCACGGAGTCTGCTGACCCTGCCTTGTTCACGTGGCCAGTCATCCTGCTCATGTTCGGCGCAACTGTCGCGCTGTACCTCGCACCTTTACTGATCGGCTGGTTCATTGACTCGGTTTTCAGTAATCCTTCCGCAGGATGGGCTTCTAAGAGCATCAGCGGTCTGCTGTCGGCAATCAGTGTTTTCTTCGCGGTGGTACTGCCTATCCGGCTGATCGAGGGAGTTGAATACCCTAGTGACGCGTGGAGGCTCGCATTCGGGTTCTCCCTGATCGGACTCGTTTTCATCTGGTGGATGCACAAGATCACGGAGAATTCCCGCGTGAGCTGGATCATCGGCGGAAGTTATACCGGGTTGGTTCTGCTCACCGCGTTTTTCGTAAGCATGAGTATCCTGCTCAGTAATCTGGGTGCATACCTGGCTACTATCCCTGTGGGTCTGATCGTGGTTACCGCTCTGTTGATCTTCAGCAGGCGTTAGTCGCTTCTAGAGCTGGTGGACACCGGTCTGGCTGGCGGTGACCACCAGCTCTAGTCTTCATCCCGCGAACAGCCCGAATTTTTCTTCCCTGCGCACACATAGTGAGTGTTCGAGTTTCCCGACCTATGAAAGAGGTTGCCCGATGTTTCCAAAATTCGATGTTACGCCCATGCCCGTAGAGACCGTCGATACGAGTCTCACCTCATGGTCAAGCGTGATCATGATGGTTGGTCTGACCCTTGCCCTCCCGTTAATGGTTATGGCATTCAACTGGTTCATGGAAGTTGAGCCGTTCAGCCCTATCGCTAGGTTCTTCAGCAAGCTGGGATTCGGTGTGCTGTGCCTTTCCAGCGTTAGCGCTATTTTGGTCTTGCCGTTTGTCCTCATGAACCGGGCGGAGTCTGCCGGTGGCGTGTGGACGATGTTCATCATCTTTGTGATGATCGCATTTGTCTCCCGGTGGTTGATGAAGCAATCCGAGGTCGATGACTGGACTAGCTGGGTTATCTTTGGCGTGTTCGTCGTCTTGTGCTTCATCGGAGCCATCGTCATCAGCTTGTCGCTCCTGATTCAGTCCTTGATCGCTTCGGTTGTCCTGCTTCCGCTTGGAGTTATTCTCATTGTCGTAATTGCGTTCATGTCTCTCAGCCAACGCGCGAACTAGCTTCTGATTAGAGACGGCCACTGCCCCGCTAGGGTAGTGGCCGTTTCGTGTATCTGGAAGTCGTGCTGAATTTCCAAGAATGAAAAACGATCCAACAGGAAAGAAATTTTTCTTTCCTGCTGGCACACATTGGGGCTGTCCGAACAAAAGTTTCCTAATGAGAGGAACAGGCAGTGACCAACTTTGATCAAAACGAGAATCCCATCTCGTTGCGCGATGCTGAGAGCATCCTCGCCTACATCCCGCACGCACTTGGCTTTCAGCCTAAAGACTCACTGGTGCTCCTGATGTTTTCCGGCACCACGCTTGAAGCCACCATGCGCATAGACCTCTGCCACACGCAGAACAACATGAGCACCTGGGCTGACCAAGCTTCCGCCATGACACGTCGTCTGGACAGCATCACCCGCGTCATCCCTATCGTTTACGTTCCTGCCGGCGACCATGCTTCTAGCGCTCACTACTTGGAGCTCATGGACAAACTCGTAGAAGCTCTAGAGTCCTACGCTGTTGACGTGATCACCGCATATGGAGTGGATGACGAGGTGTTCGGGTACTCGGAAGATGAGTACATGAACGTGGATTTGAGCAACCTCAAGTTCCACCCTGTCAGCGTTCAACTAGTCGCCGGTGGCTCCGCGCCACAGCCGAAAACATGGAACGCCACTGACGTTCCACGGTGGGGGAACATCGACCGTGTTCGCGCTTTGGTCGCTGACGCGGAGTATCAGCTCCCGGATCACTTCGGCGCATGGATTGGAGTGCTACAGCAGGCTGACCCAACGACCATCCTCACGGATGAAGAGAACTGCGTGAAGCTCCTACACGGCCTGAACAGTAAGGTCGTGCGCGACATGCTTCCGGTCCTTGCAGGGCTGGGAGAACCCGCGATGAACCAGTTCTACGCAGAGGTGAGTTCAGGCGTAGAGAGTTGCTTTGCACAATTTCTGCTGGGCCAAGGTAATTTCACACCAAATTGGGAACGGATTGACCGGCTTGATGCAGTATTGCGTCTGCTCGTGGGTGGTGCCGAGCAAGATGAACGTCACGCGATCATGAGCTTGATCGCTTGGATCGAGTGGGCGCGTGGCCGTGGATCATTGGCGATGCCGTTGATTAGGCAATCCCTCTCTGAGGATGGAACCTACAGCCTGGCCAACCTGCTCAAGCGACTGATGAAGTCAGGTTTTGTTCCTGATTGGGTGGAAGATAAATATAGGGCTTGGCGACCGAATTTCCGCCAGTAGAGCCTAACCAAACTGGCATTGGTGGGGCAGGTGCGCAAGCTTAAGCACCTGCCCCACCAATTCATTTAGATTCCTGGTCGATGGGCAATTCCAGAACGTCCGCCAGAGCTGATAAAAATGAATTGGTACGACATTAAACTTTTGGAGCATTTTGATTGGATTTAGAATGCTCGCGTCCACAACCACTCTGGACGCTGAGCAAAAAATAATAGGAATCTTCGAGAACTGGTTCAGGTCTCGAAAATTCGACGATCTGCCCGCTTCAGATGCCCGAACGGAAAACTCCAAAGGACAGACCCTCCGGCATCAGTACCGCGTCATGGAGGACGGCACGAATGCCTACCGCTGGCTCCTTACCGAGGAATGGGAAAAAGCACACTGGCAAGAAGACGGGCTAGATCAAACCGCGCGCACACGCATCACAGTCACTTCTCAAGGCGACAAAGTGTGGGTGCTCGCAGACATACTTCCACCACTGGAAAAATCGCGCTACGGGGGCGACAGGCCACGTGATACGACTACGCCTGCTTTCATTCAGCCCTTGTTGAAAGCCGTTGATTTCCATGACGGAGATTCCCCCCTTTCTGCTGGACACTCGCTTGTCCGAACGGCGGAAGGACTAGACCTACTTCTCAACACCATCCAGGATGAGAACCGGCGCGGGATGGTTCTTGTCACCACCCCGCCAGAAGACCAAACCCCGGAACGCTGGCAGGGTACGGTTCATGACGTATTGAAAGGTATGCACGGGTTGACCAGCATCCATATGGTTGCCGGCGAAAAGCTCGACGCTTTCAACTCCTGGATGGGAAACGCCCACGGAATAGCGCCCGGAAGCATCAGAACCTACAAAGCCTCGGTTGACCTCGACAACCGGCTCGATGGGCATGCCCACCGGATCATGCAGAAGCACCGCATCTATTCGGAGGCTTCTCATCGTCTCAACCGTTTGCTTCGCCGTTCGCTCATCAAGGAGTTGGCCGGCGTTGAACTTCCCGACACTCTACGCCGTGCAGACCTTGAATTCCGCAAGCCTGTCCGTCACCGACAAGAATCATCGGTCTTTGAACAGGCCGTCGAAACAGTCAATCTTCAAAACGAAAACACCGAACTCAACGAACTGCTCGATGCCTCCGATACAGAGAACGCTGTACTTCGCGCGCTCACGGAGGAAATCGAGCAAAGCAACAGGGAACTGTTGGACGAAACTGACATTCTGAACTTCGAGATTTCTGCCAAACAGGATGAGCTAGACCGCGCTCATAGTGAAATCCAAAGGCTCAGGCACAAACTGTGGAGTACTGGCGATCAAGATGCGTACATCGAGCCGGCCCCAGAAGAACAGAGCGCTCCGCCCGAGAGCTTCGATGAACTTTTGAAACGAATGGTCGAATTGCCTGGTGTGCACTTCAGTGGCAATGAGGAAATTACCAGAGAACTGGACGATTTCAGCGATCTGGGCGAAAGCGTAGTCCAGAAAACTTGGGAAGTACTGCGCACTTTTGACGCTTATGCAAAGGCTCGAACCGGCAAAGAATTTGATGGTGGAATCTTCCAATACCAGCGGAATACCGAGCATGGATTCTACATGCGCATTAGACAGATCAGTGCCCAGGAATCAAACACGGTTCAGCAGAATGGCAAGATGCGCGATCAAAGGCTTTTTCCTGTGCCTGCTGAAGTTGATCCTTCAGGACAAATGCTCATGTATGCCCACGTGCCTTTGGCGACCAAGCGAGGTCGTTCCCCACGGCTCCATTTTGAAGACACCTGGGCACTCAATGGACAAATCACCATCGGGTATATCGGCCCGCACCTTGACAACAAATCCACGAACTGAGAGGACAGCACATTGGCACAACCATCGACCCAACCCACACGCACCCCAAAAGAACTGGTCGCGAAAGCGATCAAAGAGTGTAGTGAGCAGTCCTCTGAGTTCCGCATCTATCCTCGGGAACTAAGCCGGGAGACCTACGCGCTACTCATCTTTGCCTGCTCGGTACACTGCCCGATTGAGCGAGTTGCTGAAGAGAGATTCCGTGTGACCTCCATGACTGAGAAGGGCAAAACCTTCTCGATCAAAGAGGGGGATGACTTCCGTCGGGTATTCAAGCTCATGATCAAGGCCTTCCTCCCCGGCCCGGATCAGCGCATGCCCTACCTAAGACGATCTGAGCAGTACGCTGAGGCTTGCTTGTCCACCGTCGATGAAATGCAGGAGAATAGCGGTTCACTGCCACTGCTCTCCGATATTTTGCCAACACTCAACACGGAAGCTGGCTCCGACCAGGAAAGCACCGACGAGACCGCTGGTGATGAAAAGAAAGATCCACGGGATCAGCTTGACCCTCCGTCGTCGGCAGAGATACAAGCCAGCCTGCCTACTCCAACCGCTAAAGAGAACGAACCCTCGGCATTCGATGAGATGAGCGCCGAACAGAAGATCGACGCGATTCAACGAGTTCTGGGCATCACCAAGAAGACCCGTGAAGAGCAGGCGCAACGGGAAAAGACCATCATCAGGCTTACGGAACGGGTGAGTGCGCTCGAAGCTCGAACGGAGGAGCTGAAAAGGGAGAACGAAGAGGCGGAAGAAGCCAAGACCAAACTGCGCCGAGAGTACGACGACTACAAGCTCAAGGTTCGGTCAGTACTTCTCGACTAACTTCTTGAAGCACTGAAAGGGCGGGGCACTACGAATTTCGTGGTGCCCCGGCTGTTGTTTAATCCAGTTCGAGGAATGGGGCAGGAAAATATTTGTCGTACTGGCAGCACACAATAGAAGTGAACAACTACTAGCCCACCCGAAAGGTGCCGGAAAAACTAATGTCCGATATTCGCCAGAATTTGGCCAAGAGTCCTGAAATTCAGAACCTTTCGATTGATCCGCGGAGTGTCACTCAAATTGTCATTGATGCACGCCGTGGCACCTCAGAGAAGCCCTTGTCGCCTTGGCAACATCACACGCGCTGGTCAGCCAAGGATGCTGGCATCATGTGTGAACGTATGCGCGAGCTGTACCAATCGCCTTATGCATTACTGACTACGGCTGAGCTGATTTCACGGGGTAACTTCGTCTTCCCCCCCCCAGGTACTGATCCTGCGCGCAGTACTGCTCAAAGATACCTTGATTTCTGGGCTTCTGATGATGTTCTCATCGGCTTCCTGGATGACCCGACCGCCGATATGGTGCTTGCATCCAGCCTCAGCGCACCTCCTGGCGTGCTTCATGAAGACGAACTGATCGCACCACGTGGCATCGTCTTCTTCCAAAACCCGACCAGGATGTTCGAGGATATTTTCACCGACCTCCCGCCTGAGGAAATCGTTCCAGTGCGCGCAATTGCCTGGGAACTGCCTGTAGAGCAAGGGCAGAAATTGGTCTCGCTCACCACCTACTTTGATGGGTCGGAGCAGGTATTCACTGAGATTCCGTTCGAGGGCTATTCGGCTGAAGAACGTGCCCGGACTGAAGAATTCATCGCCAAAACAGCTTCTTATCTGAGCACTGGCCTGATCAATAATATCGTTCTAGACCTGGTTGAGGACGAACCAAAGACCAGCTCGCAGAGACTCATCAATTACCTACGCGCCCTGAATGCTATCTCCCAGTCACCCCGCACTAGCTCCATTACTAAGGCCGTGGCCGTCGCCAAACGCAAGAAAGGGAAGCGTACTTACACCAAGGAACGCCCAGTCACGATCATGTCACTGCACAAGCCTGAGACCGCACAGTATGAACTAGACGGCGTGCGAGGCACTGTCCAGCGTCAGCATTGGGTACGAGGGCACTGGCGCAAGCAGTGGTACGCCACTATGGAAGACCACCGCCTGAAGTGGATCGACGGTTTCATCAAGGGCGACCCGGAACTGGGAACAGTGAATGCGCGGAAAGTCACGAAGTTTTAACCCCTCCTGTCACACATGGAACGTATCGCCAGGATCTATTTGAAGAGGGGATGAAGGTTTTCCTGTCGGCACACAATTAGGCTGAAATAACGAACAACTCAAATTTAGGAGAAATCATGGACTACCCGGAGACCGCAACTCATGTAGTTAAATTCGATGACGGAAAAGTTGCTTGGTGGGATACTGCACTCGGCTACTTTGGAGGCGACGACGACGTAGTGGCCAACGCGATCATGTACGCCGTCTACGGATGGACTGTCCGCCTCGGCGCAATCAACGTTGGCGCTAACAAGACGACCCCACTAGGTATTGCTGGTGCACTGGCATCCTACGAGCCAGGGCGAGCGTTCTTCGTGGTGATACCCGAAGAGGTGGTAGAGCAGGCCTTCAGTAGTGAAGACGAAGAAATCAACTCGTAGTCCAGTTTTGGGGTGCCGAAAATGAAAATTCAGATTAGCCTGACCGTGGAAATTGACCCTGAAGCATGGGCCAGCTCCTACGGAATCGAAAAGCATGATGTACGCCAGGACTTTAAACGATGGGCAGTTCAAAAGATTCTTGAACATCCAGAAGGTCTGGTTTCACCAGCTCCGAAGAACGCTTCCACTGATTAGCGCTAAAGACTGGCCTCAACGTTCATCGTAAAATCGTTTGGTCTAGCTCTACGCTGGTTTGGTTTCCGAAGTTCCTTGACGATTTTTTGAGGACAGTTTTCGATATTTTTCTCCTGAATTCGCCACAGCCTCTATTTTTCGCATACATCTATAAGCATGGACAGAAACGATTCGTCATGGCGTGCACGGCAACCGAAAGGCACAAGTGCTGGTGGACAGTACGCCACCATGCGCTCCAATGAAGCCCGCATCAGCCTGATCAACAACAAGCATCAGATGAACCAAACCCTAACGAAGACTCTGAACGAGTTTGACGGCCTCATGGTCGACGGAGTGCTGACGGGTCGTGACGGCCAGTTTCAGGTCAATTTCATGTCCGCCAACGAGGATCAGCATCTCACTGACGGTTTGGCCATGCTCGAAGAAGAGGCGCGAAAACATGGATTCTTTGAGCTAAAGGTTCACCCCAACGCTTTGGAAGACTTTGACACCCCTGAACAGTCAGCTGGGTTCTTGAGTTCAGCCGGATACAAGTTCGATGGTCAGTCCTACGTGAAGGAACTGCGACAAAGACCAGCCGACATAGCTCCCGAGCCAGCGCCGGAGCCGGCACCTGTGAAGCCAGCGCCGGCACCGAAACCACCACGGCCTGATGTGGTGAAACCTTCTCCTGCCCCAGAGCCACCCCCTGCGCCAGAGACCAGCAGTGGAACGCTCTCGGAACGCGGAGTACCCACGGCGGAGATTACTGAAAAGAACTACGACGGTAGCGTTCCTGTTCCCGCTCATTTGACCGCTAAGTACCAAGAACTCATTCGCAACATCAATGACCCCCAGGGCGGAGAGCAGGGAGCTGTCGCTTTCGGTGCTCTACTAGCCAAGCGAGCGGACGTTCTAGCCGGGTTTGATGTTGAAGCAGAAGCAGAACGCCTTCGTAAAGACACCATGCGCATCCGCAATGAAATCAAAGACGGTCTGGTGGCTTCCCGTGGTCATGCAACCATGGACGGCATCTCATCTCGGTTGGAGTGGAGGGTAAAGTCGGCCGACCTTAGCGACCCGACTCTGAAAGTGAACAACACTAAACTGCGTGACGCGTACCGGCAGACGCTTGCGGAGATTCGACCAATGGGAGGCACGGCACAGACCGGTAAGCGTGCACAGAAGAAAGCCATTTCGTACCTGAACGAAGCAACCAAAAACTTCCCAACTGAATGGGTCGAACGCTCAAACACCCATGGAAACCCCCTGGTTCCCAAGATGAGCACCAGGCGCGCACACTACATTCCCGCACGGCTGAGCCAGGACGGGCTGACCGCTCCGCTCACTATGAACGAGGAAAGCTCCTATGTAGATGGGCAAGCCGGTGCGGTCGCCGTGGCCACGCATGAATTCACTCACCGGATGGAAGACGTAGTTCCTGGCATCTATCACCTAGAGAACCAATTCCGCACCAGGCGTACAACGTTGCCTAATGGGCGACTTGAACCACTTGTTCCCATCTATCGGCACACACCAAGAGAGAAAGCGCGCGTCGATCACTTCGCCAGCCGGTACATGGGCAAAGTCTATGGTTTCGGCGGGTATACCGAGATTATGTCTACAGGCACAGAGGCGCTGTTCGGTGGAGAATATGGCGGGTTGACGGGAATGAGCCGAGGCACATCTGCCGACAAAGACATGAGAAATTTCATTCTCGGTGTCCTGGGCGGGCATACCGTGAAGAACTAAGTAAAGGAAGGCGGCTTGAATGCCTAGACAACCGCGAATCTATTCAACTGCGGTAGACATTTCCGCGCGAACCCAAGGGGATCGCGTACAAGCATTGCTGGCGCTAGCCTACGAGCTTGAGCACGACGGCTCCGATCAGCGCATGTTTGCAGATGCCACCACGTTCTTCAGTGAGCAAGATCAGAAGCTCAGCAAATCGACTTGGTGGAAGGTTCGAAACTCTAAGTACCTGGTCACCTCCTATTCTTTCCTTTCCACCCTGGCTCGCTTCCTAGATGTGGAACCTCAAGTGCTCACCCGCGAGCACGCTGAGTTGCCGGTAGATATGGGGGAGGGGATGACAATGCTTCATGATGCCAAGGTTCGAAGGATCATAGATTTCGTGGAGCAACAGTTCGGCGCTGTAGATGACCAGACTCGCCTGAAGCTTACGCAGGCGCTGGGCTAAATATGTGCGCTGAGACGGGCCGTTCCTGACACTGGTTTGGGGCGCTCTCACGGTAGTGATTTGCCGTTTAAAGCCAGGCAAGAATGTTGTGCACGAGTCAACTCCCACAGACCGGCATGATGGGAATTGAGAAACAATCAACTTCTAAAAGGGGAGCCTGTGACCATGAATGGCGCGAGCGCACTAATTTCTACTTCTGTCAACGGAGGCGAGACCGGACAGAAGGTCGAGAGAACCTTCAACGAAATGTGGAATAGCGTCATCGCCTCTGATCCGCAGACCGAAGACGCAGTGTTCGTTGTCGGCCTCGCGTGGGTCATCCTGGCTGCCTGTGGCGCACTTTTCAGCTTGAAGAAAGGCTGGAAGAAAGCAGGCATCAGTTTGTTCTTCGCTGTTATTCCCGGCCTCTTTCTGATGTTCCCGCAACAGACTCTTCTAGCTTTCCTCGGGTTCCTCGGTTTCATTTGGGAATTCATCGGTCGCTTCGTAGAATTCGTCACAAACTTCAATTCTTAGTTCCTCCGGCCAACAACAGAAAGACTCACGGTTTTCCCATATGGCAATGATCCGAGTTTCCGACCTTAGCGGAAAGCGAGACGCAGAAGTCCTCCAATTCTCAGTTGGAGACGAGACTTTCGAAATTGACGTGACCTACGAAGAGAAAAGCGTCATGGAACAAACGTTGGGCAAGTTCCTGACCGTTGCCCGCAGAAAGCCCTCAAGCGCTAAGAATCTGCCGACACGGGCAATGGAGAGTAAAGCAATCAGGGAATGGGCTGAGGCCAACGGACATGACCTCAGCCCTCAGGGCCGATTGCCTAAGCGCATCATCGAGCTGTATCGGAATCGCTAGTTGAGAGTTTCTGAGACCGCCACTTTGACTGGTGGCGGTCTCTTGGTTTAAAAGGACTGGCCTCCCGTACCCTTGGTTGGGTGGGAGGCCTAGCTGGCAATGTGGGCGACTAGCAGTGGTCGAAACCGTAAGCCAGGTTGTAGAGACCGTTCACCAAGTTCTGCACGCCCAATCCAGCTTCGTGGCGTTGCTGAATCCTCTTCAGCTCTCGGTTGTACGTATCGACTTGTTCGTCGGCCCAAATCGCGCCATTCCAGCGTCTCTCACCGAAAGGCACCGGTTCAAAGCCGGTGATACCTGCTGGGAGGGTTGTGGTTTGTGCCATGGTGCTCACCTTTCAAAGGCTGGTGCTCTGTCGAGCGGTGCGCCTGTCCGGGTGACCGGCGCTCACTGACCATGTGTGTCTGGCGGAGAGAAGTTTTCGGCGTAGCGGGTCGCGCCTTTAGTTTCCCCATGGTTCTAGGACAAGCCCGTTTCTATGGAATTGCTGTGCGGTTGAGCGCCAACAGCGAGAAATAACCCTGACCCAAGGACATTCCAATTTTTCACTCGTAGGCTTCCAAGTGTGGAGGAAATATAACCACCGAAACGGAGGCACGAATGAACATTGATCTTAATAGGATTGACCACACTGAAGCCGTCTCTAGGCTGTCCTTGTTGGGCATAACCCGCGAAGCATTTGAAACCGCGCGAGGGCATGATGAAACCTTCCCGACTTCATACGACGTGCGGGAAAAGACTCCTGACAGCTGGGTGGCTTACTACGACTGGCCCGACTTGGAATCCTGGGCTAAGCGGTACATCGTCTCTCGCTAGACGCAAAAACAACGGTGGGTATCAATTTTGATGCCCACCGTTGTTGTGTTCAGATGAGGCTAACCGTCTTGGGCTTTCACTAGCTTCTCAGCTTGCAGTTCCATGTATATGTGGTGGTGTGCGTCTTCTTCATCGGTATCTGATTGTGCATGGGTGCGGATAACCCATGAAGCGTCCTCTGTTTTTCCCATGATTCTGAATAGGTCCGCCGAGGACTCAGCCTCTTTGCAGGAGGTCTTTTGCCATATGTCGTCTTCGACCCAGTAACGGGTGACTTCGGTGAACTCTTCGACGGCATCAAAAATTGGATCTTCAGTCAGCGTGTCGAGCTGAGTTCGAATTGACGTTATTGCATCTTTGGCTTTCTTCCACTTTTCGTCTGCGATCTGTTTGTCTTGGTCGCTGTAGTCTCCGAACTGAGCCTGGTAACCAAAGTCGCTTCTTCCTCGTTCGGCCATGCAAAGAACTTCTTTCAGCCCGTCTACAAGATCTTTCGAGAAGCGTAGGGTCAGTGCCATGAATGTTTCCGTTCTCGGTGGGCGGTTCTGTGTTGACCGCCGTGCACTCATAATGTGTGGCATTTGGGAACGTTTTCGTTGCGGATACGCCCAGGGTGCCAGATCGTTTCGAGAATTCTCTAAAGTTTTTTCGCCAAGAGTCGCCACACCTGCATTTTTTCGCACACATCTATAAACATGAGTAATCAAAGCCGAGTTCAACGTGGTGTGCGAGAAGGCGGACAGTACACATTCGGTCGCCAAGCAGAGGCGAGTGTGTCACTGATTCAGTCGGCTCCGACCGCAACGGACGATACCCGTACCCAGACCATTGCCGATCCCGAGCCGACCGTTCAGCCCGAGACCCTGACTATCAATCCCGATTTTGGTCAGGAACGAGCGGATCTTCTTGCTTCCAAGGGCTACGTTCCAGCAATCTCCGTCGACAAGATTCAAGAGAGTGAAGCCCGAGATTGGTGGGATAAGCACGAAACTCTAGGCGAATATGGTGAGCGCAATCGTTCGGTTATGCGTATGCCCAACAACGCCACCCCGAACATGACCCCAGGCCGTGGCGACGGTGGTACTCGCATGACCCATAGGCGCACCTACGAGGGTGGCGGTACTTCCATCAGGATGCCTTCCGTTACGTCAATCCGCCGTGCTAGCGCCTTGAACAATGACGTGACCATGGCGGTGCCTGTGCGCTACAAGGACGACCAGGGCAACGAAGTAGAGTGCGACGTGCACGTTACCCAGTCTGCGCCTGGACGATGGCACGTATCTGCCATGGGAGTGGAAGACGAAGCCCTATCGGCACACATTTCCGAGTCCGTTCAGGCTTCGCTGGAAGCGCGCCGTATTGGCAATGCCCTACAGAATGTTGATTGGGCTGAGCGTCGTCGGCAGATGCACGCATCTGAAGGCAAGATTCTTCATCCGTTGCCTAATGGGTCTTCATTTGTTTCCGGGGTGGCCTATAACCGTGCCAGTGGTTTACTCGTCATGGAGATGAATGGCCGACACTATGGGTACAACATTGACCCAGCAACTTATCGACAGTTGTTGGAGTCTTCTTCTCCGGGAAAGGTCTACAACGAGCTGATCAGAAAGCGCACTGGCAGTACCCCCGTTCAGCAGTGCGAAAAGTGCCAACGCTTCACCTCGGCCAAGGAACCGCACCGTTGCCCAGGGTTCCACAAAACCTTGAAGGGAACTGGTGCTTCGGCAACGCGAAGCGCCCGCCAACGTGCTTCCCTTGTGGCCGAGCGTCAGGGTTCGACGCTCTATAGAGGCAAGGACGGATCAGCTTCGCCACGTTCAGCTTCGCCTTTGACTGTCTGGGATTCCCAGACTGTCAACCATGTAACGAAGGATTCAGGTTGGACGCGTCCTGCTGTCCAGGCGTTGGAGAATGGCCACATCTATGAAGTGGACTCGAAGAATAACCACTACGGTTTCCGCGGGGTTGGCCGGCAGACGGCAGGGAACCTCTACCGTTCCTTGCCGAGCCATGTCCTGCATGCCTCGCATCATGGAGCGCCACCGCTGTCAAAGATGCTTCATCTGACCAAGAATTTTAGCAGTGTTGAGGTTCTTGGTCGGTTGAACTCTCCGAACTCGAAAGATGAAGGTGTTCAAGGCACCGGCCTGCGTATCCGCGACTCGAACCTTGTCGCCAATATGCGTTCTCTGAGCGGAAAGGTCAGCGGTGAAAAGCTAGATCAGCAGATGTGGCTCAAAGTTTCTTCCGTGACTGACCTGCCGGTTGGTAAGACTCTCCCGAAGACGCGGATTGTCCGCACAACTGAGGGCGAGGAAGCAGTTGAGTTGAGCTGGGTCTAATTGGCCGGTTGCGGGGCGAAGGATTTTCTCCCCAGTGGCACACAGTGTAGGTACAAGCGATCTCTTCCAGCAGGGATGAGGTTCAAGGATGAGGAGGGATGAATGGCTGTTTCAATGAATAGCATCATCTGTCTATGCCATTGCACTCAGGATCACGCTAACCTACTCGGAGAAGCAATTGGAATCCGGGCCGGCAAACGTCATCTCCGGTTGGAGGGGTTCGCTGAAGCCTACGCTTTAGCTCACCCAGCCGAGCAAGTCACTGTGGCATCAGAATTGGCCAAGTGTGGTTGGAATGCAACGACTGCCAAGCTACACAGTGCCGACTACCGTCAGGCGGTAGACCGTGCGTGGGTTCATTCGCAGACGATCCACGGAGAGGAATGGCCCATCGAAGTTGCCCAGGCGTTCCTTGATCCGACACAGCCAGTTCCAGAAGGATTGCCGAAGGCCGTAAAGAATCTTGTGTGCCCGATGCCTGATGAGGGATTCGTCGTCAGCGACAAGTTGAGGCTCACGACCTACCTGCCCTGGTTCCGTTCCAAAGGTGCGCTGATCGTTCACCAACAAGACCAGCCTTGCGATCAGGCCACCAGCCAAGACCAATACATCCATATCGGCTCCGGGAACTCGGCCAAGAACTATTTAAAGGCCTCTGAAGCAGTTCTTCAGTCGCTCACCACTAAACTTAACAGCTAAGGAAAACACTCATGTTGAAAGTTACTGAAAAGAACGAAATCCTGGTTCACAACGACGGAGCAGAATTCCCATTTGCCATGATCACCCGCGCAGATGGTGTCGAAAAGACTGTTTTCGCTGATACGCGAACCGACCTGTTCACGTTCTTCATGCCCGGATATGACGCACTGAACGATGCCGATGCTCAGGAGCAGTTGCAGTCGTTTGCAGAGGTCACCTGCGCACAGCTTCAGTCTGGGGCGGTAGCCAGCGCCGAGGGGTTCGACCAGGACAACTACACCGAGAGCCAGTTGAATGCGATCTTCGGGGAACGTGGGCTTCCTACGGTGCTCAAGGAATGGACTCGCGACGAGCCTTTCCCTCTGTTCTTAGTTGCAACTCTGCATGAGCCATATTCGGCAACGGTTCTTCCCGAAGGTGGCAACATCGTCCTGCTGAATCCTGAGAACGAGACCACTTTGCTGGAATCCCTTGAGAAGGCAGGTCTGATTCGCTTGATGATCAACCAGGATGCGTTGAACAACTACTCCGACCAGCCTGACACTTTCCAGAACGATGAGGCTTGGGCTGACCCTCGCTTGCTTGGGGTCTGGGATGCAAACAGCTAACCCGAAGATTGGCACCTTCCTTCAGAACTGAAATCACGCTGGAACACCTGCGAAACAACGCCAGTGTTCCAGCGTTTTTCTTTACCTGAAATCTTCTGTGCCAGGGTCACCTCGCACAGACCGGCATGATGGGTTTCAGAGGACGATTGGCTACCATTCAAAGGATTCATCATGGATTATTCGGCGCTATCCGAAGAGCATCAGAAGCTCAAGCCTGAAGAGATTCTTGCTCTGCCTGAATACCAGGCGATCCTAGCGAGTCGGGCCAAGCTCCCGGAAGATATTCAGCGCCTGTATGGGTTCATTGACCACCTCTACATCCACAAGGTCTCCAACGCGCACATTCACCCCGATAAGCCGGTGCGCCATGACATTCAAGATGTTCTCCGCATTGATAACGAGAGCGCGTACTCCCTCTTCGTTGAAGAGGAAATCAAGGCGTGGGCTGAATACGGGCGTAAGGCCTCGGACGTGGCACGGGTCGCGCATCTATTGAAAACTCACGGGCATGCATCCGTCGCTATTGATACCGACTTCGCGCGCGTTCGAGCCACCTTCCGTGACTCTATGCAGGGCTTCTCCGCATCCTTCCGTGTAATCCCGCGTGAAGTACCTACTCCTGAAATGCTGGACGTTCCCGAGGTAATTCAGGTTCAGGCCAAGCGTCGCTCCGGCCTAATCTTTGTGTGTGGCCCATCTGGATCAGGTAAATCTACGCTGAACCACTCTCTTCTGGGCAAGATCAACCGTGAGACCAACCGACATATCTACACGCTTGAAGACCCTATCGAATACCTTCACAACGAGGCCGGCGCGTCATCTATCGTCCAGAGAGAGATTGGCACCCACACGCCAAGCTACGGCGCTGGTGTTGCTGATGCGCTACGTTCCAAACCACACGTCATTCTCGTGGCCGAGATTCTGAAACCTGAAGATGCCCGTGCGGTACTCCGAGCGGCCTCCACTGGACACCTTGTACTGACTACCTCGCACGCTGGTTCAGTCCGCGAAGCTATTGAGTCTTTCGTCGCGTGGTTCCCTCCTGAAGAGCAGGAACAGACCCGACGACGCTTTGCCGATGTTCTGTTAACTGCCGTGGTACAGAAGCTGATTCCTCGTACTGATGACACGTTGTTTGCGGTTCGTGAGATTCTGACGAACACTCCGAATACTGCTGATGCCATTCGTAATGACCGATTAAGTGGAATCCAGCAAATCATCGTTTCCAATGCTGAGAAAGATTCGAACAGCATGGAGCAATCCCTGGCGCGCGCTGTCCGCGAAGGGCTGGTTTCCTTACCTGTCGCGAAGTCCTTTGCCCGTGATAGTGGTGCACTCGATGAAATTCTCGGCCAACTGCAACAGGCCGATGAACTGTCCAAGCCTAAAGCCGGACGCTTCCGTCGCTAAACGGACTTACTTTACTTCCCGAAGGATCTATTCATGACCGAAGTTGCTGAGAAACCAGCTACGAAACGTAAGCCGTTCATCACTTTCACTCCTGGCAGACGGGCTGATACCAACACCATCGCGAGAAGCCTACGTTCCCTGAGCCTGCAACTTTCGCTGTCCACCAGCGAGCAGACGGCCCTGTTGACCATTGGCGAGCAGTACCGAAAGTACGACATTGGGCACAAGTTCATCAAAGCCTCCAACGACATGGTGGCTAACGGAACTACACTTAGTGAGGCGCTAGCCAGCATCGACATGATTCCCCTGATTTCACGTCAGCTCATCGCGTCTTCGCAGAACACCTCCCAGCTCTACGCCAACATCAAATCCGCAAGCGAGATGGTTGCCGATTCTAAGAGCGTGAAAAAGCGTGTTTGGGGGGCGCTCATTCCATCCATCTTCAATGTCGCGGTCACTCTCGCTTTTATGTTCGTCGCAGTGAACTTTATTGTTCCGAAAATGATCGAGGTATTTGGTAATTTTCAGGCTGAAACGCCGGCAACAACCTACGTGCTCCTAGCGGTGGCTGAGGTTGTGAAGTGGACGGTCGCCACAGTCTTCATCGTCACTCTCGTATTCATGCTCTGGTGGACGGCCTTTGGTCGGCGCTCCGAACGATTCCGCACCATCATGGACAAGGTTCTCATCCGAGTTCCATACATCGGAGAAGTGCTGATGTATTCCTCAACAGGCCGTTTGTTCAACGGGCTCGCGCTCAACCTCAAAGCAGGCATGTCCGAAACCGAAGCGCTCAAGAACTCTGCATCGGGATGCGGTAACGACGCGATCCGAAGTGTTTGCATGAAGCACACCAAAGCCATGGTGAACGAGGGCGCTTCGTTCAAACACTTCGTAGACTCGAAGTTCTTTCCGCCAGGTGCCCGTCAGCTCGTTCTTGCTTCATCGACTTCGTACCAGGCTGTGGAATTATTCGAAGAATTTGCGCCCTCCTACCAGAACGAATCCAGGCTGATGCTTGAAACTTTCTCCGAAACATTGCGCCCCTCGGTAAATTTCATCACTCAATTGTTGCTTGGAATAACAATCGTGATGGTGGTATTCCCGATGTTCCAGATTTATCCAGCGCTACTAGACGTGGACAGCGGTTTGTAATGACTACTGAACCTCAAGTTTTTGGTATCAGTAAAGAGCCTGCCGTGCTCTTTGCTTTGGTTCTATCCACCGCGGTTTCCTCACTAGTTTCGCCGGTCATCATCTACCTAGGCTTGCCCAATTCCGACGCTTCGTTGACTTCTACATTCGCTTACGCAGTGGTTGCCTTGTTAGGTGCATTGCTGGGTCTGCTGAATGTCGTCGATAGCGTTACCCGACGAATTCCCAACCAGGTTCTCCTAGCCTTCACCGTCGTACTGGTACCGCTCGTGCTTGCTCAGACTCTGGTATCCAGCGAATGGGGCAAGCTCGGATTAGCTATTGCAGTCTCGGCTGGCTGGTTTGTTGCCATGTTGATATTCACAGTGGCAAAGCCTGATTCCTTTGGCGGGGGAGACCTCAAGGCCATTCCCTTGGTCATGCTCCCTCTCGGACTCTTTGCGTATTGGGTACCTCTTCTGTGGGTGGTGCTGTCGCTGGTCTTCGCAACCTTCCACTCAACACGCAAACGATCCTCCACCGGAGGGAAAGTGCCGTTCGCTCCTTCTATGAATATTGCCCTTCCTATAACGCTCGGAATCTATTCCCTGATCACGACTATGGCTACCCTGCCCACGTCGTAGCTCCCTAGTTTTGAGGCTCAGTTACATGGCCGGCTGAGACCTCACGCATCTATGGCCACTAATGAGAAAAGGAATACAACATGCAGTTCTCTACCCAGGACACCGCCATTGCCGTTACTTTGATGGCTGTGCTGACCCTTGGCGCACTTGCTGCGGTCTTCGGTGTCGTTCCAGCAACCCAGGATCGTGCGGCCCGAAACGCTGTTGCTGAAGCTGTCACCGCACAGGCTCTGTGCGCATCCGAAAAGTCCACGACCGGTGCACTGGCGTTCTGCTCACGCGAAGAGCTGGCTAGCACTGGCTACCTGCCGTCCGCTTCCAATGAGGAAGGCGAAGATGCGCTGAGCATCACCACCTCCGGCACCGGAACCACCGCTTCCTACGTCATTAACGTAACTTCCAAGACCGGCAAGCAGTTTCAGGCAACCAACGAGCGCCAGACCCCTATCGAGGTCAACTAATGCTTGGTGGGAGTCAAAGTGATCCTGCCTGACTCCCACCGACCTGCTCTTCCCTCTAATCTGCACCTTCTGGAAGGTCTCATCATGTCCTTGACTTCACGACTGCGTGAAGCGCTCCGTGATAAAACCGGGTCGATCATGATCGACTCAGTAGTATCCTCGGCAACGCTAGCGATCTTCACCGTTTCAACTGTCGTGATCTTCGCTGTGTTTCTCACGCATTCCAGTGCGAATGCAGAGAAGCTTGACCGCGACCGTACAAACAGAAATGCGGTCAGCCAGATCGTTGCCCTCAAAGGTGACGAACTGACCAGCTCACCAGAAATCCGCACGTATGACGATGAAAGCGTGAAAGTCTGGACTGAAGATTCCAACGGGCAAACCGTCATCTATGCTTCCAACCCAGAATGCAACGCTCCCGAACTCAGCGGATGCCGTTATGCTTCCCAGCACCTGATTTCCGGGCAAGGTTCCGTAGCTGACGATATGAAGCGCGACATTCGTATCACGGATGATTCAGGTACCGAATATGACCTCAAAGTACCTGCTGATACAGAATCTATTCGATACCTATTCACGGAAGTTCCAGTGGATGCAACGCTGACCGTCCACCCTGGCGAAGACACCGATATCGGACTGCCACTTATGCGCCAGGACATTGCCTTACCCGGCGATGATCAAGACAGGAACAAAGACGGGGAATTGAAATACGTCACTGGTGTGATTGAGCTTCCTGAAAAAGTCAGCAACTGGCACACCATCACGATTGAAGTGCGCAACAAAGATAAGAGAAAAGTAGCAGTCAAACCGTTCTTTTACACCTTAGATAAGGCCGAATAGTTCATGGGAAACATCAGGAAGTCGCTACTTTCGAAACTTCGGAGCGAAGACGGAAACGTCGCAGGCGTAGCCATAGCCTCCATCTTGGGGTCTGTTGTACTCATTGCTTTAGGTACAAGCATCACGACCTCCAACACTGTGATGACCGGAGTTTTCGAACGCATCAACACCAACTCCGACATATCCCGTGAGCTACATTCCCAACTAGAGAACTCTGACCGTTGGCACGGCAAGGAACACACCGAATCAGTCACTAAAGACACGACTTCCAATGGTTCTGTCTCGCGCACTGAACACTATTCGAAGAGCGGTGGAATGCTCCTGCTCGGCTACGACACTGCCGGGAACCCCATATGGGGTAATGCCGGCGACGATGAAGCAACTTGGAAGATCGGGTTCTGACCATGATGGGCAATTTGAAACAGCGCGTTCACACTGCGCTCGGCAACGACCGTGGGGAAACCATCAGCTCCGTGGCTATCGGTTCTCTGGTCTCCACCGTGATCACTTTGGCTGTATCAGCGTCAATGGTCGGGATGATCGCCGTTCAGCACAAGGTTGAAGAACGCACAGAAACAGCTACCGGATACGCCAGCGTTGAGCACAGCATTCGCGACGCGCTGACCTGGGCTTCTGATATTCCCAGCGTCGAGGCACGATCAGACCGGTTTACCACGATAAGCACGGGCATCGGCACCGAAGATGATTGCCAAGCCAGTACCTGGTCTAAAGAGGCTCACCGCCTGATCCTGACCCGCCAGACTTACCCTGACTATTCTTTCCACCCAACCACAGGCATGCCCATTTGCCAGGGTAAAGCTTCCCTCACGACTGATTCCATCATGTCCACCAACATCCCGGATGACGCGCGGTTCGTTTTCCTTTCTGCCCAGGGGAAAACGCTTGAGCGCGACGGGAATGTGTACCGTAACGAAGACAAAGACGAAACCCGCATCGTTGGCGTGCTCTTTGAAGGCGGGAACTTCCGCGTCCATCAGGTCGCGTCGCGCTTAACCCCCGAAAATGCGCACTCCATCGAAACAGGATTTGTTGATGGGGATGATCGGGGTACAGATGCTAAGCCAGGTGAGGCCGTCGCCTTGAAAACCACAGGCGTAATGAAAACAGTCTGGGATTTGAAGGAAGCGCCACGGGGCACCTGCGAGCAGGGTGAACGCATGATCACCCTTCCCCTGCGTTCTCGCGGTGACAGCAAGCTCAAGGCTGATATTTACTGGGGCGACGGCAAACGCACCGACGATGGAACCCTGACGCATTGCTACGACGCAACCGAGGGGCGCAAGCGCATCACTGTGATCGGTGAGGTTCCGTCCTACGGTATGGCTCATCGTGGTGGACAATACACCGGCGTAAGCGATGCAGTGCGAGATGGGCAGATGCGCATCAATCGAGCGCTCGTTGAAGTCGAAGAATTCACCGAAGAGCTAAAAACCACGACCCTTGACGTTGCCTTCGCCGGGGCTGAAAACCTGAGCCATGTTGGCAACATTCCAAAAACTGTCGAATCTATGAATCTGACTTTTATGGAAGCCGGGAATCCCGACTTCGGCACCGTAGACACATCGAACGTCTTCTCTCTGCGAGGAGCCTTCAAGGACAACACAAAGTTCGATCAGAACTTGAATGGCTGGGATACGGGCAAAGTCACTGACCTACACCAGGTGTTCGCTGGCTCCACAAGATACAACCAGCCGATGAATCGGTGGAACGTCCGTAAAGTAGTGAACGCGCAACAAGCATTCAAGGGAGCCACTAGCCTAGACCAGTCGTTACGAAGCTGGGATGTAAGTAATACCGAGCGGTTCGATGCCATGTTCAGCGGAGCCACGAACTATTCAGAAAACCTGTCCAATTGGAATCCGAAGTCGGCCAAGAGCTGGGGAGACTTCGCCAAGGACACCAAGCTTGAGCAGGAAGACCTGCCTGAAGAGTTCCGCGATCCAGTGACTGAAGAACCTACATCTTCCCCAACTCCCACGCCGTAGGTGTGATGGGAACGTGGCCGAGAAGCTAGCTCATTCCGCTAGTTCCTCGGCCACATTTATTCCTGGTGCTTCTCGCAAATATTTCATTCCCTAAGTCACACATTGAGGTCACCGAGGCAGGCCACCTGGCCAGTCACCACCTCACTATGAGCCGAAGGGGCATCACCATGCGAGAAGCAATCAAAGTCAGCAAGAAGATCGGGAAACAGGTTGGCATCTTCATCCTGCTTATAACATTTCTTGTTGTCGCCCATGTCATCCCGATGCTAATCACGAACTCCGTCGATCCATCCCTCTCACTCTAAGGACGCACCCAGATGGACACTTATGCCGAAGGAACGATCCCCAATGGAACATTTGTGGACGTATACAGCAGAGGAGTTTGGCAGAACCAGGATCATCAGTGCCAGGTCGTCAAGTGCAACGTGACGCGAGGTGCCTATGTGATCCGGGAGATGAGACATGAAACAACGTTCCTTGCCCCACCGAATGATGTTATCCGTGCCGGCACTGCCAAGCACCCGTGAACCAATAACCGGAAAGGCCCCTCGAATCGTCGAGGGGTCTTCTTCGTCCAAGATGGAAAATAATCCATACCTGGTACTGTCTGAGCAGGCGTGAAGTATCGACCCTGCGACTCCCAAACTAAGAATATAGGTACATAAAGATGTACATATTTATGCGCATCTTTGCTATGCTGAACTCATGACCACCATCCCAGTTCAGAATGTCCACACAAGCAAAGAAGCCCGAGATGAACTCGGCTCCCTTCTAGCTACATTCCGAAAAGAAGGCTCCAAGGCCTCACCCCTCGTATTCGGCTCGCACCGCAAGCCCGAGGCCGTTGTACTCCCGTTCGAGGTCTTTGAGCAGATCGCCCCTGCTCTGGAAGATCTAGAAATCGCTCATATCGTCAACAGCCGATGTGACGACAAGATCATCCCTCTATCAGAGATTGCGGAACAGTTCGGGCTAGACCCGGAGCAGTATGTCTAAGGGCAAAACCGGGCTAAGCCTTGATGCTACCGAGGGATTCAAGCAGGATATACACGAGCTCCCCCCAGAGATGCGAAAGCTCGTATTAGATTGGTTGGTTTCGATCAAAAAGGGAGAGACATCCGGGACACCCTTGGATAACTTGCCCGAAACTGGCGACCTGTCGGACTGCTACAAGTTCTATTTCGACCCTGACCCTTCTCCAGACCAACCGCCTCGATATCGGCTGGTATATCGGTACACACCCAACGAAATTCGGGCAGTCTCACTTCAAGCTGTCGCTGTTGGAAAACGAGCGAAACTTGACGCATATATCCGTGCACTGGCGAACCTCGGAAGGCTAAAACCCTAAATACACGTTTGAGGCCACCCCCAAATTGGAGGTGGCCTCAAACGCTCTTAGTAGAGCTATTTCGCGATGGTTATCGATGCTGTAGCGCCCTGTTGATTGCCGTTCATCGGTACAACACTGATCCTGGTTCCCGGAAGGTCAGCGCCTGGTACGGTCGCGCTTGTGCCTTCGACTGTTTTTACCTCGCGACCTTTTTCATTGGCCACAATTAGTTCGTACTTTGTGGCCCGGTCTACTGCCGACCACATGACCTTTGTGCCCGCGGTGCGGATAGCGGGCGCGTCTAAGGCACCAACCGCTTGCACCGATCCACCCACGCTCCTTGCCAGGTCTTCGAACTGCAATTTACTCAGACAATCGCTCGCCCATTGTCCAGGCGCTTCGCGGGGCTGTTCGTCTTCTTGCTCCATCACCCAAAGGTTGCCGGCCTGCGACTTTCCGATGACAGCGAAACATGCGCCACCCTGCCCAGCGCGTGTAGCCACGTTCTCCGGCACGCTTGAGACCCATCGGTACTTCTCTAGGTCTTCGGAACTTTGGTAGCGGGAGGTGGCCGACAATGCCCCCTGTTGGCCACGTGCTACTGCCGAGACTTCATCAAATGTGGCACGATCTTGGAACGTTGGTACGACTTGAGGAACGATACTGAAAGCCCCGATCAGAAACAAGGCTCCGACCATTGAAGCGATGACAATGCTTGCAGGTGTGAATTCACCCCGCTCGTTAGCTAACGCGCCAAAAGCTTTCCGGGGAATCATTCTGGCTTACTCTCAGACTTTGGGCGTTCACCGAGGACTCGCTCGATTTCCTCCAAGTCAGTGATCTTGTCAGCAATGAGCTGATCCGCGTTGTGCCAGAACGTTTCTGGCTGGTCAGCCTTTGCTAGCTGACGAATGCTGTCCAAGGACTCCTGGTTGACCAGAGCATCGACGATTTCTGGTGTGATCACCATAATTTCGTGGATAGGTACGCGCCCCTTGTATTTCGTGTATTCGTCTTTCCCATCCCATTCTGGATTCAGCTTTGCCACCAGACGCTGGGAGACCAACCCCTGAACGGAATCGAGTACCGAGTACGGGGTATCGTCGGCCAGCTCGACAAGACGAATGAGCGCGGAGACGTTATCGGTGGCGTGAAGCGTTGTCACCACCTGCCGGCCAGCGCGCGACTGGCGCACTGCCGCTCGTGCGGTTACGTTGTCTCGCAATTCGCCCAGGAAGAGGGTGTCGTAGTCGGCGCGCACCAACGCCGGAAGCATTTCCTCGTAGCCAGTTCCAATGTCGTCGTTGGCTTCGAGCTGGATGACTCCCTTAATGTCGCGTTCTACGGGGTCTTCCAGCGTCCAGATGGTTCGGGTTCCATCGTGTAGGAAGTGCAGGCCGGCATAAGCGGTGGTGGACTTACCTACACCCATCGGGCCGACGAAGATCATCATCTTCTTAGCTGTATTGAGTAGTTGAAGCACACGCCCCTTGTTCTCCTTCGTGAAACCAAGCTCGTGGATAGTCTTCAGCTTTCCTCGCTGTGGCAGGCGAAGAACAATGGTGCTTCCCGTGTCTGCCGTGGTGAAGAGCTGGATACGGGCTTTGCGCTCCACCATTTTCTCTTCACCGTTTTCATCGACGAAGCCAGAAGGTACGTCCATCTTCAAGGTGGAGCTTTCTGGGCGCAGATTGGCACTGGACTTCAGGTTCGCCCTGGTCTTGAAACTGTTGAGTACCTGGACTGCGAAACGCCCAGGAACTCGGTAGAACCGGCGCATGGTGCCGTCAATACGCACCTGAGTAACCAGCTCTTCGTCCGTTCCGCGACGCCATTCGATGAGCACATCACTGGCGCCCAATTCCGAGGCCTCCGCAATCAGGTTAATGAGGCAAGTTTCAATGTGTGGATTCTCAATATCCACATAGTCAATCAAGTCGGCCTTTGGCTCCACTGCTATCTCTTCTGGGGCTACTGCAACCATTTGTTAGCTCTTTCTGTTTTAGGCTCGGTGGCTGTTGGCGCGGTGCTGGTCAGCTAGCACCCTAGATTCATGGGATGCTCGGGCTACACCTCGTAGAGGCTTGCCGTCTTCCCCGTAGCTGATGGGAGTGTCTACCGGGTCTCCCATCTTTTCCCGGCGCGCAATGGTTTGCTCCCTGTCATCGTTCAAGCTGGGGGAGTACATTGCGATTTCGTAATCCGATGGTGCTGGCCGTGTAGTTCTGTGCACACCCAGACTGAGTAAGGCATCGCGGTACTGCCCAGGTTCGCCGTAGAACGTTTTGTAGACGAAGGAACCTGCACCTTCTAGCTGAGCCAATCCAACACCCTTAAAAACGCGTTCGTCCTCAGCTATGTGCTTTGGCACGACGGGCACAGATGCTTCATCGTTGAATGCCTGACTCCGTGCAGTCTTGGATGGTTTCGATCCTTGTAGGAGCCGGTGGCCGTTCTTGGCCTTGAACGTCGGTGAAAGGCCTGTGTTGGCGTTGGTAACCTGAGAGGAAGTCACCATTCGAATTCCAACGAAGCGCATTTCGGAAACGATCCGATCCAGCAGTTCCATGATCTGGATACGCAAGAGGTTGGTTTGCACTTTCGCCTGAATTAGCGGGTTGTCTTTGGGTACTCCGGCAGGAATCTTTTCTGTCACGACTAGGCCTGCCACCTCATCAGCAATGATGAGAATAGGGCTGAACCGTGTTTCCTCAGGCATTTGGAAGTGGTTCAAGTATCCGTGTTGCTTCAGAATCTTTGAACGCCTCGACCCTTCGTTGTAGACCATCTGAAGGGTTGCCACGCTGGCACCGAGCGAGTCACAACCCCAGCCACCTTCACGCACGAAGTCTTTACACCACATGAAGTCTGTTGACTTATCAGTAGTGTCCACAATTGCCAGTTCCGCTCCGTTCGAGAGCTGATCAGCGATGATCGCATTCAGTGTGACTGTATTGTGTGTTGGGATGAACCCATCGGTCAGATAGATGTGGGTTGGGTCGGTAATGCGGACGCACCGACCGGGCGCAGGATCGAGCTTGTTGATCTTCTGGATAGCGAAGCCTGCGGGAGCCAAAGTTACACGCAGTTCATTGGTGCTATGGATGACTTTCATGCCCATTGATCGCAACAGTTCGATTAGGCTCTCAACTTCAGCATCGTCCAAGGATCTGAGGCTCCAAACTTCCACGTCCTCAATAGGTTCAGGGTTGAACATGCCCAGGAGTACGTGCAGAATATGGTTCTTTGACTGAACGCCTGAACGAAGAAGCTCTGGGGTGAGCAAGAGACGCGTTTGCGAGACGTTGCTTTCCCATTCCAACATTCGTTCATCCGACAGCTCCATGGTTGCGCCACTGTAGCGAGACATGGGGATGCGGTAGTCATCCAGGCTAGGGGTATTGACAATCTGCTTGGTCGTCAAAAGTTGCATAGCTGGTTCATGCGTGCACCCGTCGTGATCCGCCAACCAGGCAAGCACCTCATCGGTCGGGTACAAGACAGCGCCCTTGTCGTTAGGTCGCCCATAGATCCCCACAAGATCAATGAACCGCTGAACGTTCTCTGCTGGAATGGAAGTAATGTCGCTGATGGTTTCCACGGTGGCATCAATGTGCTGAGCACAGGCTACCTGTGCAGTGATGTTCCATTGATGAGACTTCAGGAAAGACCCATGAGGCTTCGCGCATGCGTCAGCAATGCTCGAACGCTGAATGAGCCACACGTGGTCAGGATCAGACTGGGGCTTCTGCCCATCATCAAGCACAAACTCGTAGAGGTCGTTGATCACTACATCTGTTTGGCCGTCGACACTGACTGATGAACCGTCCAAGCCGAGTATCTTGTCGCCAAGTTCTAGATCCCCGAATGTTGCCCAACCGGTCGGGAACTTTTCGCTGACGGGCACTGGCAATCGGGCAGTAAGTGGTTGGCGCTTACCTCCACCAGGCAGACCGCCAAGGAGCGTGAATGCTTGTGCTTTCCAGTCGATAACAGCCTTCTCTGGCTCGGACTGACCTGTTTCGGGGAGTTTCATCGCGAAAGGTGTCCTATTCACGTCGCCCTGCCCCAGCTTATGGATAGGGAACGCCAACATCTCTGGGAAAGTTGGGGGCGCTGACGGAATGAACCGGCATTGGAGGGTCAAGGGGTCAGCTTCAACCACCCATCCAAATGACCCTACGGTTTCTTCAGCTACTTCTTGAAGTTTCGCAAGATGCTTCGAAGGAACATAATTCTTCGGCAATGCTATTTCGTAGCCTCCGTTAGGGGCATCTTTGACCTTAATATCCCATGGCTTAACACCGAGAATGGTGGTAACAGCACGCCTACACTGAACCTCCGTCTCAGTTAATTGAGCTAGCACAGCCGTCTTCAGGTGCGGGTTGAATTCAACCATGACGTAGCCGGGATATTGCTTGGAGAACCGCTCTGAATACATTTCTCCGTCAGAAGCCTTAGCCTTAGCCGGCAAGCCGATTTCCTTCTCACCGTCGGCACCTCCTTCTCCCACCTTGGATACGGAGTTGTAACGGGTTGCGGTGACTTCCCACCCACCCTTTTCCGACTCGATTGGCTCAATAGAATCAATTTCAAACCCACTACCAAAGTTCCTGGTGATGATATGCATGAGTTGACCCTGATGCTTATCAGGATCAAAACTTGCAGGCAGTTTCTGGACGATTCGTTGTGCGCTCATTAGATCGGGATGGTGCTTTCTGCTCGGATCTTCTATTTCCCATCATGCCGGTCTGGGCGAGGCCACCCGTGCACAGAACGATCCGTCAAAGTATTCCAAGCCAAAACTCGCCAAAGACATTACTTTTCGCACACATCTATAACTATGAGCGATGTTTCCAGGCGATCACGCCGACCTAAAGGACAGACAACTGGCGGACAGTTTAGCCACGAAAGAAAATCCGAGTCGAAGGTCAGTTTGGCTCATTTTGCTCCCACGCCAGGACATATTAGGTATCAGAACTGGGTGCTAGATAACCTTCCGGCGCACATGCACGAGCTGGTCGAACACGCTGATGATGAGCGTCTTTTCCTGAGCACCAAAGACGGAAACTACCGCATCGAAGTCAGACCGGGAACTGATCAAGAATGTGACACCTCCGATCCAGAATTCATTGCCGACACCACGACTGAGTTCGTTGGCGACAGAAGCCACGAATACACCACAACAAATCCCCTACGACGTGCTGGCGACAACCAGGCGGAGCTTTACTGGGCGTACAAGGAAGCGTTGTGTCACGATGTAGCAAACAAGCTTGGCAGAGAGCACTTCCATACTCTTTCGGAAGAGAATGGAAAAGACCTTCAAGCAGTCAGCGTGGTGCCTGGTGAAACACTCCCGACGATAACCCTCGAATATGCTTCATCGTCGACTGGTAAAACTGACGATGAGAAGCTGTCGTTTTACCAACTAACTCAGGACTCGCCAGCCTACGCTCAATCCATCAAGTTCTACAACGCGTTGGCAAACGACCCTAACTATTCTCCCGGCTACCAAAGGTACGCCAGCGCTGTGCTCGAACTGGATCAGCTTCACCGGCACAACAAGGTACCAGATTCGATGACCAACGAAGCTCTAGGTCATCTATATCAGCGCGACTTTCAAGCAACGTCGGCTCGGTTGGATTCAACAGGCCGATACCTAGAGTTCACAGCTGATCTGGGAATGGATACCGAGTACAACCTGCTGTACGACTCGGAAACTGGGTATGTCGGCGGATACTATGGCACCAACCGTGACGAGGACTTCCAGACCGATCCAGAGAATCCATACGATGACGGGTTCCCCTTGGCATTCATGCGTAAGCACAGACCTCCCATGGAGAAATTATTCAAGAAGGCCAATCGGGAAAAGCAGGTCATTATTTCCAGCATTCAAGCACGCCAGAATCCTGCCGAATAACTGTTAAAGCTAGAAGAACGCCACACCCTTAGATGCACCGTTCTCTTATAAGGCAATATCTACAAGCAGGGGCTCCGCTGATCCGTCGCTTGCTTGGCGCTGGCGACCACTTCAAGTGCTTTCCTAAGCACTTCACCAGCGTCAAGGCCTACGTCTTTGCATATCAGCGCGAATATCGGAGTTGGCAAGTCACGTTTTCCGTTGATGTACCTACTTAGCGAACCTATGCTAATTCCAGTTCTTTCCGCTATGCCCTGCAATACAATGCCCTTCCCTTTGATCTGCTCAAACAGTTGTTCAGCGATTGATTGGGAAAGAGGGTTATTTACCTCCATACGGAAATTTCCTTACTGTTCAAAAGCTTCTTCCCGTTGCGCAATTAATGGTGTCAGCCCTGTAATCGCGCCAGCACGTCGCACTTCGCTGATGAATTTGAGTTGGCAAGACTGTTCGTACCATTCGCGAAGTGCTTCCAGCATCTCTCCTTTACTGAGCTGATCGTTGCCGAAAGATACTCCGAACTGAATTTCAGGACGTTTGACGGTATGCACGTTGATGGTGTGGCAACCATCCCATTCGATCAGGACGGCTTCTTCCAGGCGCTGTTCTATGTTCTTCCAGAGCTGTTCTTGGAGCGCTGGATGCTCTTCTCCTGACATGCCCATTGCTGTTCTCCCATCCTGAAGCTGAACATTCGTACAGACCCATTGCGTTCTCTGCTAAAGGGTTATTGTTCAAGCATGGACTGCTCAACATAACTAATTCCCAAGTGGACTTCTCCTTGAAGCTGACTGAGAATCCATCGAGACTCACCCATGATGGGGAGAAGATACCCTGTTGGCTTCCCGTCCTTGCAACCGCTGGGCATGTGGCTAATGACTAGTGCTCCTTCTGCCGGCATCACGGACATACCCACGCTCTCGTAAAAACCGATCGACGCTGGTGTTGCTACGCCCCAAAGATAGTCGATCTTCCGAGTACTAGCTTTTTCGACAACACTTCGGAGAAGTTCTTGAGCTAGTCCTTTGCCTCTATGATCTGGTGCCACGGCCACGTCAAAGAGCATCCAGGTGTGATCCAACATCGCCAAAGCCAGTTCGTTCATGGCTTGAGCTTGACCTTGCAGGGAGCCAAACATCTGAGCCTGTTGCGCTTCCGCCATTGGTGGGCCAGCCCAGATAGCCCCCACTAGTTCGCCTTCTAGATAAGCGACGAGGACGGCGTTCTCCTTCCCGTCCTCGGCAGGAACATTAGAGAGTCTGTAGCGCGAGGGATCCTCGATTAGATCATCAAAGAACCGGTCAACCCGCGCGTAGCTGTTAATTAGTTCTTGGGGGTCAGCCTGATCAATCCATTGGAGACTGAAGCTCGGCTTACGAGACTCCCGTGTTGATAAAAGTTTCTTTAAAAAACTCATCATTCTTACTCCTAGGTGGCAACGCGTTGGGCAGTAACTCGAAGATACTCTGAAGCTTTCAGCATAGCGCTGGTGTCCGAGAGGTCGGTGTAGCTGGCGCGGTTAACTTCTACGGTGTGCCCGAACCAAGCTGAACGGTCTACGTCTGAAATCTGGTCACGGAGTAGTGTATTGAGCGTTGCCCGCCAGATGTGAGTTCTCTCGTTCTCAAGCTCAACTATTTTCAGAGTTTTAGCGAGCATTCTATAAAGATTGGATGCTACTTTATGAACGGCTGGCCTGTTCCATTGTTTATTCTGGTGTATTGGCGAACCGATGACGTAAAGCGAATCTGGATACTTGTTTTTGCGCTCAATAAATCTTTTTGCAACGCGAGGGTCAAGGATAGATACTCTGCGCGCCCTGTGCGTTTTGGATACCTCCGCGTCGATGGAGATGTGGACATTCTGATCCTTGTCAATTTCGACGTGCGCCGACCAGACGAGCGAATTAGCTTCGGTTACCCGCAGTCCAGTCGTGGCTTGCAGTAATGTCAGATCAATTATAGATTCAGCTTCTCTAAGGTCGCGCGGTATAAGGTATTTAAACCTCTCAAGCGTGCGCTCTGGAGCTATATCAACGGGGTCTAATTCCAGTAGGAAGTCAATTACGCGGTTGTAGTCGTCACGGGAGAGGGCAATGCCACCTTTCTTGGTGTTGGGGTTGATGACGTTTGCTACGTGACGTAATTTGAAATCCATCCCGCGCATGGGGTTGAAGTCAATCAGCGCATCTTTTCGCATCTCTTGAATGATGTATTTAGAGATGACTGTTTTAGCCTGCTCGGCGGATTCTCTGCCGTGTAGCTCGGCTATCTCTTGCAGGCACCGTTCAATGACTCTGATCGTTTTCATGTCATCAATCGACTTATATTTCAAAGAATATGAATGCTGTTTATCCGAGTTTTTTCCGTGTTTATTGCAATCCCCAGCGACAAGACGGAGGACGCTGAGGTACTGATCCTTGGTACGATCACGCAGGTTGGCCTTCTCGATTTCTGGCCTTGATACTGTGTTGATGTACTTGGCAAGCTCAGAGCCTGGTTTCCATTCAGAATCTTGAGCATTCGCTAGGACTTCCTCCGCCTTAGCTCTGGCCTTCGCTCTCAGGTCTCCTTTACGCACGGATTCAGTACGCCGTCGAACGAGCTTTCCGTTCGGCAGGCGTAATGACCAGGCGAGCATCCACTTCTTAGTGTCTTCGTCTTGCCATGGCGATACTCGGTCAATGGAGTCTTGGCCTGGTTCAAGCTTCGTCGAAGATGAGCGGGTTATAGTTGTGGCCATGAACGTGTCCTTACTTTGTGGAGCGCGTAGGCTAGCTACGTCTTTCGCTACGTTGCAATCGTATCGCATCGGCGTATCTGTGCATTCTCCCTTATATCTACAGGGTTCTAGCCCTCTACGGCTCATTAACTTTGACCTAAGCTTACCTTAGGTATGTAGTTAAGGTCGTATAAATGCATGTAAACCTGTACAGCAATGTGTATTCAAGTATGGTGATTTTTGCCTTCTGAACATACGGGGTAACGGTTCGACTCTTCATGGCAAGGGTTGACCAATCCCCAGCTTCACTTTTCACAGATTTGCCACAATCTGTTCAGGAGCATTAATAGAAATCATTTCTATCAGGCGTGCTTCTTCGATTTCTCGCCTTTGAGCACACATTGGAACCGCAACCTGAATGTCTACGGAAGGAACCATTATGGATAGTACTTTGAATAACGCGTTGCCTGTTCCGGTCATCGAAGAATGCCTCGCCTGCTATCTTGATCGAGCT
Source organism: Glutamicibacter sp. 363 (assembly GCF_052379505.1). Lineage (NCBI taxonomy): Bacteria > Bacillati > Actinomycetota > Actinomycetes > Micrococcales > Micrococcaceae > Glutamicibacter > Glutamicibacter sp. 363. The sequence continues at coordinate 51,121 of NZ_JBQSYR010000016.1, read as the reverse complement.
ATGTACACAGCTTCATGCGATGGAACATTGAGGGCAATTGAGTACTTTGCAGAAACTGTCGCGCCAAGTCAGCACCCGCTCGCAACAGTCATCAAGGCCGATGGAATTCACTGTGACTGCGAGTATCGAATGAACGCCAGTAGGGTCGCAGGTACAGCGGAGCGTGATGCGCGGGGAAGAATCACATGCCAGGGAACGTCTACCGGTAGCCTGACTCCCTGCCCAAATTGGTCCTAAGGCCAGATGAAGCAGTAACGCTAAAACCCCAGTATTCCGTATTTCCATACGGTTTACTGGGGTTTTTTACTGTATCAAGGTATGTATTTAAGCATCTACGGTACAGCTTTACATGTTCGTGTATTTATTACTGTATTTGACCGGCTTCTTGGTAGACCAGTACCTTCTTCTATTTACGTCGTTTTTTGCTGGCTAGCACGCTGGTTGCCCTAATTTCAGTGACTACCTCGGAACCTAGCCGGCTGGCAATTAACTCGACTATCTGAGTACTGTGCAATTTCATTTGCGCCACCCAAGCCGGCGAATCGCACTGCACGAGCAGTACCGTTCCCTCCATTCCTTCAGCGCTACAGCGTTCTGCAATCGAAGCCGGCACTATTTCTCGCCAGCATGCGAGGACTCGGCCTACGGCCAATCCTGACTCCCACGCATGATTCTTAGTGAGCTGATCAAATATGCCGCCCAACAGTTTTGGGTCACCTGGTGAGTCCTCGCCAGATGACGGCCTTGAGGCATTTCCACGGCTGGACTTCCTGAGACGCCCATTTCTCGTGTTTCTTCCCGGCGCTGTTCGCCTCGCGCCGGTACTATCTGCGATTGATCGCCAACGGTTCAGAAGAGCTCTAGGTGCTTCCACAATGTCATCGGATAAGGTGCTTTCGACTTCACTCATCATGCACTCCTAGCCTTCAGCCGTGACCTTCGTGGCCTTATCTGGCTTTCTGCAATTGCCAGCTCGCTATGAAGCAGGGTGAAGGTCTTTCGATCACTTTCGTAGTTCAGCCCTGGATAGATTAATCCAACCTTATTGATTGCCTTCAGGAACTTCTGTTTGAAGCGATAGGTCTCTGCAATCTCGGTTCCAAATTGCCGATGAAGTGTCGTCCATTTGATGGTGACTGCTCGGGTTCCTTTGCCTGCCTTGTAGACTCTGAGCACTGTCCAAAGGTAAACGTCCAAGGCCAAAGCATCCTTGCCCAGAGCATCGACCGCGCGCATATCGACAGGAAACGCTTTTCCGTTATCTTCGCCCTCACGCCCAACGATGCGTTCGTAGAATCCCTGATTAAGCTGGATGTACGATTCCTCGTTTTCTGCGGGGTTTGCTCTACCGGCTTCACCTACGTGTGTAAAAATCCTGCCTTGCTGAGCAATATGGAAGTTCTCAAATTCATCGACAATCAAGTTTCCCGTCGTATCTACTGCGGTCACGCTTATGCTTGCCCGTAGAAGTGCCAGAGTAGCTTTCCTGAGCGATGCTACTTGTGAACCACCTACGTTTACTTTGAGCTTGTTTTCCATAAAGTACGCGAGCGAAGACCCCAGGTATAGCTTCGGGTTACGGGTACGCAGGGCTTCAGTGATGATCCAGATCATCATTCTGCGTGGATAGACACCATAGGGATAGATAAATTCGCTCGTACCATCTGGGTTGCGGATTCGAGCTGGTTGAATTTCTAGGTGAAGCTTCCCATTCCGCTTTTCATAGACGCGAAGTTCACTTCCTGGATCGCTAACAGGGAGGCAGGTTTCTGCCAGGAAGTCTATTCCGAAGCTGAGTTCTTCAGCCTTTTCTTCTCTCACCTTTTGCGCGACGTTTAGGAGCTTTGTCTGCTGTGGGGTCAGCTTGAGGACTTTACCTGGTTCAGCTTCGTTGCTGTCGTTCTCAGTCTTTTGTGATGTAGCTTTGCGCGTTGGGGGTGTATCAACGTCGGAGTTATCAGGTAGCATGAATGTTGCTATCCTCCTTTGGGCGATTCGATGTAGAAGTCGATTGGGCTGAAGGGCGTTTCCCTCTTGCTGGTTGCTATGGGGTCGACGTTGTTATAGAGAAGTGGCGTTCCCTTCTATGTGGTTCGTTCGCTTTAGTGGATCGAGAACTCATGGTCGGCAAAACTTCAGTTCTCGAAGGACAGTGATTTAGCTGTAGACCCTCTTGGTATTGCAAGTACCACGGGGGTCTTTTTTTGCTTAATCTCTCCGATCCTAGCACTGACCTATCCCCAAATTTGGCATCTACTCCCGTCCGCGAATCACGGTTTTTCCACGGGATAATCCCGCTTCCCTTAGTTATCCACTGTCGAAGTGGTAGCTTTGCTCCAAGGCACATCTTCGGCCTGTTGATAACGGTATATTCCTTGAATTTACGGGGCTAAATCACTTGTCGAAGTGGTAGGTTTCTATTTTCTTAGCCGTTAGTGGGCTGTCGAAGTGGTAGGTTTCCCTTGTCGAAGTGGTAGGTTTTCCTAGGATTTTTTCGACATTGCCTTACCTAGTTGCCAGCGTTAGCAAGGCTGTTTGACAAAAAACGAGGTTTCGCGCACCCTCTAGTTAAACAGTTAAGTACAGCTATAGACAGCCCAATACCCGTGGATTTGTGGATATAAGCTTCCGTGGGGTCATGAACAGACGATCAAGTTTTCTATTTTGGTCTCTACTTGCTGTACCAGGACGCAGGATGTGGCAGAACCTTCTAGGTCTCTGCCACATCCTTCAACTTCCCTTCTAGACAGTTAGCAGTTCGAATGCTCGATCTTTGACGCTCTGGTGAGCTTGATCGAACTGGCGCATAGCGCGAGCTTCAGATGCATTCTGACCGCCAGTTGCGCGCACGGTGGTTCCCCAGTCAAGGAATTCAGTGACAGCGTTGAAAGCGCCCCACTGGGTATGCCGTCCATAGTCATTAGTATCTGCGAACGTGAACAGGCTGATCAGCTCTCGACGACGGTTGTACCAGATGGTGTGGCTACGCTTTTCGCGCTTGTCTGGTTCTGGGTAGAGAGCATCAATGTAAGCAACAAAATCTGTCCGCGTAAATGGCCGAGAAATCATTTCCTCTGCAATGGCGCTGAACTCCTTGGCGTAGGTGATAGCTCCCTGTAGAACGCGCTCGGCCGTAGCGAGACGTTGCCTTGCATTCGTAGTGTGGCGGATGCTGAAGGCGTGAGGTACGTGCATCTTGACGGCCATACCGTTGGTGCAGGCTAGGCGGAGGCCTTCAACACCAGCCGTGACGGTGCCGGAGCCATCGTGGCAGGCACGGAGCACGATGCCAAATTTCACCAGGTCTGAACCTCCTACATTCACGTGGGTTTCTGGAAGGTCGAACCGCATGAAGGTGCGTCGGCCATGGTTGAGTTCACCGCCTGAGACCAGTTTTCCGCCATGGCTGAGGATGTGCTCGCCCAGAGAAAACACTTCGTGGTTGTCGACGTTCTGGTAACGTCCGCCGACAACGCCGAGGGTCACATGATTGTCGGAACGCATGACCATCCGCATGTCAGGTATGGAAGTGTTAGTTACGCCTTCCTCGGTCAGCATCATGAGGCCTTGTGCTGGCACCAGATTCACCGTCCAGTCGAGCTTGGCCTTGGTCATTGCGTCGTCGATGCTGGTAATGCCCGAAAGATCGGTGCCGATGCGGGTTGCCTGGCGGTTGTGGGAAGGGATCAGGGTGGTCATTGGAGACTTCCTTTCATGAAGCGTTGTGGTTCGTACATCTCCAATGTGTGCCGTGAGGAACAAAAAATTTCACGCAGTTGACTAGGCGTTTCTGTTCCACCTCAGCTTCATAGTTCGCAAAGCACACCTGCTTTCAGCGGTTCTGGGCTGCCGGAATGGCTTCAGGGTTCGTTTCTTAGATACTCTGCCCTTCAGGACATGCATAGGAGGACACCGGAATGCATCATCTTCCGCCGAAAGCATCAGGCTGGTTAACGAATGTCTTCCTGGTAGCGGAGCAAGCCAGTTGGGCCGTGTACTCCGACGAGACAAGCGACTGCAAGAGAACGATCATTTTCAAGCGCCCCACCGCCTACTTCACAGTCGTAGTATTTTTCCCCGATGAGAACCGTCGACGAACCAGACGAACCGCCTTCCTAACGACCGTTGCAGGTGTAAAACCAGTGCTCTTGCGCGAAGCGATTTCAACGTTGAAGTCTGTTTACTGAGAAAGCCGGACTCATAATCTCTTATCCGAAGGCACACATAGGAGTCATGACTAAAAGAAAACAAATAGCGCTGTCAGCTCTGGCCTTGAGTGCCACACTGCTTACAGGGTGCGACCAGATCAATCAGATCGCCACTGACATAGCTACTGAAGAAGCCGGCAAAGCTGTAGAGGAATGGCTCTCTCCCAGCGCACCAGAAGAATCTCCTGCCGAACTATTTAATACCAACGAAATTGGTTCACAGATTGAAGCGTTGACCGTCAAAGGCAAAGCACCAATGACGAACTACAAACGCGAAGAATTCGGCCAGACATGGGAAGACGTAGACCGAAATGGCTGTGACCAGAGAAATGATGTTCTCGCCCGTGACCTCACCAATGTCATCTTCAAACAGGGAACCCGTGACTGCGTTGTTTTGTCCGGCACGTTCAAAGACCCATATACCGGTGAGACGATTGAGCATGTCCGTGGTGGCGGGAAAGTAGACATTGATCATGTGGTTGCGCTGGGGCAGGCTTGGGCCTCAGGAGCACAACAACTCACCGAACAAGAGCGCACCTGGTTGGCCAACGATCCAATGAATCTCATGGCTTCAGACGCATCTGCCAACCGCCAGAAAGGCGACAAGGAAGCATCTGCCTGGTTGCCCCCGAATAAGAGCTTTCGTTGTGAATACGTGAGTCGGCAAATTATGGTGAAGTCCAAGTACAAGCTTTCTGTCACAAAGGCAGAAAAAAACGCCATGATCGTTGTTCTGAATTCGTGCCCAAATTGATACGGTGTAGAGGTACTGCGAGTTCTGTTAGCAATAGCTAGCAGGGATCGGCGGGGGTGTTTCCATTGGCCTTATGGCGTTCGGAAGCATCCCCGCTTTTTCTTTCATGCCTCCATGGCAACAAAAATGCCCCGCACACTTTGTGCAGGGCATTTTGTTGATCAACTACCAGTCATCGCCTGGTGCGGTATATCCAGTGTTGGCACTGATAGCTTCTGGTTCCTGTACAGGATCTTGCGCAGGCACCTGTGGCTCGTAAACGTCTCCTTGGAACTCTATCGGCTCTTGGTAGCCCACCGGAGGCTCTGTGATCTGTTCGGGGGTGCCTGTGACCCCTTCAGAGGTTGATGGGAGCTGAGGAGCAGATTTAGCTCCTGTGACCATCTCTGACAGCCTCGCGTCCGGTTCCGTCACAAGGTACTCGATGACTCCCCCAGGGTCGCTAGCTGTCATGTCGCCAAGCCAAAGGATGCATTCGTGCAGATGCTCAACCGATATTCCACTGCTAGCTTCCACTTCGATGTATCGAGCATGAATTCGGCCTGGACGGTGCAGATATGAGCCGATCACATCTACCCATCGCATATCCGGGGTTTCGGAAGGCTCTAGAAGCCTCTGATCAACGACAAGGATTGTGTGAGCCTTCATCCGGCGACGACTCTTCAACATGTACACGCTAGCCTGACGCATGTACTCACCTGCCGGCACAAAATTGACCTGGTGGCTTATCTTTTCGCGGAGCTCCTGTGCGTCGTCTTCGTCTTTGCACAACACCATATGGTTCGGGTTCTGAACAAGAAGATCTACCACCTCAGGACGGTACCTAGTCCGGCCTCTAGTAGATGTGCTGAAGCTCTTCGTCTTACCCTTTGGCCTTGTTGGCAAAAGAACACCTTCAACACCCATCACAAGAAGTGTGTTCTCAAAGCTCAACCGGTCAAAATTAGGTGCTAATGCCTCGGCTACTTCGGGTTTGATCTGAACTGCCGGCTGTTCAACAGCCAACGGGGAAACCAACGGAGTCAGCGGTTCGGGAATTATCATGTCTTGATTTGGCGCGACATATGGTGTTCCGCGACTTGCATCTTCAGGCATTACGACCTGCTGATGCACGACAACTGTTTCCGCTTGTTTTTCAGTATCAGCCGAACCTTCAGCTCCCTCCATCTCTAGTTCTGCCAAGTAGGATTCCAGATCATCCTCTTCTGAAACTCCTGGTGCCTGCGCCGACAGGCTAAGTGTGTTTTCACCCAATGATTCAACATCAAGTTCTGAAGCGGTCAGAGAAGGGGATTCCTGATCGGCAAGCACATTATCTTCATCCGCAGATTCCAGATCTTCCCAATCGAACCCAGCGAAAATCTCGCCTGCATCCAGAAGTTCAATCTTAGGTTCACCGGCAGAATCACCTGATAGTCCAGCAACAGTTTGCGTACCCTGTTCCATGTAGCGTGAAATATCTAGTTTTTCGTGCGGAACCAAAGGAATGATGCGCCGTTCCAGCTCAAAGCCCAGCTTGCTTTGCTCTTCTGGTTCGAACCACACCTGCATCGGCATCGCGACCGAACTGAGCGGTTCATACAAGCCTCGACCTTTGGGAACCTCATCACCTAGCTTTGGCACCCCGAAAGGTTGGCGCAAAGCTGACATCAATTCACCATTAGAAGCATTACCGACAATGGCTCTTGCCATATTGGTCTTGAGGTCTTCACCGCCAGGAATGTTCTCCATGATCTTCGCGGAGAGTTTCTGAGTCGCGAGAATAAGGCTGAAGCCAGCAGAACGTGCTTCTCGAGCAATTCGGCCTACGAAAGTACCGATTTCTGCACGCCACGAGTTCTCCTGGATGATCCGTTGACGCTCTTCCTCCGCGTCAGGATCGTCGGTTTCTGCGGGCACGGGGAAACGTGCCATAAGCGAAGTGAACTCGTCTATAAGGATGACCCGATGCTTAGGACGAACTTCGTTTGGCAGGTCACGATAGTTACCTACACCGTACTGAGCATTGAGGTCTTTAACCCTTTTGACTTCCTCATATAGCGCGCGGATGATCGCCCGCGCTTCTTCAATGTCGCCGGTGAAAGCGCTGGTGTATGGCTCTGCGAACTTGAAATCCGCGCCACCCTTGCTGGGGTCGATAACGATCAGTTCATATCCACGCAAAAGTGCGGAGAACAGGTATGCCTGAAGGATTACTGACTTACCACCGCCAGTTGCACCGAGACACAGCAAATGAGGTGAAACCTTGAAATCTAGTTCGAGAGGGGTTCCCTCCACACCTGTTGCAAAAGGCAATTTATGTGTGCTGTCGATGTAATCGAAATCGTATCTGGCCAGTTCAGGAATCGGGTTGGTCTTGCAAACGCGCAATGTAACTTTGGTGGGGTCTTTACTATTTCGCAATGGGTCAACCCAAGAGTTTTCGGTGACCGTCTTTAGCTTCTCTACCTTCCCCTTGAAGGTTGAGAATACGATGCCTGTGTTTGCTGTGCTGAATTCAAAGACATGAACATCCTTGTTGTATGGAAGCACAGAAACACTTGTTATCTGAGGTAACCGGCCTTCCTGCCCGTAGAAGCCGGCATCAATAAAGTGCTGATTCCAGTTGAGCTGTTCCAGGTACTTTTCGTCACTGTCAGGATGTTCCAGATCATCGTGATTTGGTGTTCCACCTGCAACAATGGTGCACCCCTTGGCATGCTGGGCGATGCGAAGCCAGGAGCATCCCAGAGCTACTTTGAGCTTGGTGGCGCGCGCGAGCACTTCTTCAAACACCACACCGTCGTACAAGGCGACTTCCATCTTCCAGATATGCTTCCGGGCGCGCCGATGCGTGAGGCAAGTGGCAGAGATAAGCTCTGGGCGGGCAAGCCGAGCAGATTTGAACGCACGGTTCAAAAGCCCTGCCAAAACCCATTCCGGTGCTTTCTCTCCGCTTGCAGGAGCCAGCGATTCAGGTGAAGTGGGAATGCTGTGATCGTTGCTGTGGCGAACCACGATGCCCATAGGATGCCGATCCCCAGCTTGAGGGGCTTGAAAACCGGTCATCGACACGAAAGGGGCCGCATCCAAAACTGTTGGAAGTTCCTTCTCTAGGTCAAACAGCACTGCCGGGGTTACGCCCTCGCGCGTGACGAAAGGCAGGGATTCGATCACAGCTCCGCTGGCAAGAGTAGAGAACTCCTGCAAATCCCATTCTGGACGTGGAGGGTTTGCACCAAGCTTGGAGCTGGCAGAGCGCCACCGTTTAGCCCATTCCATTTCACCGAGGATGCGATCGAGGTCTTCGCCGGTCACAGGGGAATTCTCCACGAAATCAACTTCGGCAGTTAGCTCTCCGAAATAAAGGCATCCATTTCCATCATCAGCTCGATGATCGGTAACTGCTTGAGTACCAATAGCTAGTTCAAATTCGTCGTTGGCGAGTTCTAAGAAACTGCGTGAGTCCGCGCCGTCATGATGTGACCAGTGAAGCTGATAGATCATTGGTGCGTCGTCAGCGTCTTCGCCTTTTTCTAAGGCTGGCCCTTGGGTATTTGCATCTGGGTCTGACCATGCAACTACTTGGCCTTCTACGCTTGACGATACTGGGGAAGACGCTTTTGAGTCAGGCGCGACAGTGATAGGGCTAATGCCTTCGAAAACGAATCGCGGGTTGAGTTTCCCCTCGTCGCAGGCTTTGGCAAGAGCGCACCGAGCCTTCAGCTCAACGAACTCGAAAGGTGTGGTTGAAGAACCTACATCAGGATCGTCTTCGCGGAACCACGAGGCTACTTCAAACTTCAGTGGACTACGCGAACCAGGAATCGGCCTTCCATCCTGGTATGAGTCGTGAGTTTCTAACGTGTGGACGATCATGCCTCCACCGATGGTGGGGGCGATCTGAGATTCCATGGACGTGTATTTCTGAGCGCCTACAGATTGGGGAGCTAGAAAAGTGTCTAGTGTCGCCTTACCGAGAATCTGCCGGTTGATCAGTTTCGGCGCTGGATCATGGTTCAGCATTTGCCAGCGAGGTCGCCACTCTTCTCGGGCGTTCACAACAATCTGCCATTGTTTAATGGCCTCTTTGCGGACACGCAGGCCTAGCAGGAGAAGTGGTAGTCCTAGCCCGAAGATCAGATACAGAGACCAGGTAGGTGCTGTGAATACCGCTTCGTAGACCGGGCGGAAGATGTTAATGACTGAGGCGATGACCATACCGCCGATGAGGCCACCGATCCCCAGCCCTATCGCGGTATTTCGTTCAGAACTCTTGAAAAGCTGGATTAATGCAGAGAAACGAACGCCTGGGTTTACATCGTCTTCATACTTCGTTCGACGGCGCGATCCGTGCAATCCGGTCAGGGTGATGAAGGTGAAGAGGGCATTCATAAACGCTCCTCCGTCACCAGGGAAACTCACTGGCACCCATAAACCGGCGACAGCTATCATCAACGATCCGATCCAGGACAACAACACATTGATCCCTGGGGTAAACGCATCTTTGAAGAAGATGGAGGTTCGCATGTCTTGCCAGAACCTGAACTTCTGCATTTTAGTGCGTTCAGAATCATCGAGCGGAGTTGGCTTGCCTGATTTATCCTTCTTCCCTGTGTATTGGAAAGGTGGGTAGGTTATCGCTCCTATGAGCAGTCCAAGCCATAGGGCAGGAACGCTGGGTAATCCGAACCACAACAGAACGAACATGAGGGTGAAACCGAGAACCGTGAAAAGTACTGCTTTGGGTTTTGGTGCCGAACTTGGGCGACGACGTGCCATTAGCTTTTCACCACGAAAGGTAGGAGTTTCTGTACGACCTGACGATCAGCGTGCCCTTCACCGTGGCGCAGGACGAATTTGCGGACAGCCGTGCGGAGGGTGGAGGCTTCGATGACATTGGCACCGACGACTCTTACGTGGCGGACATTCACATCACCGTCTGATCCCCAGACAGCGATGGTAGGGGTGCTGACCTCACCATCTGCGCGTAGCAGGTCGCCAAAAGCGTTGTGAGCCATGCTCAGGGGCTTATCGACATACAAAGCCCGCTTCACCCCGTGGAAAGTACCAAGGCCGGGGAGAGTCCAATAGAAGCCTTTGCTCCACCCTTTTGTATCAATCAGCATCACATGCTTGCCGGCTACAACGATATGATCCATATTCGCCTTTACGCCTGCTAAGGGGATGCGCACATCATGGAGCACAGCGCATTGCTTGGATAGTTCGTTGAGAACCTTCGCAGTACGTTTTTCAAACTTGGCACCAGCTTTAGCGGTGCCAATGTTGCGTGCAAAATCTTGGTTCTCAAGACCTGCGCCAGGAACGCCAAAAATCCCAGTAACTGTCATCGACTATCCCTCCCTAGGCGAAGAGGCCGTAAACCATCAGGGATATAAACACGATTGCAATGATCGTGAATGGGATTGCTCCCCCATCGCCTAAGAACTCAGCAACCGTTCGATTCTTCTTGTCACTCATATCTTCCATCATGCCGGTCTGAGAGGTTCCACCCCCGCACTGGTGCACCCGGATACCGCATTGAGGGCAATCCAAGGCAACGGTTCAATAGGCCAACAGAAGCGAAGCGGAGCGTCCTGCAGGGAGGTAGAGGCTTGTCGAAAACACGCTTTTGAGTCGTCGCCTCTTTATCGTCCTAGATCGTCAAAAGAGGGCAAGGAATATGGGCATATCGCTGGCATGATTTTCTGCGAAAACGAGATTTTGCTTCGCTCCAAAAATTTTGCTCAACTCCCTCTCTTAACGATCGGCTCCCAAAACGACCGAGGAGTTAGAGGTGTATTTATAGGAATGAGTTATTGGAGAGTTAATAGGGGGCGCGGTGCCAAATCCCATTTTGCCCCGTAATCACTGGGAAGTAAGCCTGTGGATAAAGTCTGAGGCGCGAGTTGTGTCCGTATTCCCGCGAGTTGTGTCCGTGTAGTGCGCGAGTTGTGTCCGTGTAGTGCGCGAGTTGTGTCCGTGTAGATTGTGAGTTATCCACAGGATCGAAATACGGATACAACTCGCGCTTGATAAGTTCCAATGTTGGAATAATGCAGGGATTGAGCGCCTTTAGAGACGTTGTGATGCGCGAGTTAAATACTTGTCCAGGTGACACACATTGAGGGTATCCGAAGAGCTTCGCCAGAAGGTGACTACCGAGGCTAGTCAGAGCGAAAGGAAAAGTTTTTCACTCAAAATACGCCACTGAGGATTCGTTTCGCACACATCTATAAGTAAGAGCCGATAGAACCGTTTCCGACACGAACACCTACGTGGTGGACAGCAAGCAATCCCAACGTGCTTCAACAAGGCACACTGGGATACACCCTCTCCTGAAAGTCATCATGGAACCCACGAACAATACAGAGAGCGAACAGCCTCAAGAGAAGGGAGCAACGAAGCTTCCTAACCCTTTCGAAGTGGTGAACCGTACTGCCCATGCAATCACTGCCCGTGGTCTGATTGAGGATGGGAACAAGAAGCTGAGCGTTTCGCCCTGGTGGCTCTCATCGGTGTGTTTGCCCTATAAGAACCCCATCCGAAAAGGAGAAGGGCCAGAAGTATGGGAACGCGTGAACGGCAATGTTCGGTTCACTCTTTCGCCCTACCGTGCACGAGGCAAGAAGGGAGCTGAAGCTCGAGAATTCCCTTACGGGATCTGGCCTCGCCTCATCCTTATCTGGCTCGCGCAACAGGTGACCATGAAGGGCGACGACATTGATGATCTTCGTTTGCCAAGGAGCTTTGACGAGTTTGCGCGCCAACTAGGAATCGCGAATGGCGCGAACCAAGGTGGGAATACGAAGCGTCAGTGCATTGAACAGATCAAACGACTCCTGGGTGCATCTATTGTTCTCGACTCGGTATCAGAAGAATTTCTGGGGAATGGGAAGAGCGTAGAAAAGTTCAGCGTAGGACACCTGCCCATTGGCGACATTAGCCTGGTCATCAACAAGACCAACGGTGAAATCGAAGATATTGAATGGGGAGCACCGGTCAAACTGTCCTCTCAGTTCATTGACTCAGTACGAAAGTACAAATTCCCGATCTACAAAGAGGCAGTCAGCGCATTCAGCAAAGCCCCACTTCAGCTAGACATTTACTTGTTCCTGGTAGCGAGACTCTACACTCCGAAGAATGCACCGCGGATGCCAATTACTCGGATCACGTGGGATCAGCTGTTTGAACAATTCGGTGGCCACCATTCTCGGGTGCGAGATTTCCGGCGCGACTTCATCAGAGGTCTCGATGCAGTCAAGGTGATATACAAGACCGCTAGGGTCGAAACGACCTCGCAATACCTGATCCTCCATCCGTCAAAGAACCATATTGCGGAGAAGGAATTCGCAGAGCTGGAAGACGACAACTAGGCAACAGCCTGTCGTGGCATAGGTAAACCCCTCACGGGATGTTTCCGTGAGGGGTTTACCTATGCCTCGAAGCATTCCAGGCTAGAACAGCATGTTTGCTGTCATTGGACTGTCGCTTCTTTATTGATGAGCGATTCGATGCGGTTTCTATGGCACCCGCAGGATTTCCCAACGAAGTGCTGGCATGCCGATTTGAGCGTGAACCAGAGAGATGAAACCAGATAGAACGCGGTCAGCGGGGTAACCCAAATGAAGAACAACACCACCATCAGGGAGCAGGCCAGGAGGATATAGGTGTCAAGGGTGAATATCCATGAGATGACTCCCAACCCCTCTTCCACTAGCACGTTCTGAGGATGGAAGGTGTGCATGAACTCCAAGTTGTTCCTGAAGATCGCGAATGGATCGTTGAACACGTCAACATGGAATCCTTGTGGCACCAACGAGACCCACAACAAACGACCTAGTAGAGCTGAAGCCACTAGGTACGAGGTGAACAAGCTCAGGATCAAGTGCGCGCAGTTCTGTACGCAGTTGACTACAGTGCCGTCGGTGCGGTTAGCGCTGATGATTCGGTATTGTGCCCAGGATACGAGGCAAGCTCCGAGTACCAGGATGTAAAAGATGGTGAGACCGCTGGTGAAGTAAAACGGGGCACTCATTCGCTATTCCTCGATTTCCATTGTGCTTTCAGACGGTCTGGCAAAGTGATTCGGTGACCCTCCAAGTTGCCCGTGGCGATACCGAATTCGCGGAACTTCGGTTCGTACCCTCGATAGTAGGTAGGGATCGGTGGAGCAAGATTCTGCCTACCTAATGGCGTACCGATCAGATGCGTATGATCACCCTCGCGCATCCACCAAGGCGTTTGCCCTAACATCTTCATGTTGCTGTTGATTGCTGTGGCGTTGAAGCTGTGGTGAGGCGCAAAGGGCATGTCCAGGAGGTTCTTTGATTCCCACTGCGAGATGCCTTTACCTGTACCGGTGGCGAAGTTCGCGGTGAGATTCAGGAACCGGTCTGATAACTGATGACGTGCAGGGAACCACTCATCCCAGCTCGCGATGCCGATGCGTTGTGCTGGTGAATCCACACCACGGCTGGGATACTCACGCAGTACGCGCACAAGGGTGTTGTGTGTGGCTACCCTGGGGTTTGCGCTGGTGCCTAACCTTGCCGGGTGCCCGGCAGTGACATAGACGACGACCAGGCCTGAAGTTTCTAACGGGCGTTGGGAGATGAGGTCTGCCCAGCGTCTGATCTTCCGCTCGAAATCTGCGCCGTCATTGGCTGTCAGTTCGTAAGCGATGCGTAGGCCGTCCTTGCGGACGATCACCCCATCGGCGCGACGGTTATCAGGCTTATCTACGTTCTTCCCGAGGCCGGAGCCGGCCAGAAGATCTACACTAGCGTACTTTTCCCCGAGGACACTTCCAATGTCCAGGTACTCTGCGCAACGTAGACCTAGCTCTGTTGCGAGAACATTATGTCGGTCATATTGACCTCCGCTAGTCCAAGGCGTTCCACCAGTGATGTGTAACCATTCAAGGTACGTCAAACGAGGCTCGATGTACTTCTTGAACGAGTTTGAATCTGTAGGTCGGTAGATAGAGCCAAGTCGCCTATCCAGACGGGCAATGGGGTCGTTAAATACACCAATGTCTATTAGTCCGGCCATGAACAAATTGCTCAAAGGAAAGCTGTTTACGTCGGAAAACTCTGGCATTCCAGTGAATGCTGATACCTGTTGAGCTGTCATAGTTCGCCAGCTATCCAGGGCACCTAGGAAGCTCAGTTTCTGGTCAAAGAATTTTCCATTGAAGAACTTTTCGACAGCTTCATCGACAGTCTGATGGTATTTCTTGTATACGGGTGTAACACGGGGAACATCGAGAATGTCCTTCGTTGACCAGACCGCTTGCGAGCCTGGTGCCCAGAGCTGTTCCCAGTATGGGTCTAGGCGCGAAGAAAGCTCTAGAGGCTCGACAGGGTTGAGAGAGAATGCATCGGACGCTGGCCAGCCAAGAGATTCCTCCTGAGGCGGTACTGACGGCTCTGTGGGAGCGCTTCGTGAATTCGAAATCATCCGTTAGATGCTCTCCTGAATGGCGCTGTACCCGGCCATGTTCTCTTCAAAATTCGGCAACTTAACCACCACAGGAGATTGCAACCGCTCATCGACGTGCGTCACCAGTACGACGTGATATGGGAGCAAATTCATTAGGTCTTGATCAGTCCACCGGTCGTTCGCGTTGCTTGAGGAATCGTTGGTGATGTTCTCAGCAAAATACTTTGCTGTCTTTTTATCGACCTGGGCGAAGGACATCTTGGTCGGATAAGTCATGATGTTGTTTCGTAGGTTTTCAGTAATCTGATCTGGTCGCTGTGAAGCAAGGATCGGACGCACACCGTAGGCTCGACCTTGATCGCGGAACCACATCAGAATCTCAGGGTTTTCACCAGCGATAAGCGCAAGCTCGTCGGTGAAGAAAGTGATGTTCCTATCCTGCTCGTACCAGCCAGAACAGTGACGCTTGATCGCATTATTCATGCCAAAGAAGAGAAGCGATGAAACGATTTTGGTCTCTTCGTCAGTCAGAACTATGTTCACGTTCTTTTGCTGGCTCTTGTTGTAGAAAGTCGTTGAACCGGTATTGATGACGATTGCTCGGTGGCTCAGGATAATTTCTGACCAAGAAGTTTTCTGTCGACGTACAGACCACCAGTAGCCAAGGGTGCTCAATGACTCAAGCTTGTTCATAGGGGCATTGAATACCTTAGCCCTGTATGCCTCTGTACGACCCTTGAATAGAGGTGCAATAGAGTCCACTGCAAGGTCAATCGTGGGATCAGGTGTTTGCCGTTCGCGAAGACGAATGCTTACGGTTTCTAACGCCTTCCAAAGCGCAACAGATTCACGATCCGAAGCTCCACCAGTAAGAATGTAAGCATAGTGAATAGGTGATCCACCATGCACGATTGCACGCCGGCTAACGTCCTTATCTTCCAGGGCAATGTCAATGACTTCGGGCGTGATTGCCAACGAAGCGGTGAAGACAAGGCGTAGTGTTTTGGACGACTCTGGGCCGATAGGTCCTTCGCCAAATGCATACTTCATTGCGTCGACAAAGAACTTTGCTCGGTCAGCTATGGTTCCGGGAACATCGAACAAATCAATACCCAGAGTGTAGGGATTCATTACATCAATGAGGTCAGCGCGATCCCCCATCGTTTGAGCCCAATCTAGGTACTTTTGTGCACCTTCACCTTTGGACTCGAACGCGATCATTGTGTTGTTCTTGCCAGGGAAATTTTTCTTCCCGCAGGGATTCAACCGCTCATGTAGGTGCCATGCCCACAGGGAACGGATGAGAACGGATTTGCCACCGTTCGGACGGCCAAAAACGGCAACACCGTATCGCATGTCTGGTGCGCTAAGACGAATTTTGTCGCTCTCTGAATCACCGATGTATGGCCCAATAGTCTTTCCAGTCAGGGCGACAGGAGTGCTTCGTTCCCGACTGACTACATTCCCTGATTGACTATCGGTGTGTGGTGAAGCAAGGCCAGCAATGACGTTGCCACCAACCATGAATGCGTTTCCAGCTAACGGGTAGTCACCCGCGAATTCTTTAACAAGTTTCTGCTTGTTGTGAGACTTGCCTTCACTGTCTTTGACGGTCTTGTTCTCGTAGTGCTCCTTGACGGGCTTGCGCGGTTTAGACGACCGCCTAGGAGGCGCTGGAAGCGCACCCTTGGCAAGGTTCTTATCGAATGACTTTCTGACATTAGGGAACCAATTTGCTAGCTGGCCGGAACCGTAGACAAGGAACAGGCAACCGAGAACCAGGAGAGCAGAACTTAGATCAAGCCAGCTAACGATTTCCACGTCCAACGAGTCGGGCAGTACGAACCATCCACCCACAAGAGCAAGACCAAGAGCAAGGTTATACAGTGCTTTTTTACGACCGGAAAACCGTACAGGTTTTACGTCCAAGTCGAAGCCAGGAAGTTCAGCAGTTAACTGTTTCAGAAGCGAAGAAGCTGTAGCAAAATCTTCACCGCCAGCCCAGAATGATGCCACAATCGCACCAGAGGTCACCGAGTGATGTTGAGGCGCACTTGCGTTAAGACGATGACTCAGCCACGGTACGTACCGCCTGTTCTCAGCCTTGGACGCGGAGCGGAAAGCAACACCAACCCACGCGCCGACTGGGAGTGAATTAGCGATAACGCGAGCAACTTCAAAAGGATCTAGCCCTGCTTGCGTCTCACGCCTGAACCCTGACGCGCTGTACTGGGCGAAAGCAATGCTTGGAGCGTCAAAAACGACCCCTGGAAGTACATCGCTCTCTGCCCTGGCTCCAACAGCTTGCGCCAAACTCATGTGCGCACCTGAGGTAACTCCCGCGTCGTTGAACCCTGCATAGGTTTCCACGCCTGAATCGGTTTTCACGACGATCAAAACACCCCCGTCAGACCCAGAGGTGGCCTTGGTGGCGAAAGAACCTGCTCGCTGGTTGAACAGAGCTGGGTCGGAAGACTCCCCAGCTTGCCGAGACATGCGGAAAATTTGGAAGCTCATGGGTAAATTTTATCAACTGTCAAGGGAAAACGCGTGCGAATTCGGCCAAAATTCCCAATTTCTTTCGGATTAAAAGCAGGAGTTCCACCAGAAGCAAGCGAGTTGAACAGCCTTGGCCACCCCCTCTTTCCCCGACATACCATATTTCCGTACTGGTTTTACAGCTTTTGGTACAGCTCTATGGTTTGTCGGCTTGAAAGTCGGGGGTGCACCTGCGGTGGGCTGTCGGCTCCCCTGGTGGGCTGTGTTCCTCATTCTTCGGTTTGTGCCACCAGTGAAGCCGACCGTACTTGCGTCGTGGTTGGGAGATGAAATCTGACGGCTCAGGATACTGGGGTTGCACCTGCGGTGGGCGGACCGTGGTTGCGTCATGCTGTTCACGTTGACCCGTGATGAACTGGTTCAGTCGAGCCGAGGTGGCTCTTTGTTCACCTGGTTCATCCGGGTTCAACTTAGCTCAGCATTCTCGGCTTGTACTTCGTTCAATCCTGCGCACACACGGCTTGGTCGATTCACCCTTGACCCCTTGGTTTGAACTGGGTTCTTCCCCTTGGTGTCTCGGCTGAACGGGTTGGGCGCTCCGAGTTCACTGGGTTCAATTGAGCTTTGTTGGCTCCCCTTGGCTGTATTGATTCCACCCGGTAAGAGGTACCTGGTTCCATCAAACATGGTGACCCGCCCCCCTGTACTCAACGCCTCCTCGGTAACGATCCACAGCACATGATGCTTCACAGAATGATCCTCATAATGCATCGCAACACCCCGCACCTGACGGCACCAAATATCAGTCACCACCAGTTCAACCAAACCAGGGGAACATACCCAATCACCCACCATGTCAGCCCAGCGCGAAGCGCCGAACCAACAAAGTAACTCAGCTCGGCTGATCCACCCAAACATCAACCCAGCAGAACCGAATCCACCCAGAGAATCAGACCCGGAAGAGTCACCCCAGTCAGAGACCAAATCACCGATGCGCGAAGCGCCGAGAACTCAACAACCACCAAATCAGACAGCCGGAAAGCATGCTCACCAGCTACACAATCAGCCCAGCGCGAAGCGCCGAAAATACCTTGGAACGAGTCGCCTACGACACGATCAACTGCACCAAGCAGAGCAACCCAGTAACGATCAAAAACCCCAGTATCGAGCACACAAGACAAGAGCCAAGAACACCCAGCAGAGCAACCCAGTAACGATCAAAAACCCCAGTAGAATCAACAAGAGCACCGCACCAAATCAACCCAGTTAAACTAACCAAGTCATCATCGAAATACTCAGGACAGTTCATTCAAGAACACCGAGTTTCAACCAAACCCAGTATTGAACCCAGTTCATTTAAGTCCACCCAGTTAACTCTTAATATGGGCTTGGCGACGGACACCCGGCACTATCGTGCGCCGAACGGCTGACACGCAAGGTGCCAGCCAAAGCAACGACAAGGACAACTCTTGCCACGGGCATCATCCAAAGAACAGCGAGCTACCGCTCACGCCACCCACGCCTCCCACGCCTCCGGCGTGGCCGGCAAACTCTACTTCCAGCAAGCCTGCGCCTGCGGATGGACAAGCGCTCGCCGTGAGGCGGTAATCGACGTGCACCGACCACCGGTCATGCACTCCTGCGGGATGAAAGCCTGCTCGCGTGGATAGGTTCAGCGACCTCGAACAAGTAGAAGTTCAATTCACGCCAACAGGGCACCCCTGGAAGATACTGCGCAATGGACGCACGTGGACTGTCACCGTCGTACCAACCGTCCATTACGACCGCATCAAATGGTGGGAATTGGGCATGCGCATCCCCAAAGGAACCGGCGTGAGAATCGACTACGCAACATGGCTCATCCAAGTCAGGCTCGGCAACAACGAGCGCTCGCAGGTGGTGACGTGGGAGTTGGTGGAGGACATTTTTGAGAAGGTCTGGCGTGTTCGTGAACTGCCCATAGCCGACCTGTAGTTGCCGGCAGTGGCTGAACGATAAATTCATTCCCTCTGGCACACATGGGTTGTGAGCACGAAGGTGACAGACGGTTGCCTGGGTACTGAATTCTAAGTTGAGGGTGCAGTGCCGAAATTGAGTGCTCCTGACGCATGTAGAAGGAGGTGAATGACCATGGGCTTGGTTTCTTGGGCATTCCGTTTCTCGGTGAAGACCGCAATGGTTCTCATCGCGTTGGTGATCTTCTTGACCCCGCTGATTATCAAGTTCGTGATCTGGTCAATCGCAAGCATCGTTGAATTGATTGTGTCCATCATCGACGGCATTAGTGGACGATAGCCATGTTAAGAAACAAATATCCATCAAGGCGGTACCTGGACAGTTCGAACGAATCGCACGGTTCCCGGTACCGCCTCTTGTTTCGTCCGTGACTGCGCTTGAAAGACCTGCTGTAGGGCGCGAAGAAATTGCTTCCTCTTGGCACACCTTGACCGTGTACGAAGCCCTAGCGAGTCATGAGAGGACTCAAGCATGAACACAGAAGATATGAAGATCTACTTTACTGAGGCGATCACCCTTGGCGCGTGCGCGAACGGAATACCGCGTGAACAGTTCTGCGCGAACGTGGTGCGTCACCTGCTTGAAGAGGTCAGCCTGTCCGAGCAGATTAGAATCAGCGCTGATGTTGAGAGCCGGCTGAATGCCTTTAGCCTAACGATCACCCCGCAGGACGCGATCTACCGCATCACGGAGATGTATCAGCATGATGGACATGACCCCGTGGCGCTGGCGCTGGACTTCTTTCAGTCGGATGAGTGGAAGGACGCTTCTGAGTCCGCAAAAGAGGAATTTTGGGATGACTCCGGTATTGAAGTGCTGAATGCGCCGTTGCACGAATGGCTCAAAGCACGCGGGGTTAGCCACGTGTACGAGACGTACCTCGCCAAATGATTCCCAGCCGTGCTGACATTCAAACAAATGTCAGCACGGCTGATGCCGTATAAGCGTTGGTTGCCGGTGTTTCTGACTTTGAATCTTGATCGACAGAGGGTGCTAGCCGTTAGGCATTGGCACAAATAAAACCTTTCCTCCGGGCACACATTGACCGTGTACGAAGCACGTCAGCTCCCCTAACTAGGGAGAAACCATGGAGCTAGATAAGAACGCACTAGAAAAGGCGACAGGAGCATTGGACTTTACCTGTCCGACCTGCGGAGACGGGAGCGAAGGCCGGTGCGAGAACTGCCAAGAATTGGTCAAGCGAATTGTCACCGCCTACGAGGATACTTACCACCCGCTGATCGGGAGCCATGAAGGGCTTCAGAATCTCTCAACGCACAGTGCCGTCCGCTACTCAGACGGCTCAGTGTATGAGAGGTACACGGAGAACCCGCGCAACGTGAAGCAATGGATGAGCCAAGCCGGACAAGTGCAGATTGCCGTTACCGACATTCCATTGCCGGTACGCCTGGTCTGGACTTCAACCGACGTGTAACAGCCAGCAAGGCACCGCACGTGGTGGACTAGAACGCCGTCTCGAACCGGCTTATAGTCCGCCACGTCCGTTGCATGGCAATCAGCTAACTGATTGCCTGCGCGAACTGAGATAATGAATGCAGACCAAACAGCAAAAGAGGAACAGATCATGGCCAGCGAAGCCACCGAGCACGGTGCCACCGACAGCGGACTAACCATGCCGAAATTCGGAGAGCTAGACCTCGAACAGCTCGTCAACGAACCACTCCTGCCTGAACTGGAACCATACCTGCGCCACGAGACGGCCTTCGGAACCAGCCTGCATCACCCACTGGTCATCGAACCCTTCGCTGTACTCAGCGGACTGGCCAACCGCATCTACACGTCCAAGACATGGGCGCTGAAGAAAGCCATTGAAGACCAGGACTGGTCAACCGTTGTGTTCATCCACGAACGCCCCTACCGCCTAGAAGCCTTCGTAGAGCACGTCCTGAACGGGCTAGCGACCCCGCTTGTAGACCTCTCCCCCGAGCTAAAAGCACTCGCCACAGAAATCTGGTCAGACTCAGAGAACCACTACGAAATGAAGCAGTACTGGGATCAACTCCTATCCAAGCGTGACGGAGCACTCCTGCTGGCGGACAAGAAGGGGCTAGAACTCTACGGCACCCTGCCTGAGGAATTGACCGTGTATCGAGGCGACCACGAAGACTCTCTGCGCATCTCCTGGTCATTGAACAGAAGTACAGGAGAGTTCTTCGCCAACAGATTCAATGACCGCACGCGCGCTCTGCTTACCGGCACCGTGAAGAAGGAACATATCTTCGGGATCATCATGGATCGCAACGAAGCTGAAATTCTCGTAGACATGCGCCAGGTCAACATCGACAAAGAGTAATCTCACCTGCCGGCAGACATGCAACAGAGCCCGACTGGGGTGCTTTCTCAACACGCATCTGACGATCTGAACGTCCGAATGCTATCCTTTCGTTCAAGGTGGAACGCGAACACCTGTGCACCGCAATCCTCTCCGTACCAGTAGGGATTTCGACTAAGCCAAGGTCTTTGATCATGCGTAACGAGACAAACCCAGCAACCGGGTCAATCTCCTGAGGTACGGCATGAGCGACCCTGAACTGGATAAATCTCATGACCCGCGACAGCAACCGCAAAAAGGCCGTCCGTG
Organism: Glutamicibacter sp. 363; assembly: GCF_052379505.1. Taxonomy (NCBI): domain Bacteria; kingdom Bacillati; phylum Actinomycetota; class Actinomycetes; order Micrococcales; family Micrococcaceae; genus Glutamicibacter; species Glutamicibacter sp. 363. Next base: position 29,619 of record NZ_JBQSYR010000016.1, on the reverse strand, counting down.
CCTACGCCAAAGCCCACGGACTCAAGTACTGCGAGGCGCAACGCCAACTTGCAGGAACCAGCGAAGCCCCTCAGCTCAGCACATACAAGGTGTATGCCCCTTCAGCGGTCAAAGCCCACCTCATGCCAGAGCACAAACGCCAGATGCTCGAAATCTTCGAGCACGAACCCAACAGCATCGGTCTCTTCTACGACCAGAACGGGGCACCAATCGGCGCGTGGCACCGCCAAGAAATTGGTGATGGTGAGGAAGTCTGGGCAGGAACGACTCTCTCGCAACAGCGCTACTCGTGGGTGCCACAGAATCCCACTAACCCCTTGCAATGGATCTACGGGCAGGGCGCTGACGACAACTTGCATTGCCTTGTCCAGGAAATCACCTCCAAGGGGCTGGTGAACATGAACGACGAAAAGGATGACGCTGGCCTACCTGGTGCACCCCGCACCGCACAGCAAGTTGCATTCATCATGAACACTGCCGGCCCCGGAAGATTCTTCCTGTTGCAAACCATCAGCGATGTAGCCATAGTCGGACGTGACAAGGAAGGATGCTGGCGCGGAAGCGGAGACGGCCCAGAAATCTACTGGTACCCGGACATGTACCCGCAGACCGACCCACGGGAAATCCAAGAACTCCATAGGACAGGAGACTATGACGACCCGTTCTACGACGCAGGACTACCCGACACTGAGCAAGAAGCTGTAGAGCACAGGTGGCCAGCAGAACTAGCATCCATCAGGTCATCACGCCTGGTAGGAGCCGTGCGCACGTGGAAGACAAGGCCAGTTACCTCGGGTGGGTGTGAAGAAGCCGTAGAAAAGCTCAGCAACAAGCCAGCAGAAGAGAAACACTCGATGAACCGGAACGAATGGCTAGAGAAGGCTGACCAGCACCTCAACCCACTCCACTTTTACGTTTTCTCCACTGACGAATTCTGGCACGACGGTCGGCAAGATGAGAACCCGGTGATCCAGTTATCCATTCGTAATGAATGGTGGCGTGAACGGCCACTCAAACAAAAAGTGATCGACCAGGTGTTCCCACTCATCCCTGAATCGACAGCAGACATAGTGCAGACCTTGCGGGGCATGCGCGAAGATGACGTGATCAATGCAGAGGACGAAGGCGTAACCCTAGAGCAGTACGTGGGGGTCGCTGTGCCAGACCTTGACGCGATGACCGACGAAGAAGTTATCACCTGGTGGAAAACCCTGGGCAAGGGAGTGTACAACTACACCGACTTTGACACCACGCCAGGGCTTCAGACGGACTGGGATGTAAGGGAGAAGATCGTCATTCCAGCTATCCAAGGATCATTCCACGGCACGCACGGCACCAGCATGGAGCTGAACTTGGACTACCGGAACATCAACCCAGACACCATTCTGGAACTCTTCAAAGAGAACTTTCCCGGTCTTGAGGACTTCATAGACACCATGCTCACCTAGACGCAATGAAGGCTCCCACGCGCGGGGAGCCTTCAAAGCGTCCGACTGCGCAAATAGACTGAAGCAACAGCGTCATCCCGGCACTGTCTGATCCGATAGCCCACCACGAAGAAGGATTCCCGGCCCATGGAACAAGAAGGCCTCTACGTCGAATACGGTGACACTTTCAAAGTCACCAAAGACCCCGACGGATACAAAGCAATTCGGGTCAATAACAGTGCCTGGGTTGAAGAACCACGTTGGTTGCACTTCGGAAGCATCGACGGAGACAAGCGCAGGCTCATAGAAGACCTGATCTACGCGCTCGAACAACTACGAGCCAGCCAGGACTAAGAACCGTACAGTCCGCGGACTATATCTAAAAAGAAACCCGACCCGACGCACGGGTCGGGTTTTTATGTCCAGGAGCCAGTACCAACTGCGAATTCGGGGAACTTCAGGGGTTGCTAAAGGGTATCCGTGAACAGAAACTTGCCCCGTGGCACACATTCTCGGTATCCAAAAAACGCCGACGAAGGGTGACCAATGACAGCGCAACACACGCCAATCAAGCTGACGACCCTGCGTATCCCTCGCAAGATAGACACCGTTAGCGATGTTCTTAGGCTCTGGGGAGTGCCAGATATGTACCTCACCATCTCAGACGGCCTACACGCAGGAATCTGCCACTCCCCGAGAAGCTGGCACAACACGGTCGAGCTGGGCACCCTCCCCGAGGTCTACGCCAAAGCGCTCAAGCTTGCATCCCACAAGGACGCAGTGGTGCTGCTCAATGCGCTCGCCCAAGCCAGTATCATCTCGCAGTTCACCGTGCAGGAATCCTTATCGCTCACCATGCATCTCATGAACCTGGACTTCCGCAACGGCGATGAAAAATACCACGACTACTTGCTCGAATCGTGGGAGCCGATATTCGGGATATTCGAGGCGATTTGCCACCCTCAGCGCCTAGGAGAGCGCCCGGTAGGCAGTCGATCAGTCGTCCATACGATGCTTCAGAGGTTCGACGTGATGATAAGCTGAACAAACTTGAATGTAGCTAAACGCGATCATTAAAGTTTGCATAAATGGCCGGTGCCCGGTGATTCAAATTTGGATCACCTGGCACCGGCCATTGTTTTGCCCAATCACGGCTATAGGCTCAATGTAACTCCGCAACGAAAAGGCTCCTGGTGGCACACACTGATGTTGAAGAAGACCCAAGCCAACCCCTAACAGGAACCCCATGTTGCCAACCACCCACGAACTCGTTGAAGCACTCACCCAGCACCTCAATATCACTAGCGCAGAAGTACGCCAACGCGTAGAGAATAGCGTCAACCTTGGATGCATAGGACACGAGAGCACTCGCCCAACAGTGAACCCACACCACAAGCTCGAAGAATACTCGTATTGGGAACAAAGCCACGTACAGCACGGGTACAGCAAGCTGAAGATGGTCTACCTATGCTCCTGCGGTGCACTCGGAGAGCCAATCGACGCTCATGGCCGAAAGGACGTAGCTGAAGAGCACGCCCGCTACGATCACTACCAACACGTCATCGAACGCCCCGTGTACGCCAAGCTCATGCAGTCAATACGAGCGTTCGAGCTGGAACCCATCAGCAACCACACCCCAGAAGAGCTTCACGCTGAAGGGTATGGCACCTTATTCCAGTGCGTGAACTACGCGACCATGATCAACAGCATCATGGGAGCAACCCGCCTGCCCATAGACGAGCTGAACGCAGACCAGTGCGAAGACGTACTCGGCCTCCTGAACGCCACAGTCTTCCCGGAGAACTAATAAAACCGACCAGCGCCCCATATGGATCTACCGAGAATGTTGAAAGGCGAAACAGAATGAGGATGAAGCGAATCCGGGAGTACTACAGCGTTCCGGCTAAGAGGGGCATGAGGATCAAGTTCGAAGGCAGACCGTGCACGATAACTGGAACCACCAGTGGCCAGATGTACCTGCGCATCAGATACGACGGCGACCCGAAGCGAACCTACCCGATCCACCCAACGTGGGAAGTGGAGTATCCCGAGGCCGGCGAATAATGGATTAGTACTATCGTCCACGGCGGAATGGAAAATCTAATTCGGAGTTCCTGAGCGAAAAGTACCGGCAGGAGTTCTGGAAGCCGTGTGCCAAGAGCCTGAAACACCAAGATGTACAGTACGGTGCCCCACCATTATTTGGTGGGGCACCGTACTGTTTCCTGGCATGGCTGTAAGAGGCCTACCTGTGCTCAGGAGCCTCGATCATGGACTCAATGTACTGTTCAGCGAGCCGGATGGTTCTGAACGGTTTGCACTTACACCAGCGGGTCGGATGAGGGGCACCTTCGCAACCAGGAGTTACGGCCAGGAAACCGTGCGTGCCTTGTCCAGGCATCTTCTTCACTCGCCATATGTTGGCTTCCCCTTCCAAAGCGACACCTCTCCCCCAACGAATTTTCTGCTTAATCCAGTATGCGCCAGCTCTCCCACAGGGAAGAGCTGACGCATACGGGCAACAGACTAGTCGAATTCCTCAAGAAAGTTGTTCCAAACGTCTGGGAGCAAATCTTCTAGCTCACCCAGACGATCCAGCACTTTGTCTTCTAGAGAGGCACCAGGATCATAGGAAATCCACCCGGTCTCAAGGTCTCGGATCAGCTTCACAACCCCTTTTTCCACGTCCTGCGAAGGAATCATGTACTCCTTCCATTTCTTGCTAGAGTCCTTGAGGGTTTCCTGAAGACCATCAATGGTGTCCTGCATATCCTTGATCTTCTGTCCGGCGTCTTCCAGCCGTTCAACATCAGTGAAGTTCTTCAGCGACCTGTGCGCCACGTTCAAGGCTTCGGGCGACAGCGGGGTATCGAACTCAAGTGCGTGTGAGCGCCCCAGTATCATAAAGACCTCTTCCACGTCATAGATGCCGACTACGGCCTCACAAACGGTCTCATAGACGGCATAAGAGACGCTGTTGTGATCGCGAACCTTTGGCTTGATGTACTCAAGCTCGCGATCAAGAATCTCATTGACCGCATCACGGACGGCTGGTTGCAGAGTCTGAGGCAGACTATCGAAGTCGTAGTTACCTTTCTGCTGGAAATCCACGCGCCACCCAAGCTGAGGTTCCCCCTGCTCGTCCACAAGAAAAATTGGGTTGATGTTGTTGTGCGCGAAGGTGACCTTCAGATCACGACCAGAAAGGCCTTTAGTCACAGTGAATTTGTAGACCGGCTTCTTCTTGCTGTTCATCGTGCGTGGGTAAGTAATGCTCATTCGTGCCCTCCAAAATGGCAGTGTTGCTTCCATGCCAATGTGTGCCAGAAGGAAAGAAATCTATCTGCTAAATACAGGGATACATGCACCAATACAGAACAGTTATACAGAAAACCATAAAATATATCTGGTAGAAAGTACGTCAGAATGTAAAACTGTGCGATCAACTGTATTCAATGCATATGTCCATCAAGGATGACGGCGATACCCGGAGCGACCTGATTGGACAGAGGCACTCCCCCAAACCTGTCCGGCTAGCATGAATAATTCTGTCCAGTAGGCACACACTAACGATGCGAGCATCCACTGGTGCTACGAGCGACTTTTAACCCGAATGAAAAGGAGAAACACCATGGCAGGCGAAACCGTTATCACGGTCATCGGAAATCTCACCGCCGACCCTGAACTGCGCTTCACCCCGTCTGGATCAGCGGTAGCCAATTTCACCATCGCATCCACCCCGCGCACCTTCGACCGTGACAGTAACGGATGGAAGGACGGAGAGGCACTGTTCCTGCGCGCCTCTGTGTGGCGCGAGTCGGCAGAGAACGTCGCAGAGACCTTGACCAAAGGAATGCGAGTCATTGCGCAAGGACGGCTACGCTCGCGCTCCTACGACACCAAGGAAGGCGAACGGCGCACCGTGATGGAACTAGAAGTCGATGAAATCGGCCCATCACTGCGCTTCGCATCAGCCAAGGTCACCCGCACCCAGCGCGCCAGTGGAGGCAGTGGAGGCTTCCAACCAACGCATGCCCCACAGGACACCCAGCAGAATAACGCTCCACGGCAGGGCGGAGGCTGGAACGCTCCTGCCAATGATCCGTGGAGCACGGGCGGGAACAACAGCGGAGGCTGGGGAGACTCCAACGACGAACCGCCGTTCTAAGCCACTCCCCTACCGGCAGTCCAAGATGGGCGGTGTCTAAACCCTTCACCGGGTTTAGACACCGCCCATTGGCATGTATAAAGAGAAGGAAACACGCCGTGAGTGCAATCAGAGCCAATATCATCAGCCCAGAAAATCGCATTGCCGATTGGGTGGAGCAAGAATTCAATGAAACTGGCCGGATCACCTGTGTACCAAAATCATCAAGTGCCAGACGGCAGAATTCGTTACCGCACCAAGTGGCATCGTGTTCCCGGTTAATGAGGGCGGAATAGCCAAAGGCTCTTTTTGAACCCCCGCGAAGACTGAACTACCTTGCCCTCCGGTCGGCCATTCCCCTACCTGCTGGCAGGCACCGTCGCTATTGTTGGTACCGACGCGAAGGGCAACATAGTCTCGCTCAACGAGGAACAGCGCGCGAGCACCTAGGGATAGTTGGCCGTCGCTCTCAAGTATGGATTCATTTCGAGGGAGCCGTAGAACCATATTGCAGTATGTGCAACTGTATTTGAATGCATAAACCGGTAACTGAAATCAGTATTACTGTAAATTGCTTACATGAAACCATATCTACAGGCTAAAACCTGTGTGCTCATATGGTCGAATTTGGGTCGAATGGCTCACCGTGCGATACCTCAACCGAGTTGAAGCATGATTGATGTTTGGCGCGTTTCCCTCATAGGCGGAAGTGACTCAAAGGGCAAAGGGGGAACGTTCTCGCCTTTTCATTTCCCGGCACAAGCGGGGAGGCCCCGATCTTCGAATTGGGGAATTTCTCTTGCCTGAGCGCATTCCAGGTGCCTCGGTCTGAACTTGATGCTTAACGATGAAAACGGATATGTACTGAAATGCGCCTGTATTGCTGTGGACTGGTGACGGTTTCACGGTTAACCGCATGATTCATACGATTAGCCGTATGATTTTGCCATAGATACTGCTGTTGATCTGTATGTAAAGCAGTAAGGCCACACCAAGGTCATGGTGTGGCCTTACTGACTGGGAACCGCTTAGCGGAGGTCTTTCAACTCCTGGACGTTCTTTTCGTACAAGTCCGGGTAAAAGTTCTTTACCGCTATGTCGATGGCAACACCCTGTGGAAGCTTATGGAGTTTCTTCAGGTCGCGGAGGGCACCAAGAACGGCAGGGTCAAGGGTTACCGTGACCTTCTCCCGCGCGCTAGCGTCGTTGGCGCGCCGGAACTCCTCTATGGCCTCATTGGCGCTCTTTAGATCGCTAGTTGGCTTGCTGGCCGGCAAGGGCGTAGGTTCTTCCGTCGTCGCAGGCGCTGGGGGAGTGGACGTAGAAGTACGGGAAGGATGCGCGCTCCGGTCAATAGTCTTCTGTGGCCGAGACAGGTTTGGTTGCTCGCTCATTTGATGATCTTCTTTCCTAGTTCCATGTAGGCATTGATGACTGGCTCACTCTTCTTGCCCCATTCACCCACCCAACGTCGAGCTGTGCGGGATTCCCTGACGCAGGTGCGTGCAGGTACCAGCGGAGTGAGCAGGACACCCAGTTCGCGGAGGTCGTCAACAATCTTGGAAGTCATGCGTGGCGTGGCGACTTCCTGGTACCCGCAGAATACGGTTCCAGCTTCTTCGATCTTTGCAGGGTATCCACGTAGCTCCTGCTCTTCCTGGAAGATCTGTAGGGCTTTACGTGCACCGTTGACACCTTCGTAACCACCTTCGTCGCCAGTGGCGGAGTAGATGATGGTGTCTGCGACGAGTAGAGCAGATCGCAGGAGTGGGCCACCGGAGCGGTTGGGGCAGTCAATGATCACCACGTCGTAGTCTGCTCCGATGAGAGACTTCTTGAGGCGTAGCTCCATTGCTGGGTCAGTGTTCAATTCGAGGGTGCCAAGGGATTCGTGCGAGGGGATGACAAAGAGGTTTTCATCCCAGTCGCTCTGAAGTGCCATTTGCATTGCCCAGCCGACCGGGTTGCGGTCGGGATTCTTGTCGGCGGTTCCGTCTGCGCTCAGAATGTCACCAATGAAGAAATCATCGTCTGCTGGCTCCAAGTTGAACCATTTGGTTCCGTCCATGGATGGGTCGAGGTCGATGAACAAGGTCTTGTAGCCGAGTATGGCGGAGACCTTGGACAGGTGAACAGCCGTGGTGGTTTTTCCTTCGCCACCCTTGGTTGACGCGATCATTATGGTTTGCATAGGTCTGACGATACCCGTATTTATGCCGTACTTACAACTGTGTTTACGGTTTTATTTGCTAAAAGCTGGCTTTTCTATACATGTTTATGGCTTTTCTATACGGTAAACCGGAAAGCTGGGATGTATTGAGGTATGCTTGATACGTGTCTATGTTCCGTAGCGCTGTCTGTAAAAGTGGATTATCGGATGACCGGAAAGCCATTCGTAAGCCGTACAGTGTTGCTGACGCACGAATCCCGCCAACTAACCTTTGCGCCTGACAGGAGACCCAGTGGACGCTCGCATCATGATCTTCCAGCAGTCCGTGCGACCAGTGCTAACGGACGTGCTCACTGCCGGCATCACGGGAGCATCACTCACATACGTTCAGCAGATCGTTAATTACCGCGAACTCGCGCCGGCCTATGCCCGCTGGAAAGAAACAGGGTTCGAGCTGAATTTCGCTCGGATTCCAGAAGCGCCTTATGACAAGCTCGCACAGTACGCCACCTCAAAACTTGGCGGAATTCGCTCCTGGCATGGAGCTGAAAAGCTATGCATCATCCCCGAGGGCATGGGCGAGGCTATAGCTAAGAAGTTCAAGAAGACCTACGAGATTGCGCCGATCACAAACATTGTTGACGAGCCCAGCCAGGACAAGAACTTTGGTGTGAAAGGTACCAGCCACCCAACTTTGGTATTTCCTGACGATGATTCACCAGTTCAGACGCGAATCCAGGTAGGCGTTCGAACGATCAACAAATGGTTCGACAGCCTATCTCGCGCCGAACAAGTGCGCTGGTACGACGCGAACATGCCCATGGCATTCATGCTCCTGCCAGCAGAGCAGTGCCTAGTTGAACCAATGATGGCACTTTCCGATGCGGACACCATGCAAATAGAGCTAGTGGACGGCGTAAAACGGTCTGCATGTGCAGTCATCACGAAAACGAAAGAGGCTGGTGCAGTTGGGCACGTCGTGGACTGGTGGAACAACGAATCCAATCTCTGATGGAAGAGAACAATTTTTCATTTCCGACGGGCACACCTTGGGGTCATGAACATCATGACCGAAACCAAGAACGCGGAGACAACTAAAATGACCGAACAGCACGTAGATGGGCACAACCTCATCTGGGCGGATTTCGAAACCACTGGCCTGCCATTCGACGAGGGCTTCGAACCTCTAGAAGTCGCCATTGTGGTCACGGACGCGACCGCCACAAAGATCCTCTGGGAGTCCGGTTCACTGGTCATCAGCCCAGAGAACTTCAAGAACGCGCTGTTCAATATGAACGAGTATGTTCGTGAGATGCACACCAAAACTGGCCTGATCCACCGCCTACAGAACGGCGAGGGTATCCCTCTGGCTATGGTGGAAGAATTCTTAGTCAGCAACATCGAACCGCTCTTTCCAAAAAGCGGTGAAGAAATGCCAGACGGCCACAAGTTCCGCGGTGCAGTACTCGCCGGAAATTCGGTTAGTTTCGACCGAGAAGTAGTGCGCCAGTTCTTCCCACGGCTAGAGCAGATCATGACCTACCGTGTGCTAGATGTTAGCTCGATAGAGCACATGGTTTGCAGAAGCTTCCCAGCAGTGCAGGAAACGCTTGAACCAAAGACCAGCGACCACACAGCCACGCACGACATTGCCGAGAGCATCCGACAGTACAGGCACTACGTGCAGTCATTCAATGGCGCATAGGCGCTAGGGGAGAGGGGCAAGCAGGTGGGCGCTGTTTGCCCCAGAAGCCCGTCTCAGAAAGGAGCAACGAGCGTTAAGCTTGGTTTCATGGGCATCTCAAACCATCTCAGCACCACTATCAAGATCACCAACCGGTTGGGTCTTGCTGAAGACGTGATCGTGGAAACCGTGGATAACGGTCGCGGTCGCTTTATTACTGACATTCATCGTGTGCACCATGAATCAGACGGTTTGGAATCCCGATTCTACGAGTCGCCGGCCTACCGATTGTTTGAGCATGATGAACACCCGGAAATCAATGTGCTATCAGCTCACAGCATGGCCATGAGCGAACTCTCAATGGCTCTAGGCGTGGATACTGAAGTGACGCGCATTTTCACCCCCTAGGAGGGAACGTGAACCTACGAGGAAACATCACCTGGATTTCGTTGGAGCGCGGGTACGGGTACATCAGCGATGACGCATCGAATACCTACATCTTCCACCACAGCAACATCGTTCCGACAAAGGGAACCAAGATGCTCGGCGTGGGGAACCTGGTCTCTTTTACGGTTGACGAGGGAATCAAGGCAGGTCAGGCCTTGGAAGTGAAACTCATCAGCTAGACAGGTACAACTAAGGCCACCTCGCTTCGAGGTGGCCTTAGTTGCTTCCGCAGTTAGCTCATTGGCTTGAACCCTTGTCCTAGCCGACGGGCAATTTCCTTGACTTCCAGATGCGTACTGCTGACGGCGATAACTAAGTCGTAGGCTTCATCATCTCCCAGCGTCCACACGGCTCCGAGATTGCGGAAATAGGTCAAACGAATCGCGATCCAGGCGCATCGCTTATTACCGTCGACCAACGCGTGGTTTCGGCACAGGGAGTCCAAGAGTGAAGCGCACTTTTCGTGGATCGACACATACTGTGGCTGACCGTAAAAGCTAACCTGAGGGCGCTCTAGCGCGCTTTGGAGCAATCCCGCGTCTCTCACGTCTGGAAATGAATCGTAGATTGCCGAGAAAGCGCGGAAAACATCTTCTGCGTTAGGAGTCCAGATCACGATACATTCCCGAGTCGATCAAGCAATGGCTTGTCGTTCTGCTTGATGTTTGCGATTGCGTCATCCAGCGAACGAAGCTTCTGCGCGTCGAGGGCGCTTTCAACCTGCTTTGACACGAAGTTGCTCAGGTCACCTTTGGGAATTTCCGAGCGTAGGCGTTTAGCCACATCATCGGGGAAGCTGATCAGTAACTTGGTCATGTGAACCTCCTTTCCATATATACAGTGTATATATGCCGAGGGTTGAGGCCAAGACCCGCATGGGTAAGGCCGGCAGATTCGGATGAATCTCCCGGCCTTAATGTGTGCCTGTGGTGAAGAAATATTGCCTAGCGTCCGAGTCTGGATCTAAAGAATAGCCGTGCTTCTCGGCCATTAAGAGTTCCGCGTTCCGAGAGTAGTTCGGCAAACTCTGAAATGGTGGATATATGCTTGTTGACTGTTTCCTTGGTTAGCTCTCGGGCGGAGCTGATGAGTGCATCCGTAGTCAGGTCACCTTCGTACCCTTCGGGCTTTTCTCCAATGGAGATGAGGTTATACGCATGCGAGATGCATGATTGCATGTCGGAAGCGGAGCCAGAATCTCGGATTCCTCGGGCATGATCGACGGCTTGGCCGGCCAATGATGTTTGGAGCATTGCCCAAGACACTTCTTCGGATGGGCGTGGATAAGAGTCGTTGGCGTACTCGCAATGACCCACCAAGTTGCCCGACGGGCGAACTGTCACCTTCAGTACGGTCGAGCCGTTGAGATAAGCCATGAGGGCATGGCCGGCTTCGTGGTGCGCTACGTCGATCTTTGCAGGATGCTCGATGGATTTGCGCCACGGGGGATGTTTTTCCAAGGCGTGCTCCATGAGTTGTTCTGTTGTCCATTCAGGCTCGGACGTAGCTAGAACATATTCAGCGAAAGTCTCATCGTTGAAGCGCTGAACCAGGTGTATGCGCTGTTCGTGCAGATCGTCGAACCTAGTCGGAATGGCCAGACCAGCACGGTTGGGCGACCATTCCCGAACCTCGTATCCCCTCATCGACCGCTTAAAAATCAGGAAGATACGACCGAGTATGGCGAATCCAACCACCGCGAAAACGGTGAATAACTGTTCCTCGTGCGTCAACCTGTAGATGAAAACCGGTGCAAACATGAGCAGAACTACTAAGAGAAATACTGACGGTATGGTTTTGCTTGCCGACTTGCCGACGTTCTTGAGATAGCTCAGGGATTTGCTTATGTTGAGCTTCGCCAGTGCCTTTTTCATAGTTCTTAGTTCCTATCGAGGGTGTAGTAGCCGAAGAGCGGGTTCCTCGAAACGTTGTGGATGATGGTGCCGACACTGGGGTTCTGTGCGCCGATCATGCGCCCGTTGCCAAGATAGATTCCGACATGTCCGCCATTGTTTTGAAACACCAGATCGCCAGGTTGGGGGCTAGTTGTTCGCTTGAACTGACCGGACGCACGAATGGTGGAAGTCGTTCTTGCGGTGTTGATGCCGGCTTTTCCATATGCGTACTTGACGAAACCGGAGCAATCCCAGCCATTTGGTGTGTTTCCGCCCCAGACGTAAGGAGCACCGACGTACTGGACTGCAATGTCGACGATCTTCTGTCGGAGGGTGTCTGGTGCGATGGGGGAGATGTTCTCAGAGACGGCGATGATCTCTCCCCGGTATTCCGGTCGAACCATGGCATCAGAGTAACTGCCGTCAGGTTCAGACTGAGTTGGAGTAGGGGGTGTGGTAGCTTCCTTGGCCTCTTTGTCTTCTGGCCATTCGTAGATCAGCTCGGAGGGATAGCTGGAGCTTGTTTCGCCGGAAAGTTCCATCACGCTGGGGGAGTCCAGATCGTAGTGGAACGTTGGGTCGATCTTCTTGAGAGCCGAGAGGCTGGCGCGCTCAATCTTCGGAGCGTCGTACTCGTGAACGTTTACTGGGAAGACAGCATGAGGATTGGTTTTGTAGGTGGTTACCGATACTGCATCGGTATCACGTGGCTTTTCCGGTGTCGTGCCTACGGAAGTGCAGGTGGCGATAAGCGCTATGAGGGTGAGGGTAAACGTCGTGTTGCTTCGATTCAGGTTCATCGGGTTCCTCACTAGAACTGGATTTCTGCCACCTATCATGCCGGTCTGTAGGGAGCCACCCTGGCACGGAAAGAAAATGCACGGAGTTCGAGCGAGTTATCCCATAGGACTTATATGGACGAAAAATACGCTGTAGGCCTGATCGGTGAACTTGATGGATTGAAGCCGATTCTTGAATCGGCTGGAATCGAATGCGTCGTGGGAAACGTGCCTTACGTCGGTAAGGAAGTGCGTCGCCTTTCGGAAGAACTGGGTCACCCTGTTCCTGTTCTAGTCGAAGACCCGGAGAAGCCTGACTCTGGGTTGCAACGATGGTGCGCTGTTTTCCCGGTGAAGACAGGAATTCCTGTACTTGTTATCCGGCAAGGCGACGTTGAAACGCTCACAGGTGACGATCTATCAGCAGTTATCTCGCCAGTGGCTCTCAACGACATTCTTGAAAGGATAGGGTTCCCTCAGCTTGCAGAGCTGGAAGGACGAACCTTCCCGCCAGGAGCATTCGTTGCGCCACCTATCCATGAATCGTCTTCGTTGGCTCCCGGTGAAGATGACGACGATGAACTCGCACGCCTTGAACGCGAGATGGAAGACAAGGAATTTGCCAGCATTACTTCCGGCATCACTAGCGAAAGCTCTTCAGGCTATTTGCAAGCCCCGCCGTTGGACATGAGAAGCCGAGGGCGCAGGTCAGCTGATTCCGATCTTGAAGAGGCAGAACAGTTCAATAATCCTCGCGAGCACCAGTCGACTGGGGATCAAGAGCTAGATTCGGCCCATGGGCTGGGGAACGGCGAGGATCATTACTCGAACCAGGTTCGTCAGCAGGAGCCTGAAGCTCTACACCAGATGCCAGAGCGCATGGTAGAGCGACCTGCCCCCTCACCTGCACCACGTGATCACTTTGAGGATCAGCCCGAATCACGTGAGAACCGCGACGAACAGTTCGGCCAGCAAACTAATGCGGAGCCAGCGTGGCAAGACCCGCATCGAAATGATCCACAGGGTAGGGTATACCAGCCGGAACGGGCTGGGCAGTATGCACCTAACCAGGATTTCGATCAGCACACATCTCAGTACCGCCAGAGTCCTATGCATGACCAGTCCCGCCAAGGTAATGGGTCTCTGGATCAAGGTCAGCCAGAGTGGAACGGCAATGGTTACTCAGAGCCGGGTGCCCAAGGGGGGTACCAGCAGGATCGCAATGGCCAGTACGGTCGCCCAGTCCAAGACCCACCGCAGAACCAGCAGTGGAACGGCAACTACCCACCGCAGGATCAGCGTGGTTACGGATACCCACCCAATGATCAGTTTGATCCGCGCGGGGGTTTCCAGCGCCCTGATCAGTACTCGCCCAATCAGCAGGGGTACGGTGTCGATCCGAGATATGGTGACGGGTTCCAGCAAGACCCGCGTGGAGGGTACAACCAGGGGCAAGGAAGTGCCTTCTACAATCCGCAACAGCAGGGCTTCGCCCCTCAGAATCAAAGGCAGGGCTTCGGCTACCAGCAGGAGCAGATCGTGCATGGACGACAGGCTTTAGCTAAGACCGTCGTCGTGCTTTCCACAAAGGGTGGAGTTGGTAAGTCTTCCACTTCATTACAGCTTGCTCACGAAGCAGGTCTGGCCGGCCTCAAGGTGATTTTGATTGATGCCAACAGCGGTCAGGGCGATCTAATGGTGATGCTCGGTCTTGAGCGGTCAGGGCTACCCACCATTCAGGACGCGTCACTGCATAACGACCCGAACGTTGCTTTCATTGAACCGGAGCAGATCAACTACTACAGGGAGCACGACGCAGACGAAGTGACCTTCGGCTTTGTGGCAGCTCCACTGTCCAGCACGAATCGTCGCGGAGACGTGGACAACCTCTTCTACGAACGAGTGATTGAGGAAGCTCGAAAGCGTGGTGATTTGGTTATTATTGACACTCAGATTCTTGAGAATGATGACAAGACTGGCGTAGTTGAAGATCTATGGGCACCCATCATCAAGAGCGAAACTGGATGGGCAATTGCCGTCGCTGAGTGTTCCACGGTCAACGTGAACTCGTTGCAGGTTCGCCTTCAGCACCTTACCCAGGGGCTGAACATCCCAGCGTCAAAGTTCATGACTCTCTTCAACCGCGTAGACATGGAAGACATGGGAGACGTTGTAGCAGGTCACGCCAATGCCTTCCGAGGCTACGGTGAAGTGCTCGGCGGTATCCCGTTCTCTCGTGAGGCGAAGCTGGCTATGGACTCGCATCAGCTAGAACTGAACACGCCGTTGTATTCGTTCCGCGTTCTGAAGGCTCTGATTCGCATGACGCGCACTGATGCGTTGGTAGAACGCACCAAGGAAATCGAAGAAATTCTTGCTGGCCCGAAGAAGGAACCTAACTTCCTGGTGAAGCTCTTCAATATGAAGAGAAATAAGAAGTAGGCGGTAACAAGGTGACTGCAACGCATATGGTGTTTGATGCTGGCGTGGCCGGCGAACCGCACCCCGGAAACTTTGAGGTGTGTAAGCACCTAGAGAACATCTGGTGGGCGCAGTCAGCGCGGAAAATTCTCGATGAGGGTCTTCCCGCTGACGCGGTAGGACTAGTTTTCCTGCCGATGTGGGATTGGGATTTCCCCCTAGTGAACGTCGGAAGGAAAGGGCGCGCCAGCGACGGCGGACAGGTGCTGTTCCCGGTTCGTCGATCCTACGATGCTGATTCCATCGTCGTAGTAACGGAAGACATGCTCTCCCATGAAGTCGCCCATACATCTATCGGTATGGGGCACCAGGTTACGGGCGGGCAGATCATCCGCTTTGCTCCCGCTCAACGCTCTACGGTGCGCCCACGGACTCAGAACTGCACCGTAGGGGAGACTCTAGGTGTCATCCGTGTTGGGCGTGGAACCGCTGACGAGCTAAACGCCGTTTTGCGAAACACGATTAGCACCGCGGACACTGACCACCTATGGCTGGGTGTCCTTCCGATTTTGGCGAGAGCTACCAAAAAGATCGTCATCAGGAATCAGCATGTTTTCACCCTGGAAGCGAACGCTTTGGGCGTGAAGAGCAAGATGCTCCTAGACCCCATCGCCGTAGATGAAGTCGTTGACGACATGATCTACGGGGGAGAGAAGGAACGCCAGCAAGGGAAGAAAGCGGTTTCACTGAAGCTGATTGATTCCTTGCTCGATCCGTCGAAGAACAAGAAGGTTGATCCAAAGCGTTACATCTCGCAATTTCTTCAGCGGGAATCGTATCGGGCGGTGCAACGTGCGCTGGGCGATCCTGACCAAGGGCCGAGGATTAGAGCGTTCGCCAGAGAGGAAGGGTTGACCGACTACGGCCTGATTGCTCAAGCGTATAGCGATTCAACTGGCAAACTAGTTACTAGCGAGTTGGTTCAGAAAGCTATGGAGCTTAGTCACTCGGTGCACTCGAATGTATGCCCGATAGACGCGCTAGGCGACAGCATCTAATGGGAGAGGCGTATGGCAGGGCGAAAGATTAACAGCGCTAACGGGAGTAGCATGCGAGAAAACGCGGTAGAAGCACGCCGTTTTCAAGCTGAATGGTTGCTTCTGGTCGCCTCCGCAGAAGTCTCCCTGATGGAAGTCATTGATGAAGCTTGTACCGAGGACGGCGCTCCCTTGCGGAAAATTCGTCTGATTTCTCTTCTCACTTCCCAGCCACGCTGGGGTGAAAAGAAAGCCTTGCAGGTGCTAGACCTCATGATTTCAGTGTTGAAAGTAGACGTTGAACCGAGGGAAATCACGATTGGGTGGCTAGTCGATTCACGAAGTGGCGGACGCAGGATTCAGGCATGGGCAGATGTCCTGCAACCCAAAGAGCCAGTTTGGCAGGGGTTCCCGTTTGCGCCCAGACCGAAGGTAGAGCGTGAGTAGGCAAGAAGTATTGGAACAGGTGCGCACGGTCTGTGGCGTACCTGAAAACGAGCGTGAGCGCTTCATTGAAGATTTCATGAGGTCAACGGTCTCAATGAGGGCGGTGGCCGGTATTGCTGACCGCTATTTACGCACTAACCGCATTGGTCGCACATACTTCAACGACCTACGGCAAGTAATCTTCATTCAGACCTGGCTGTACCTGCGTGACCTAGCTGAGTCACCGAATGAACTGGAAGAACTTAAGAACTTCTGGGGAATGGTTTACCGCCGTTCTTCCAATGCTGTTCAGAACTTCCTGGTGAACGAAGTGAACCAATTTGGTGGCATCAGCGCCCAAGTGCGGACGCACCAGGACTACGAGCGTTTCGTGGCATCGCATCGCGCGGGAGGCGTGATGGTGAATGAGGAAGAGCTGATCGACCAGTTCAACCGGGGGCGCAGGTCTCGAAGCGAGCAGATGACCTTGGAGAAAGCCCGGAATGGTTTGCCTAACGTCTCATCGTTAGATGACACAGGCTCCGATGACACCGGCTCGCCAGCAGTTCCGGCAAGGCACCTGTCTACTATGGATGCGCTGGCCGATGACAGCTTCCTGTTGCACCCACACGAAGGACAGGAAGCAGTTCGGCTCATCATCGCAAAATTACAGGAAACGGCGAAAGACGCAGAAACCGCACAGTACGCCGATATATGGCTCGGCGGGTTCTACCGTGACTATGGGGAAGTCCTACCAGTAACTCGCATTGCTGAAATCATGGGCATTACCCGGCATCGAGCCAGAACCTTGCAGGGCAGGGTGCGCAACGAAGCACAGAGGATTCTCAAGGAGCACCTGGGAGTCACTTCAGCCTGATAAGACAAGGCACCAAGTTCATGGGGAACTTGGTGCCTTTAGCAATTTAAGAGGCTAGCTGGTCGTCTTGTGGCTCTCTTTCGGCGCGTGAGAGTTTACTCTGCCAGCCTCCCAGGATGTGCCATGGTGTCGGCCAGGCCGAGAATGTTTCTCCCGTGAGGGTGTTGCGCTGGAAGACCACGGCAGGGATGCCCAGGAGCGTTAATTGGACGTAGGCCATGTGTACTGCTGTGCTGTTAATGTCTTCAGCGGTCACGTGGGCTTCCTGTTGCGGATTGATGCCAATCTTGGACAGGTTCATGACAGTGGCTATGGCCATGGCGCCGGCACCGCAGGCTGGCTCACCAATGCTGATGAATCCATTCTCCTCTACGGCTTGGTGAAGCTCTCTCGGGTCTTGAAGCTGTGCCATGAGTTCTGCGACATGCCAAGGAGTGAAGCACTGTCCAAGGTCTTTGGAACCAAGTTCCAGCTTCATGTACAACTCTCCTAGAACGTCGCGGGAGTGTGTCTCCATTTCATTGACGAGCATGCTCAGTAGCAACGGAAAACGGTCGATCTGATCTTTCTCGTATTTGTTGATAATGCGCAGGTACTCTTGCTCGCGCTCTTTTCTTCTTTGGTGGTCTGAAACGTTGCGCAGGGATATTGCGCTGAGATGCACAAAGTCCACGAAGACGTTGTTCAGGTTTTGTGCCCCAGTGTTGGCCTTAAGCACTTTGACCATTTCGGGAATGAGCGACATATCTTCTCCTGTGACGGCTCGATTGCTGGACATGCTCAATGTGTGCCGGTGGGAAGGAAAATAGCGCGGGTTAGGAGGTGTGTACTGGCAACATGGTTTCCTGTGCGTAATCGCGGTAAAAGGTATGTGCATATGGTTTGTCGGCTGTAAATATGCCCCTTAGTACTGCCGAAAGGTCGAGAATCCACAGAATCTCAGGGCAATATTTTCTTTCCGCGAGGCACACATAGGTGGTGTACGAACAACAACGACTCACAAAAGGGAGTTCACACCATGGCAAAGAACATCGAAGCTCTGAAGGTCACCGCAGACGGCGAAGCCTACAAGGTTGTCTTGGAAGCCAACGAAGAAGGGTACACCTACCCAGCCATGTACAAAGAAATCGGTTGCTCCACCGTCCAGTACCTCGGCGCGGACCACAACATCGACATTGTGATTGACGAAGAAGGCAAGCTGACCGACGAGGACATCAATATCCACGCCACCGTGCTGGCCACCCAAATGGGATTCACCTTTTTGTCCGGCGACTACATTGCAGGAACCGCACTCATTGTCGGACACGACGGCGAAGGTGAAACCGTGAGCCTTAACGAGGGGCAGAAGGCAAAGATCAAGGGAATCCTGCTCGGGGCAGAGATTTAGACTGACAAGATCAGCGCAGAGGCCGGGAAGACTGTAGAGTCGCCCGGCCTCTTCTCAGCCTGCGACTAAGAAGAACTAGCGTACCCAGGGAGCAATTGTTTTCCCCCGGCAGGCACACATGGGAGGTATGAACACTACAACTGAAGCCAAAAAAGAGGCTACCGCAAACCCATTAGACCTCAGCGGTCGCGTTGAGTGGGAAGGCAACTGCCTGAGGATCGTCAACGACACAACACGGGATCGTATTCAACGCGCACGTATGTCGCCCTCAACTGCTCAGGCACTCGAATCTGGTGCTTGCGCCACGAAATGGGCCGTCAGCTACCTTCTTCCCCGCGATGAAGCCCCGCTAGACCCCGCACCAGTGGGCACGGATGCACATCGGCTTCTCGAAGACCTTTACTCGTTGATGCCCTCTTCTCGTACCGAATCGAAGTTCTACGAACTATTGGATCAGCTCACTGCAAAGAAGCGCGAGAATGAGGAAATGGATGACGTGGAGCTGAAGACCTGGCGAAACAGCGTCCTGAGCAAAGCGGGCCGTATTTCCGCCATGGAGAACCCCCAGCAGGTGATCGTCTACTCCAATGAAATCAAGCTCGAAGAGACCATGCCCAAGGTCAAAACAGCCCCTGACGGCTTTCCGTTCACCGGCACAGCCGACCGGGTGGACGTAGTAGTAGACGACGAGTTGGGGAAGCTGGTTCGCAGGGCTCTCCCGACCGAGAAAGCCGAGACCTACTTCGGCTCCGTATTCGGAGTAGAACAACCAGACGGTGACATGCTGATGCACCTTGCCGACGACCTCTACGATGCCATGCCTCGTGATCCTGAAGAGCTGACCAAGTTCCTGGCAGAGCTGGGCATCAACCTGAACCTGATCATCGTTGACTACAAGACGGGGAGTTCGAAGAATTGGAAGAAGCATCATGAGCAGGTCATGTTCTACGCCCTTGCTTTCAAGGAACGCACGGGGATTTTGCCCCAGTTTGGGCGGGTCTACTACACCACCGAGGGCGTGATCCATAAGGTTTCCATCACTCAGGACAAGGTAGACGGAGTACTGGTAAAGATGGGCGCTTCCTGGAAGCGCCATAATCGTTTCATCGAGAATCAGGAGTTCCCTACCAAAGCGACTGCCTTGTGTGGAGGGTGCCCACTGGTGAACGCATGCCCGCGCGCGAAGGAAGCCGGCAGGAGAGCAAGGAAAGCTGGTCTGCCCACCAGCGATGAGCTGGTTATCCCGATGCACGAAGAACCTGCACCAGAGGCCGTCGAAACCAGTGCCTGCACGACCATGGAGCATGATGCCACCGAACCCTCAACGACGGAAACCCCGGAATCACCAGCGCGTGTTTGTAAGCCGTGCGTGGAGGCAGGAGAACCAGGGGAGCGCGTGGCGGTTGTTCGGATACCGGAACTGCTCGGTGGGCATAGTCCAGGAACTCCCTCTAGTGGCGCATCTGATCACCCTGTAGGCACGCCGGAGAACAACGACGCAGATCCTGCACGAAAGATTTACGTCCGCAAGACACACAAAGAAGGTATGAACACACAGACTCAGCCACAACAGGTGGCGAAGGCTTATGAAGAAGCCCCGCAGTTTACGACGTTCATCACCTCTGGCGATGGACAGCAAACGTCTGACATAAACCCATCCAGCTTCGCGATGACGGCGGGCTTTTCCCTGACGACTATGGCTATGAAGATTCTGGCCAAGCAAGACGAACGGATTACCCGCCAGCGGGTGGCATCGCTCTCGGGAACGTTCGCACACATCATCAACGTGGCTCATGACCAGTGGATTCCTGGGCAAGCGCATCTATGCGAGGGCGAGAAGATGGGTTTCCATTCGCACGCAAGGCTACGCGGGGCACTCATGGCCGTTGTTGAGGAATTCCCATTCCCACTTCATGGAGACCTTGAACAGATGGAGATGTGGGTAGCTCAAACGATCAAGCGAGTTCTCTTCACCATCCAATCAGCCGAGGACTTGGTGAAATACGGCTCCGGGAAGAGTCCATGGGAGCTTCTAGTAGCGACGAAGCAGGAGGACTAGACATGGGTATCAGCGAGCAGGAACAGCAGATCATCCTATCTGCGATCAACGCATCAGCGAATGAACCCTTCGACCCTAACTATCCGTTGACTTCTGAAGAGAAGGTGATCGAGAAGATCACTCTCTTCAACTCTATGCTCGATGAGAATTCCCCAGCGGTGAAGCACCTGCGATCTTTGAACGGTCAAAACGGTTCTGAAGTTAAGCGCATTTCCGGTGTAATCCTGGGCGTGTTCAAGGAGCAGACCTCATCTAGGGGCATCGTGGTCTTCAAGACGGAACCGCATGAGCATTGGAACAAGCGGGGCATCGAAATTGCTCGAACCGAAAGGATGGATGGTTCCGGGTTGGCTCTGAAAATGGCCCGTCAGCTCCGCGAGTTAGTCGGGCACAGGGTTGTTGCCACCATTGAGGTTCGCATGGCTGGCAACTTTAAAGTGCGTGTCATCCACCAGTACAACGTGATCGGCCGAGATGACTACTACGGAACGGGGCAAGGCTATCAAGAGGCAATTAATCTTGGGCGACGGGAATTCCAAGCCATTTCGCAAAGAGCAGTCGTACAGTAAATCAACATATGGGCTGAGGCTCCCCTCCTAATTTTGGAGGGGAGCCTCAATGCTATGCGATGCCAGGGTTGCTTATCGCAGACCGGCATGATGGGAAATGTACGCTTCCAAACCTCACGAAAGGTAGCATCATGCACCCATCCGACAACGACTCAGATGCCTCTATTTCCATAGACCCATTAAGTGCAAGCATCCAGGAGGCCTTGCGCGACTGCGGGGGGATCATCGTGGGTCTGCCAAGGGAACTAAGCACGGCCAGCCAAGCCAAGTTCGATCCCATGAAGTTCTCGGCATAACACGTCGAAACGGCCCCTAAAACCGTGCACAACAGTGCCTTCCCGAATGCTCCGGGGAGGCACTGTTCTGTTGCTCTCCAAAGTCCTGTGCCAGGGTCGCCTCTTACAGACCGGCATGATGGGAAATGGACAACAAAAACGCTGGAAAGGCAGAACATTGCAGGACACTTACACGTCAACTGAGAACAAGACTTCCACCCCCGACAGCTCTGCTGAAACTGAGAATGAACAGAACCAAGTGGAAGCTGAAGAGTCCGCAATTGTCACTGAAAACGAGGAACCTCAGAAGCGTCGGGCAAACCGCCGTAAGAAGGTCGACGAAGACACCGCAACGCGCAAACTGGTCGTCAAAGTAGCCAACAAGACCCTGGAAATCATGGATCTTCAGGGCACCGCGCGCGAAGTACTCTCCAACATCATTCCTGGAAGCAATGGAGACATTGCGAAGACTGTCGCATCCATCATCAGCGCACCATCCAAGAAGTACGGAACTCCCCTTCACGACGTGCTGTACGTGGAAGACAGCTTGGGTCAAGACCCAGTGGACGTACTCGTTGAAATCGCGTCTTGGGAAGAAGCACGACTCAAGGAAGCTTGGAACGTACTGCGTCTTTTGGGCATCGTCTCCAAGACCGCCAAGCTCAACGTCAACCAAATCCATGCTTCACGGCAGTTCATGGACACCGTTCAGAAGGCTGAGCTGACTCAGCAGGCTAAAGCCGATATTAACGCTGTCCTCGAAATCCTGAAGTAAAGCAAAAGAGTTCCTAGGAAGATTGGGCTGTAGTGGCTAAGAAAACGAAGGCACGGAAGATTACCGACGGGTCGCCCGCTCGGTGGGATCAGTCGACTTACGACATGCGCGCAGACGTGGGCGGGCAAGCCATTGTGGTGAAGAAGAGAGCCAAGAAGTACCGTGCCGTCGTTTTCTTGAGCACGTTTGTCCTTGCACCACTTGCACTCTTATTGGCTATAGGAGTATCTGCGATCTACATTCAGGGAAGCTCAAATGAATCTCCTGTTGAGCGGAGCGTCGATTCGCCCACCAAAGCAACTGCGAACAACGCGATGACAACGTGGCTGTCATCAAAACCCGCTCCGCTTCCAGGGGGCACACTAGTCTCTTGGGATGGAGTGATCAGTGCCGTTGAACCCGCTGAAGTAGAAGAAAACGGTGAGACAGTCGAACAGCCTGGTCTTGAAACCCACCAGTTCACAGTGCGTGCATCATCAGGCCAGCTTTTCCACTCCACAGTCCAGGTCACTTGGACTGAAGCCCTGGGATCAAGGGTTGTCGGTGCACCATCTTTGGAACCTCTGATGCGAGAGAACGAAGCCACCGCAGTCGACATGGTGGAAGTTTGGCCAAACCATACTCTAGCGACTGCCCCAGACGGCATAGTGCCAGCAGTTGACGTGTGGCTTCAGGCTTATACCTCAGGCAATTCCAACAAGCTCCGTTTAGCAATGAAAGACCCCACCTCGGAGCACAACTACTTCCCATTGACGCAGGTAGCTCAAGCGAGCGTGGGGGAAGTGACCCACTTCGCTCCTAACCCAGAGAATCCTGCCGAAGGGCTAGCACGAGTCACCGTGAACATCGTTTGGGATGGAACGCCAGTGGACACCAACGAACAAGAATTTATCGGAGGTGCGACCATCCAAACTTATGACCTACTGCTAGAAGATACAGACACTGCTTCGCCAACTGTTGTGGCATGGGGAGGCGCGGGAACGGGCCAAGACCTCACACCATTCAAGAACGCTTTTGAAGGTCGTGCAGTCGATCTGAAGACTAGCCCGTTCTTCTCTGAAGAAGATGTTCAACGGCGCATGAAGGAAAGCATCGACCAGTACAACAAGAGCATGGGGGAGAAGAACTCCGCTATGGCACCGAAGAAGGAAGCAGAGTAATTATGGCTCGAAAATCTTCGCAGGCATTTGAATGGGAGCACGCGCCAGACCGTATCAGGAAGCTCGCGGGTTCAGGGAGCCACATACGCACGCTCTTGCCTAACGGATTGGTGATTCCTCGTACTGGTGGCGTGTACTTAACCCGCAAGGTACCTCTGCAACCCGTCGACAACGCTAAGACCACGACTGCGAAGATGGAATCTTTGCAACCGCTGTTCGAAGTGCTCGATGAGCTTTCATCCCTCGTTCCAATTTCCGGTATCAAATCCCGGAATATGATGCGAAAAAACTACCGCAAGTACGAACTTTTGGGGGTGAATATACCTGAAATATTCAACCCCCATGGTGCTAGCCTTCAGCACAAGCAATTGCTCAAAGAGCAGTATTCTGACCTGAGAACTGACCGCAGGCTGTTGCTCATGTCGGTCAAGCTGAGTGATACTTTCGGCGGAGACCAAGGCTTCGGCAAAGCCGTTGAATCCGTTGTCGAATCTATGATTTATGGCGGTGCACCGCTCAGCGATTACGAACCCGACCGGGAAAAAGTGGAAAGCATCTTCGCCAGCGCCGGCTTCCAGGTTCCTACCGCAGAAGAAATTAAATTTGCTGACTCCTTCTTCAACCACGGAAAGCATGCGAATGTTGTTAGGCTCCCCCACAGTAAGCACATGCACATTTTCGATGGTGAAGACAGCGCTCGTATGGCTGAGCGAGCAGGCAAAGAAGACTGCACCAAATGGCCGGATATACCAGGACACCATGCCCTAACCATCGCGAGTGTCAACGGCTTTGACTTTGACTTCATTGAGCCAGAGGACTCCGCATCGCAGTGGGCTACCGAGCTGTACCGCGATGATGCATTGGCTATTTCCATTAAGGGATCAATCGAACCCGCTGAAGTAACGAGAGCCGAACTGCGCCGTCGTCGCTCACAGTACATCAGCGATATTGAAGAACGAGTCGCGTCCGGCAAGATGGACAAAGCAGAACAAGAAGAGCACCTAACTCTTCTTGAAGATGTTGAGAGCGCCTATGCCAGAAAAGATGCTCCTGCGTCCAGCGTGGACACCTCTATTCTGGTCGCATTTGACGGTGTTGTGGATCGACTCAAAACGGGTAAATCGGCAATGACTGATTTGCGCACCGTTGATGATCTTCAAGCCGAAGCACTTGAAGAAATGCTCCCTTATTCACCGCTGACCGTGAATCCACTTCTCCAAGACCTGCCGGCACAGACCATCGCAGGTTCAGGCATCAATGGACTCACACAAGCTGGTGATCCATCGGGTGCTTTCATTGGCATGACAGAGAGCGATAATCAGGCACTCTACGAAACCGCAGACGTGAAAGCCTATAAGCACAAGGAACCGATCATTGCCACCATCGGCAACACTGGTTCAGGCAAGTCCATGTTCATGGTCTGGAAGTCGATCCAGTTCGACATGGCATGTACACGTGAAGGCAAGAAGATCCCTCAGGTTGTTATCGACCCGAAAATGAATTCCGACTATTCAGAAGTATACGAGTTCTTCGGTGCTCAGGTAGTTTCGTTGGATACGTTGTTGTCCAACGATGGAATCTTTGATCCATTACGATTTGCTCAGACTACAGATGCCGGAATTGCTCTTGCTGTTTCGATGCTGATTTCGATCAACCCATGGGGCATTTCGAACCCAGCTCAGCATGAAGCAAAGTTGCGTGAGGCTTTGCTGTACGGGGTGAATGCGGGAGAAATTTGCACGGGGGCAGCTCTAAGAACCGCCTTGTTCAATCAGCGCATTCACCAAGAAATTGTCGGCCCGATTCTGGACTATCGTGCAACGTCCGTGATGTTCCAGGCTATCGTTGGCGAATCCCCGAGCACTGAGGCATTGCGCTTCCATGATGGGCTAACTTATATTCGAACCGGCCAGCAGTACATCGACCTGCCCGACCCGCAACAGAAGGATACGATAAAGAACTCCGTCATCGAGCAGAAGGTGGCAATGGCACTGGTACGCATGATGGTTTTCGGCTCTCTCATGGCACTGGCAAACCGTGGCGGAAAAGTGTACCTGGATGAGGCCTGGGTGTTCCTGCTGGCCGGTACGCAGGAGCTACAGACGGTAGCCAGAACTGCGCGTTCGATGGAAGTCACCTTCGACATGTTCAGCCAGACCATGGCAGATGTGGTGCAGGCTGGTCTGCGTCAGTACATCACGCGAGGGTACATCCTTTCCTCCGGTAAGGATGAAGCGAAGGTAGCTCTAGATCTCTTTGGTATTGAGGATAGGGATGGCCTGTTGAATCGTCTGACGGCCAAATCCGAAGTTCCTGTCGGCGCTGTTTCTGCTGAGGAAGACTACGAGAAGCCACCTAACTACGACAGCTTCAAACCGCTGTTCTTTGAAGAGCGACGTAGGGGTATTGTGCGCAAGACATTCAAACGTGCGCCGTTGGCAATTGCCGTGGACTTCTCAGGCAAAATGGCAATCACCGAACTGATGGTGCCCCCGGATATAGTCAGAATGATGGACCAGCGTTAATCCGCCCAAGCGGGATGACCCGAGCGAATAATTACATTCGCTCGGGTCAATTCTTGGAATTATCACAGTCGTCGCACATAATTAATATGTGACGGAAAACAACAGCCAGCGCTTAGACGCATCTAGTGCGCAAATAATCGAACAGTACCGGGCGAAAAGCATCAACGAAGATACCGCCCGCGCGCTACTGTACGATGCCGTTGTGCAGTTCAACGTGTGTGCAGGCATCATAGTCAGCACTTCCGTGCCAGGTGTCGATAAGGCCTGGTTGCGCAACCGACGCGAAGACTTCCAATCCGACGTGCACCGTCTCATCCACGACAAACTAGTGGGCGAAACTGGTGCTAAAGCGTTCTTCAACTTCGCCAAGTTCCCCAACAGCATGACCGGATGGGTGCGACAGTTCCTCCGCGTCGCTTACCCGCGCATGGCGAACGATCTATATCAGAAAGAACGCCGGCAACTCCCTACCGAAGACGAAGTTCTAGCGTCACTGAGTAATGCGTCGCGAACCGTCTCTCGCGACACCGAATACTTCACCGACGCAGAGTGCGAACGCCAGCGAATCGAAGAAATTAGCGACGAATACATGCGCATTTCAAGAGGCGTGCGCGAATTCAAGAAGGCCGAAGTTCGTGCTGAAGCCATAATGGCCGGCTTGAACCTACCCGCCACGGTACGGCCACATCGAGATGACCGCCTTTCTCTGTACCGCAAGGTCGCCAAAGATGTAAGCCTCTGCGAGAAGTCAGCCAAAGAAATGCTGAGCATTCTTCGCAATCAACCCCGAATTTATGACTGCGATGAACGGCTCCTGGCGCTTTGGGATGACTACACGGTTGAGAACCTGGAAGCACTGATCCGCGTCGATAAGTCGGCAGTCCGCGCAATGGTGCTGAAGGCACTAGCCGACTACAGTGCCTTATCTAAGCGCCGGCACAAGCTCTTCGTCTCTTCAGTTCGCAACCTGGGGAATCGGTCGGCGCAATGGAGCACTTTGGCAGAAAGCATCGTGCATCTTTTTGTAGCAGAAGAAACCCAGCCCATGCTTCACGGCGAGACCGACGAAGAGCTGGCAGAAGAGAAACGGAAAGCATGTGCTTTCAGGCGAGCAATCTTGTCGAAGAGCAACCGCATCTATGAGGGCGTAGCCAAATTTGAAGGGCAACCTCTGGGTACAACGCGAGATGATGTTCGCCAGCACCTCTACAGCATCTACGTGGGCACTGAGGCCAAGCATCGGCGTAAAACTAGCCCAGCAACTGTCTGAGCCCTTAAGAATGGCACTATCGCGCAATGCGGTGGTGCCATTTTTATTGGGTTGGAGGGCAAGAGAACATCCCAGTAGCCTGAAAAGTTTCTGGATCGGCCATTCTGTGCATGGGTCACGTCTCACAGACCGGCATGATGGGTAACGATGGAAAAAACACTCGCAGTTCCCCGTAGAGTCGCTACCGTGCAGGGCGAGAACGCTGTCCGCATCATGCGCACCCACCCGAAGTATCTCTTTATGCCGGCGATGCTCACTGTGTTGGCTATCGTCGCTGTGGTCTTCACCGCGATATATATCCCCGAGAGCTACAAAGGGGTGCCTGCCCGAGCCGTGGTGTTCGGAGTGATAGCTCTGATCTGGGTACTGGGGTCGTTCAAGCGAGTGTTTACCTGGATTTCGAATAGGTACGTGATCACCACGCGCCAGGTAGTAAAACTAAGCGGGATTATCTGGGTTAACAGCCATGCAACCAAAATTGAGCGGATCTCCGATGTGAGGTCTTCTCAGGGCTGGTTGGACAGAATATTTGGATGTGGAACCTTGCATCTGATCAATGCCTCTGCTGGCGGTC
The DNA here is from genome assembly GCF_052379505.1 of Glutamicibacter sp. 363. Taxonomy (NCBI): domain Bacteria; kingdom Bacillati; phylum Actinomycetota; class Actinomycetes; order Micrococcales; family Micrococcaceae; genus Glutamicibacter; species Glutamicibacter sp. 363. The sequence goes on along the minus strand of NZ_JBQSYR010000016.1, from coordinate 1,715 downwards.
TGGATGCTGAGCCACAGGTAACGCTTTACGATGTTCCCCGAGTTCAAGATGTACACCAGCAGATCGAAGAACTTCTAGAGGCTCTACGCCGTCCAGATCCGTTGTTCAACCAGTGGAACATTCCTGGTATGCAGGTGCCTGTTCAGGCAGAATCGTTGCCAGCGGAGCAAGACCAAAAACATTCTGTTCGTCGATGGGGAGTTGGTGGCCATGAATAACGAGGCTTTTCGAGCCTACGCCGTAGCAATAGCAGGCTTCAAAGAGCAAATGAAAACATGGCCTACCGCAAAATCTGACGATAGCTTGGAAGCTTCTCTAGGAATTTGGTTGGATCGTTGTAGGAAACAATTCAACACTGATCAGCTCACTGTTAAGCAAATTGAACTGTTGAACTCGATACTTCCGGGATGGTATGCGAACGAGGGTCTGACATGGGATCATAGTGCGACGGCTTTATCGACATATCTACTGGAAAACGGCGGAATGCCTAAAAGAACTCACTGGCTTTACCGATGGTTCGTGGCGCAGAGCGGACTCGCTAAATGCGGGTACCTCGAACCACGAAAGATCGAATGGATTCAGAAGCATTGTCTTGGGATGAGCGATTTTGGTGTGATGGGCAGTCCGCTAAGGAAGATTAGCTGAATGCATTCACCGATTATTCTCGCAAAGGAAGAATCAGCATGAACACCGAGACATTAATGCTTTTTGGGTTAGATCTTACAGATCATCTTTTAGAGACCGGTGCGGAGGAATTTGTTGAGCTAAACACCGAATACCACGCCCAGGACATAGCCAAGGCGCTCAACGCGGTGGGCATGCTGATGACGCAGGTACTTTCAGGGCTGACGGAACGACCAATTAACTCTGTCGTGGCCACCTACGCGCAAAGTATCCTCGGGTCAGCAGAGGCCATTGGTCTAGAAGACCACACGAGAAACATCCTTGCGATCATCGAGGGCACCAAGAACCCGGTCAAGGTCAAAACGGTTAGCGTTCCCCTCGCCATGAGTTACGAGCTAATCCTGGGAACCCTCGTAGGTGTTTGCTCATCTATGGAAGAGATTGAGCCAGAAGAGTTCATGGATCGTTTGCGGATGGTTTCTTCCTTGGAAAAGGACTAATAGCTAGGCCTAAAACAGACCAGAATATTTCTTCCCCTGTGGCACACATGGAAGGTGTAGCAGAAACAACGGCCACACCATGAGGCCACATCGAATCACATAGGAGCATCCAATGTCTTTGACTATGAGCATCCCGGTATCCGGCAACCTAACCAATGTTGATGGGTTGCAGTTGCGTAAGAATCGCCAGAACAAGTCGGTTCTGTACTTCAAAGTGGCAGTCGTGGAAGACGGACGTAACGGTGGCCAGTCGAAGGTTCACTACCTGTCGTGCTCCTTGAACGGCGTAATGGCCGACAACCTGTACTACGCGATTCAACAAGAACTGATCACCACTCGTACCCGCTTGAACTTAGTGCTGGGTCTTGACACATACACGAAGCCGTTCAACGACCCGAGCAACGGCAACCCGGTCGATGTTCAGCAGACCAGTTACCCGGTCTGGGAGATTGGCGTATCAGCACGCTTCGCCCCAATGGCGGACGTGAACTCTCCGGGATTCCAGCGTTTGATGAACGGTCAGGCACCTCGGCAGGGCGGTCAGTTCCAGCAGAACCAGCCACAAGCACCTCAGCAGGGCGGTCAGTTCCA
>NZ_JBQSYR010000015.1:0-117505 GCF_052379505.1 Glutamicibacter sp. 363 | reverse complement strand
CGTCCAGATCGCCACTCAAGCCCAAGAGAAAATCATCGTCTGTCCCCCAATTCGCCCATGCAGTCAAGGATCCAATTAGATGGGCTTGACGCAAAGCACCATCCCACAGACCTGCTCCCGAAGAATTCGCCAAGACATATCCAGCTTGGACAATGGCACGTATTAACGCTGTTTCTATCTCGGCGTTAGATAGCGTTTCTTTGTCTTGCAGTTCAGCAATAGCTTCTTTGAAACCCTTTACTCGATGTTCGAATATTTTGTTTCGAAGTACATCTAAATCTACTGAACCTATTATGTATTCAACTGGTTGTGCATTAAGACGTCTCATTGTACGCACGAAAGGGATCTCATAATTTTCCAATACAGTTTTCTCGGCAACCCAGTTTCGTTCTTGCACCGCGCGCATTGCTTTGTCCGATTTCTTGCCAACATATACAGCGCAGCCTTCCACCTGCCAGATATAGATTTGCGTTTTACGTTCCGCAGGACGCAACACGATTCCAACCTTTTCAAATCCTGCAAGTAACTTGCTCACTGGGGCAAAATAATTGTTTGTCGACATGAGGTTAACTCTCCAACTTCATCATTATTCTTACCGGTTGCATATGGTTTGAGAATAGCAAAAACAACCGACGCTTGGACGAGGACTCCAAGTGCGCTCACAAAGTTCGTCTCCGAATAATCTTGCGTCTCTCCGAGGATATTGGTCCGCTACAGCTCAATATGCTGGCGGCTTTTTGTTGAAAACCTCGTCGTTGCCATGTTTGACCAGTGTGGTAAAGCGAGCCTGCGACAGGCAAAATTCCTTTATTTGCATTACCGTGCTGGCACATTCCATCGTTGCACCAAACACAATCCATCAATAGTTAGCAGTGCGTCTGCGCTGGCCCTCCACCACGTCCCTCACGGGCACGAGTTAGCCAACACTCTCGACGCTCTTGCCCGATATAATGAACGATCCTTTGCTGAGGGTTCCGACATGCCAACTAGTGGAAAGGTTCGGCTGGACGGCCTCGAAGCGTCTCTCGTCCCCATAACTGAAGGTGATGGTAACAAAGGGGCGCGCGCCATCGATCGTGTGTCCCCGCTCCGGGTGACACACAATCTCCAAGACGATCTCCGCTTCCGTCGACGGGTCAAGCGCTTGGATGTGTATGCCTCTATGCAGAATTGTGTCAGGGACTGATTCCTGCTGAAGCGTGATGAGCAGGACCTCGACTTCATGGACGCGAGACTGTCCAGCTTTAATGGCCAGCACATGCGGGGCCAAGGGAGGAAAAACTCCCGCCAGCTCTTCGATGAGTGCCTTCGACTCAGCTGATACAAGCGACCGCACGTTTTCGCGGAATGAGACCCGGTCTCGATCGGAGACGTCGACACGGTTCATGGCGGTATTGCCGATCGGGCCATGCGCCACAATCGCCACTCTGGCAAGGGGCAGGGCTCTGGCATAGTCCCTCGCGGTGTCGCCGTGACGCGAAGCCGCGGCACTCCTATACTGTTTGACTTCGATAGCCATATCTGTTTCGTGCGGCGCCTGCCCCGGTCGCTGGAAGCGATAGTCGGGTTGCACTCCCTGCTTGCGACCATGAGCTAACACACCGGATGCAGCAGACCTAACTTCGGACCATAGCTCTACTTGACCGGCAGGGTCCTCAAAAGATGCAATTTTGGTGGCTTTGAATGGGAAACTTAGCCGTCCGTTGACTACCTCGAACTGCAATTTTTGCCCTTTGAACGCCTTAGCTATAATGCAGACCACCCACGTCGAATACAGTTCGTGGCGTTTGCCCCACATTGGCAAGGACAACACCGAATCCAAAGCGGATGCTGCATCACTAACTTCAGTTCCCCAGAACGACGAGCACCAGATCTCTATTTCACGAAGCCACTTGTTGACATCGTTGGAAGGCCTGGATGCTAGGTGCTCGACGTCTGCTCGAAGTCGCAGGATCACCACTTCAGGGAAGAAATCGGTGAAATCGAAGAACAGTTTTCGATGCTCCGCGAGCTCGTTCTGTTTCCTATCCTGAAGCGCAGGATTGTTGCTGACGGCGTGCATGGTCGCGCCGTAGTTCCGCAGTGTGTCGCAGCTTGCTGTGAGCACCGCGTACACAAGGGACACTCCGCGCGCCACCTCGGGGTCATCCACCTCCGGAGGTACAGGCAAGGTGAATCTCCACTCGTCCTCGTCCTCACCACGTAGAGCCCGAAAATTAGCGTTGCAGGGGGACCACAATTTGGCCGAAGGATACTCCCATCGCTGTGTCGAGAGCACGAACGCACCACGAGCAGCCTGCACACGATCCAAAGTGGCAACAGCACTCCGGAACTGCATCAACGACTGGTCAAACACTTCCCCCTCGTCGAATTCATAGGAAAGGATGAGGTTCTCCGTTGTCGCACGGGTGGCATCAATGTCATTGTAGAGGGAAAGCAGATCGCGCATAAGACCAGCGAACGAATCAACTACCGGAGACATCGCCCGCAATAAGTCCCGCGCGGTCCATCCGGCGGCCTCCATACGCACAGCCAACGGCTTCGAGCCAGGTAACTGCGATTCTAAGAGAGTGACGATATCCTTGTCGTAGCTTTTTGGCCGGAGCACGCGCTCCTGGATGAGGCGACGCCAAACCTCCGCCGCAGTGGTCATGGGGACGGGAGATACATTGTTACTCATGGGCGTATCGTCTCACTCGGGATTGATGAAATGGAAAATACAATCGAGGTGTCACGATGCACTTCAGATAACTCAACGCTTGTTTCGAAATCGACTGTTGTCATCCGACCCTACCTGGCTTACCTCGTCCGACCGTGGTTGGTCCTTTCGATATTCCTAATTGTATTTCAACAGCCGCAGGTGTTGGTAGATCGATTTGGTCCCGACAGCGGTTCGTGGAGGATCGGGCCGTGTGATGGTCCCCGGTAACGGTGATAAGGTCCCACCCCGCGTAGCACCAGCGCACTTGCTGTGTGGTGTGGGCAACACGTGGTGCTCCGACGGTTAACTGTCGAGCGGTGGATTCCTAAAGCGGGCGGTGGCATAGTCACGTTGCCGGATCATACCGCCACCGCATCTGGTGCACCGCGAGTGTTCGGTCCCTTGGTCGTAGTGCCATTCTTTTTCGGCCTGCTGCGGAGGATTCTGCTGGTATGGATTTGACTACGAAGGTTCACCCTTATGGGGTCTTTGAAACTTCCATGGAATCCCTAGGAAAGACCCAATTTTGAAACACACACCTTTAGAGACCGGCCGCGGCTGGACTCAATTCCTCCAATTCATACGCTCTCGGGCAGGTGGCGAAGGAACAGAGGTCAATCTGAGGGTCGGTCCACTAGGTCCCTTGCGGCGCACTTTGTCATCCTGAGCAGGGTTCTTCCGGACATCTTGCAGTAAGGCTCGGTTCCTGCTCTGTTTTTCAAGAGTTCGATCGGGAGAACCGAAGCCAGGACTTGCGGGGCCGCTTCCTCGGGTTGCTCTTGGTGACGCCAGCCGCCGAGGGGCATCCGTCGCAGATTTCCTCCGTGTACAGGCTTTCGAACCAGATGGAGATCGGCCCGTGGTCCCAGCCTGCTTTGGCCGGCCGGCGGCGTTTCTTGAGCACGGTTTCCTTGGTTTCTTCCCCGTAGATCGCGCGGGTGGTTTTCGGTGCCCTGGAGTGCGGGTTGAGTGCTTTGTTCCCCTCGGCGACGTAGCGTTTCTTGACCTTGTAGTAGGAGGGTCTGCTGATTCCCAGTTGCTTGCAGAACTGCGAGATACTCGGAGAGTCGGGCAGGCCCGGATCGAACTCGATGATTTGACGGCGTATCGCCGACGATAATGAAATTGACACCTTCAATTACCGAAGTGCCAACCCTCAAGCCGGTCTGCCACGACGCCTGCTACCTGTTAGCGATGTTCTGAGACATCGTGTAATCGATGTATTGAGTCAGGCTGTAAGCGATGTTTTGAGAGATGACATACCGCTTCGTTACGCGTGCGCTACCGAAAGCCCCGTCTAAACAGACGTCAATCGGATCTTTATCCGTTCACCGAAACCACCGTCATCGACCAGTTCTTGGGGGTGCATAACACGAAGATACCGGCCATAAATCATCCACGAGCACCGCAGCTTTGGCCAGTGGCTCACTATCCATGGGATTCGAGACACCTAGGTTATGAGACAGTAAATATTTTCAACTTGATTGTTCCGGCATCCTGGCGACATGTTCGAACAAACCGGTTTGATCAGTTATGAGCCCGGTTCTCAATTCGCTGGCCCAGGTGCTGACTCTCGTCGAATATGGTTGCCCCTTCTTCGAGATCAGTGAATCTGCTCGACTGAGTATTACGCCGTGTCTAGCGCGGGAGAGCATCACCAGGAGGACACGGTGTTCCTCTTCGATCTCGGATTGTTTCTTCGCCAAGAAGCTGGGCACATGGCCTTGTTCGAAACCGGGGATGAAAACCCAATCAAATTGTTGTCCTTTCCCAGTGTGTGCGTTGAGCAGATGAACGCCAGGTCCGATGGCAGTGTCGCCTTTATCGAGGATGCGAAATTGCATAAGAGTAGCCTGAATTGATCCGGTGTCAGTGGCCAGATTTTCGAGATGGTCCAAGGCGTCCGCCACGTCAGCAGCGGTGTCCAAGTCAGTGGCATCTATACGGGCGAGTACTTCTGTCTTAAGGGCAGCAAGGTCTGGGTTTCCGCCGAGCCTCGTCGTAGCGCCATTGATGAGTTCGATGATGCGCGCATCATCGACAGCGAGGTCCCACCGCGTGCTGGGCAGTGAAGACCCCGCAAATACTGCGTCGATAGGCTTACGTCGCCAGGCTGCTCGACAGATGATTCCAATTGTGGCGCTTGGTTGCTTATCAAGAATGCGACGCGACGCCTGTTCAATGAACGCTGCTTCTTTTGCCCCTGTCGAGAACCTGGCGCCGGTAGTTATGCCTTCTTCGAACCAGACGTTGGGGTCGTTCGGTTGGAGAGCCTGACCGCCAAGCCCGACGGAGACCAAGTTCAGCAGTCCGAGGACTCTGGGTGACGATCGATAGGAGACACCGAGGTCGACAGGCTCGCCGCAGATCTTGCGGAGTCGTCGCTCCACATCGATTGGTCGAGCACCTGTCCAGCTATAGATGCCTTGGAGCGGGTCACCCACGAACGTGCGACTTTGCTCGCAACTGCGAATTGCCAGATCGAGTTGCTGTGGAGAGAGATCTTGAAATTCATCCACCAACATGGCGCCGTAGTGCTTGCGATAAAGCGACGCAATTTCCGGCACACGGATCAGCCTCTGGGCATGCCTGAGTAGATCATCGTAAAAGATAGTCCCGGATTCTTGCCGCGCTGCCTCTAGCTCAGCCGACTGAGTAAGTCCGTGGGCGGCGAGTGCGTCAAGTACTTGGCAGTCGCTGTTAGGACGTTGTTTTGCATCACGGAGGTCTTCTTCGATTCGTCTATTCAGATCACCAGCATCACTCTCAGAAAGCCCGTCGAGCAGGGGGGCGATTGCCTCGGGTTGAGTTCGCTTATCTGGCATTTCAAATTGCGGATCGATGCCGAGCGTCCGTCCATGTGCCCTAACGATCTCCGCTGCGTGGCCGTGAAAATTGTGAATACTGATATATTTGCGCGTGCGTTCAACTCCAAGAACGCTGACAAGCCGACCAGTGAGGTTGGCCTTGGCCTTGTTCGAGAATGTGAGAGCAAGAATTTTCTGGTTCGGGCTTAGCCTGGGGATCAATAGCGCGGCTCGTCGAGCAAGCAACTCTGTCTTACCGCATCCGGGCGGGGCGATGACCAGAAGGTTCTGTGCGTTATGTGTCACTGCTGCGTCAAAGTCGGGAGTTTTTGTCATGATTCGCGCGCGACTGTTTCGAGACGGGTAAGAAGTGCTGCGACGCTCTCGAGCTTCAAGGATTCATCGGCAGTGAGCAACTTTGACACGGCGAGGGCAGCAGGAACTTTCCGGTTTCCTGATTTCGTACTCGATCGGCAAAACTTAGCTAGAGCTGATACATCCACGTCGGGAATACTGACGGCTGCGCACGAGGAGAGAATCGCAGACTGGTCCGCGACGTGTGCATCGATGAGCATTTCAGATACCCGCGCTGTGCCCAGTGAGCGACAGTATTCGTCTTCGAGATCAGCCTTGGAGATGAAGACGGTGGTGCCGATGACGTTCTTGGGTCTGCCGCCGACCGCCCCGACCCACCGGGGGCTTTCGGCCTCGTCGACGAGGCCGAGTACGTGAACGTTGAAGCCGTGCGGACCTAGCAACTTGTAGACCGTGGGGAAGTTCTCCGCGCCCCCTAGTTCAAAGACCATTGCACCGATCCGATCTAGCGATATTCCGCGCGCTCGTGCGGCCGCCTCTACGATCAGGCGGTCAGCTATTCCCTCTACTACGATTGCAAAGCGTGCCGCGAGAGCTTCCAGCATGCGTGGCGACCACCAGTGGGCTTGCATACGCTCTTCGATGGAAAACGTCGTCGGATCTATTTGATGGCACGCACCGTCCGGACTGACGGCAACCACTTGTGCGGGATCAAATTTCTGCACTATGTAGGGCGAGTGTGTGACCAGGATTTTTTGATTCACCTGTTGAGTAAGCAGCTCCGCTACAGTACGTTGGCTGGACGGATGCAGATGCAACTCAGGTTCGTCGATCGCGATTACATTCGCTGCACCCTGTGCGAGATCAAATAGTGTCATTGAAATCAGCTGACGGATACCATCGGATTGTTGCGAGAGAGGTGCAAAATCTTCTTCTCGGGCGAGGTACATGGATACGTTTTCGAGGACCGATTTGCTCGGGTCTGCAGAGGTTCGGATCGACAGCTGATCTGTATTTATGTCTTTCGGCATCGAACTAGAGAGGTGTTGCGCCATGCCCTTTCTCAGCTGGGTGAGGGCGGGGCTTTCACTGAGCTTGTCATTGAATGACTCAAGTAACGCGCTGAAAATGGCTTTTTCATCTCCGAGCTCGGACTCGACTGCGCGGAGAAGCACTTGGACGGCACCATCGCGACCTTCGAGATGATTGGCTGATGAGGATCTCGCAGCGGGAAGATAACGCCATCCGAACGCTACAATCTGCTCTCTCGTAGGATTTCTCACCTCGCCGCGTCCCGGGCACCATCTTGAGATGAGAACAGACTCAGTGTCTTCCGGATCGATCTGGACCTCGAGTCGAACGTCGAGTGACTCTGATCTGTCGTCTGGATCGATGTCAATCTCCCGGTGAAAAAGAATACGTTCAGCGTCAGTGAAGGAGCTGAAGGAGACAGAGACGATGAGGGGCCTGTCTGGTTGCTGCAGGTCGTCAACGGAAAGATTCTGGTATAGCTGCGCGGTGCTTCCCAATAGTAGGTTGAGAAGCCGCAGGAGAGAAGTTTTTCCGACGTCATTAGCCCCGACGATGACAAGATGACCTCGAACTGAGAGCTCTAAATCGCGTAACCGTGCATAGTTCTCGATGTGGATGTTACTGAGACGCACAGCGGCTCTCTTCCGCGGTGCCTGGGACGACAACGCTGTTGAATGAATGGCGAAACCGATAGCTTCGGTCACACACCCATGATGACAGCGCGAGAAGAAGGAAAGGTTCAACTATTCCCGTGTCCTTGAATTTCCTCTACCCATACAGGAAATGCGTCGCAAAAGTTATAGGTTGCGAGACGTCTCATCACCCGCCACTCCCCCAGCTGAAAACCTTGAAAACTCACTGGTCCTAAATCCTCGCAACTATGTGTTGCAACCAATGTCCTCAAATCGTGCTGACACCATTAGTTGCGAGATACTTTTCAAGGATTCCATGACCAAGCTGATCGGAATCGCGCGTATCAACCAAAGCCCAAGACAGCGACCGGCAAATCCAAGACCCCTTCGCAGCTGCCATCCGGCGCGATGACCTCTACACCGACCACGGGCTCTCCGGGGCGCTAACCAAACGTCCTGGACTCGATAAAGCCCTCGATGCACTCCACCCAGAAGACAATCTGGTGATCACGACATTGGATCGGCTGGGTCGTTCCACCCAGAAAATGCTCGAACTCGCCGAAGAACTGCGCGAACGGAATATCGGACTGCGCATATTGAATCTTGGCGGAGGCGACGTCGATACTGCTGAATTGACTCTGTATTATTGAGCAAGAAATAACGGACCCTTGCCATTTCAACTCGCATAAGGAAAATCTTGCTTCAAGATCTTGACCTGGATCGTCATTCTTCCGTCCTAAAGGAAAAGGTGGTATCCGCTAGAAACATCGTGATGTGGTTTCTGGTCGAAACAAGAGGCGAACCGGACCACCCCGCCACTGAAAGACATTATGGGGTGAAAAGTCTATATTTTAATCCTCGGGACGCCGACCGAGAATTGGACGAAAATAGAGGTAGCGTTCCGCGCGTCAGAGGAGCATTCTTCATGGTGACGCCGATTTGTGTCTTGGAGTTGAGGACTTCGAATAATTCATTGTTCGTTCAGCATCGCAATACTCGCATGACCAGTGGATCATATCCAAAATTCAATAGTTCGAGCGTAGAACAACCATTCCACAATTGGAATATCCCCAAAGGATGGCGCCAAACAAATACTCAGCTTACCCTTGAAGATTTTGTGGTAAGCTTCAGCTCGACGAGTGGCAGGAGTGATTTCAATGGTTTGGCTTCCCGAATTGGACGGGATTTTCAGCTCGGAATTGTTATTGGCGACTCGGAAAGATTCTTTCCTGTCGTAGCTTCCTCTGACATGGTTGTCGAAGATCTTTCGAGCTGGCAGACCAGACCTGGGAAATCGGATCATCCTATTCACCGTAATTTAAATTCGTTCTTCCATCGTTCGTTGGGATGCCACGATGCGTTTTTTGCCGCTCAAATAATAAATGAATTAATCGGATGAAAAAGAATTCATGTAATTGTTGAGGTAAAACGTATTCTTTAGTTTACGCGTATATCCGTTTCCATAAATCTTAATGTGGATTCCGGTCCACCGCAAGTGATACGCCCCTTACGTGAAGCTAGATATCGCGCGTAGGGTCCCTTTTTTGGTGTCCTCCCTAGGAGTCATTTAGCTTCTTAGGCACAGAATCTCGGCGCCCTGGTGGCAATCGTCACGGCGCTCCTGTTCGGGACTTACGGCATCCAACTCATGCAGTAGTCGAGGTTTGCAATAACTGTCCGAGTGGCTGCTTCATCATCGGCGGCTTCGATGGCATCCACCAGGGATTCATGCCCCTCGCGCAGGCAACCGTCGAATCCCTCCGCTAGTCGCTGGGCCATCTTGGTGCCGTGGAAGACGTCGCCGAAGCTCTCGTAAATCTCGTGCAGCAGCGGAATTCCGGAGGCGCGCGCCACTTCTAGATGGAACTGCCAGTCTGCCTGCGACCAAGCCTGATAGTCCTGCGCCCGCCATGCATCACTTCGTTGACGCAACAGGGTACGCAAGCCCTGGATCACCTGCGCATCGGAGGATTTCGCAGCGAGCCTCGCGGCCTGGGTATCCAAAGCGAAACGCACCTGCAGAACATCCTGGTCCGAGTGTTCCCGGTATACGCGTTGCGCGGTTCCGCTGATTTCGCTGGTGGCCCGCACATAGGTACCGTCTCCCCTGCGCACCTCGAACATGCCCGTGCGAGCCAGAGCCTTAATTGCTTCGCGCAGCGTACCGCGCGAAACACCCATTTCGGCGATCAGCTCGGGTTCTGCCGGAATGCGATCCCCTACCGCCCAGCGTCCTTGCGCCACGGCATCGCTCAACCGGGCAACGACTTCTTCGGCCAGCGGTGGGCGGATTGGCATGTTGATCATGAGCGCCCCACTTCGGCTGAACCATCAACTTCGACCAACTGCCGGGAATCGGCCTCGGTGCGCAGACCGCCAAGCTTGAAACAGAACACCAGCTGAACCACCGCGAAGACCAGCACGATCGCCAGTCCCAAGGTCCAGGATCCCAAGGCGCCTTGCATCAGACCCAGTACGAACGGGCCAAGGGCTGCAATCAAATAGCCTACCGACTGAGCCACCGTGGACAGAGCCGTGGTTTCTTCTGCGCTTCCACCGCTGCGGCTGAGCATAAGCATAACCAGCGGGAAAACGCCGAATCCCAGTCCGATGAGTATCGAGCTGATCAAGGACAATTCCACGGGCAGAACCAGCAGGGCCAGGAAGCCGAGTACCGAGCAGCTTGTGGTCAGCAGGAAAGCACTGCGCAGCAAACCCGGCTTCGAGGCCATCCAGAGCATGATCAGGACCGCCGGGATGCTCACTCCCTGCACGATTCCGAGCATCAGCCCGGCGGCAGCCGGTTCCAGCCCGCGCGAGATGAGGATATGCGGCAACCAGCTGACCACCGTGTAGACCAGCAACGACTGGATTCCGAAGACCGTGGTGAATAGCAAACCCTTGCCCGTGGCCAGCAGCGGCCAAGGTGAGACATGCGCGCCCGCAGTGGGCTTCGTGCGGTTTCCCGAGAAAGATAATGGTACAAATGCCAGCAGAGCCAAGCTGGCCGGTATCGCCCAAAAAGCCAAGGCGGTTGTGGGTGATCCGACTTGCATTGCCAGAGGGATGCTGACTGCGGAGGCAAAGGTCGCGCCAATTGACATGGTTGTCGTGTATGCGGCGGTCATCGAGGCCGAACGGTGTCCATGATGTTCGCGGATGAAAGAGGGCATGGCCACGTTGCAGATAGCCAGACCACTCATGCCCACCACAGTGCCTGCCAGCAAAGCCCAGGTGGAATCGACGACTCGCAGGGCCAAGCCAGCCGTGAGCAGCAGCAAGGAAAAGGCAATGCCCATTTCAAGGCCGGTACGGCGAATCACCAAGCTGGTTGCGGCACCAGCCACGGCGAAGCAGAGCACCGGAATTGTCGGCAGCAACGAGGCGATAAAGGTGCCATAGCCCAGCATTTCCTGCAACTCGTGGAAGAGCGGTGACGCGGAGGCGATGCCCATGCGCAGATTCAACCCGACGAGGATTACCGCAACGACGGCAAGGGCACCGACCATCCACGGTGACTTCCGGGCTTGCGGGGCATCGGGCGGGACGGGCTGTTCAGCCGAGTTGACAATCACGTTTAAACATTAGACGTTTGATGTTTGCCTCGACAAATCTTGTGAACTGTTGCACGCCCGAATCGGCTTGAAGGCCGAAGGTTCATGTTCTACAGCTTTATTTACGCGCAGGGGCTGGGAGCGACTACCAGCGTTCACTGTCTGGTCACTAGCCAGCCCTACGCTCTAGTGGTTATCAGCCAAATAATTAATACTGGCTACCTTATTCATGTGAAAGGCACATCTGTGAGCAATTCTTCTTCTGTCCCCCGTCGCGGAGTTCTGATCGGCAGCACAGCTGCCGCGATTACCGGACTCCTCGCTGCCAACAGCACAGCAGCGTCCGCAGCGCCGGCCAAGAAGGCTCCAGCTGCCACCCCGAAGCTCAAGTTCGCGGCAGACGGCAAGTTCAAGATCGTTCAATTCAATGACACGCAGGATGGCCCGCGCACCGATCGCCGCACTCTGGAACTGATGGACAAGGTGCTGGATACCGAAAAGCCAGGCTTCGCGCTCATCAACGGCGACGTCATCAATGGTTCGCCGAAAACCACCACCGAGGTCAAGCAGGCAATCAACAACGTTGTCCAGCCCATGGAATCTCGGGGTGTCCCCTGGGCACTGACCTTTGGCAACCATGACGAGGACTCGATGCCCAACGGCACCAATATGACGGATGCCAAAATTCTCGATTTCGTTCGCGGCTACGAGTTCAACACCAACTCGAAGAATGACAAGATCCAAGGCGAATCGAACTCCCAGCTGCTGATCGCCTCATCCAAGAACGCCAAGCCCGCCTTCGGTATCTGGCTGCTCGATTCGAACCGCTACGCGCCAAAGACCATTGGCGGACAGGACTTCGAAGGGCTCATGTCCTACGACTGGATCCGCCCAGAGCAGATCGCTTGGTACCGCGAAGCTTCCCAGGCCACCGAAGCACGCTATGGCAAGGTCCAGTCCTTGATGTTCTTCCATATCCCACTGTGGGAGCACCACCACATGTGGTACGGCTCCCAGTTCACCTCGAATGATGCCGACCACGAGAAAGCGGCGGCCAAGCACTCCATCGAAGGAGTCAAGAACGAGGGCATCTACGTCGGCGCCTTCAACTCCGGCTTGTTCACAGCCCTTCAGGAGCGCGGCGATGTTCGTGGCGTGTACTGCGGCCACGACCACATCAATACCTTCAAGGGCGACTACTACGGCATCGAGCTGGGCTACGCCCCGGGTACCGGCTTCGGCACTTATGGCCTTGGTGGAACCGAGAACCACGAGCTTCGCGGTGCCCGCGTCTTCGAACTCGACGAGAACAAGGACGGAGTCTACACCGGAACCCGTACAGTGTTCGCTAAGGATCTGGGCATCGATATGAGCGCAAAGGCGCAACCGCTCGATGAGCCGCTTCCGATGAAGTAGGCAAAAAGAAACGGTAAAGGCACAGCCGTTTAAAAGTCAATCGGCTGTGCCTCAAACCTTCATGACTTACTCAGCGACTAAAGACGACGCATACCCGGTGAGTATCTTGTTGATTCACATTGATTCCTTGCCACGCGAAAGTAAAACAACCTGGGACAGCATCACCGCATACGCGCCCTTGGACACTTTAGGATTATCCAGGCTGCTCTGGTCAAGCTTTTAGGCTAATGAAACAACAGTCCAGCCATGCGTTGTTCGTTTCAGTTAGTCCCCATTCAATCACGGTGGAGGATTCACAGTCATGGTTGGCAGATAGGCGACGTAGTTGCTTCTGCTAATTGCCGCGCGATTTGGTCTGTCTGCTGAACAGTGAGCTCAGGTACTTCTCCAAAGTCTGTACCACCGCCGGGAAGTGTACCGGCAACATGAAAGTGGAGGTGCGCGATAGCTTGGTGTGCAGCAGTTCCGTTATTCTGCCAGACAGCAATCCCTGGCCGCTCATAAGCGTCATCGATCGCGGCAGCAGCGGCAGCAACAGTGTCGATAAGAGCGTGACGTTCTTCGACCGTTGCTTCTAACAGTGTCGGGTAATGGCGGGTGGGAATGACGAGGAGATGGCCAATGCCTCGTTGGTCTCTTGTCACAAGTACAGCGATCAAACTGGTGCGGCAAATAATTGTAAAGGGCCTTTTGCCGCTGAGGTAGTCGCAGAAGGGGCAGGGATCGTCATTGGGAAGATCCAGACTGCTATCGGTCATGCGGCCACCAGCGAGGTCAAAAACGCTTGGAATTCTGGTAGGTTGACTTTACTTTGTTCGTCCGGATGAATGACGATGCGTAGTTCCCTAGAGAATCGTGACCGTTTGGTGCGGAGCAGAAATGAGAAAGCTATCAGCCTGACGGAGATTTCAGGAGTGAGCTCGGGAATACGAGATTGCCCTTGCCCGATAAGAGGAACGCAAATAGGTGCGCCATTTCCATGCACGTCCGCCTGATTCCAACATTCGTCTAGGCTATCGAGCATCCCGCGGATCGTACCGGTTGCCTTATTCTGCATGTTCATGGTCGTGTAGGCGGCGCAATAATAGCGGATGGACCCGGGTGGGGAAAGGGTGGCAACAGTGCCGATAGGGTAAACGGTCTGCTTTCCAACCTTGTTGATGGTTCCCACAGAGTCCACTGAAGCCAGGGCCTGATCCAAGTCTTGGTCCAGCTGGTGCTGCGACCCATCGTATACCTTGTATAGGAAGTTGCCCTGAAGACTGTTCCTTGCGATCACGTCAGGCACTGAGGTGTCGAAGGTAGCGGTCATCCCGATCACTACGCTTGCCTTCTGATCAAACAAATCACCCACCACCAGCCGAATAGTGACGTTTTCTGGATAAGTCTGCTGGATGGGGCGTCGTCGTAAGCCGAGGCTCGCCCACGCAGCCGCTGCCATACCCACGAAGAAGACCAGCCACCACTTCCCTTCCCACCAGTTCGGCGACAGCGGGGCCAAGATTCCAATTGGGATCGCGCTGACGCCCAGTGCAGCAAGGAACCGTTGCCCCATCACTTTCACACGACGAGGCAAGATTTTATTCACGGCGACTGCCCTACAGTCCCAAGTCGGTGTAGACGCTGGCGTTGTAGATTCGCTCACCGGTCGTAGTGCTGGCCGAGTATGTGGAAGCGTAATTGTCGAGCGCGTACTGGATGATCTTGGGCTGGAAGGACACCGAGATGGTGTAGTGGTCAGCCTCGACGAGCGGCTTGGGGTAATTGGCGCTGTTGCCCTTGCGAGACCCATCCAGGTGGGAGACGACGATAGGCAAATTCAGCTCCAGCGCAACCTGCAGCTCGTAGGCCAAGAATGAAACCCCATCCCCGCCCTTCTTTTTGGCTGCTGCGCTTCCCAAAAGAACGATTTGCTTCGCGTTCTTCATCCGCTCACGCAGGTTTCTCTTGATGGTCTCCGGCCGGCTCGTGTCACGAGCAACAAATAGGTCGTGGGCATCGAAGAAGTTGAAGTCGATGTTTTTGTTCCCTCTCCACGCCTCCACAAGCCGGTACGACGAGATGTCTTCACTCGCAAACGCTACATAGGTCTTGTTCCGGTAGCTCATGTGCAATCTCCCCCAAATTGATTTTTAACTGGTATCAGGTTTGCAAGGTTCTCTTGATGAACTAACCATACCTGAGCCCTCCGACAGCTCAGACAGCTCACCTTAGTTGACAATGTCTTACGATTTCTCTTGGTAGTTCCTCGTTTGCACGTTGTGTTGGGCAGAACTAAACATTGTGACCATACAGAGTGATTGCATTGATTCGCACTATATGCTTGTCGTCATGCGAAAGAACAGATGGTAGCTGTGGCAGCTCAAGTCATGCGCGGCTCTCCCGAACGATTGTCAGACCACAAAGAGCAACTGCAACTTGGATATCTACGTGCCGTTGTAGCCGCGTCTGGATGTGTCTTCATAGGTGAACCGTCGATCGATGAGGGGACCGACGTTTATCTAAAACATCGTCGGCGGGAGGAAAATGGCGACATCAAGGAGGCCCTACTAGCACTCCAGCTGAAGGCAACCGCAACACAATTTGACGCTCGCGCCGAATTCGTCACAGCAAGAATGAGTCGTGATCGCTACGACGAGTATCGTAGTCAGAACCCATCAGTCCCACACATCGCTGTTGTGATGACACTTCCTGAATTACAAGAGAATTGGGTATCGGCCACACCGGACGCTCTCAGTATCCGTCACTGCGCATACTGGGTGAACCTCGCCGGCGCCAAAGTTTCGTCGGCCACAAATCCATCTTTCCGGGCACCGACCACGAATGTGCTGGATGACGTCGCTCTCTGCCACATCATGGAACGCATTCACAATGGAGACAAGCCATGACGGCGATTAGTCCACGCGAACTTGAAAAGATCAATTGGTTGCTTCGCAAACTTGATTGGTCCGTCACTGGTGGTGCTCAGGGAGCGTTCGACCTTTGGCAAAGCCCGGAGTCGACAGATGAGATTATAGTTCCTCTGGACCCGCGCCGCGCCGACTTCGTTCGCCTAATGGATACGGCTATGCGTCGCCTACGTGGTTATCTTGGCCCAGATGCCAATAGGTATATGGAGCTTGCAGCTATCTCGACGGCAAGTGGGCTTGAAGAGGCGCATTGGAAGAAAGAAAGCACCATCGATGCCGGCCTGATTTCGTGGACTCAAGGAGAGCAGCTTTACGCCGCGGCGCGCGAAATGCTTGTCGCCGCAGCCAAGGCGTCGCGAGAACGACGCATGTACCACGGCAATGCCAGTGCCCACGTTGCCAAGTCATTCCTTTCAAGTTGCCTCATGGGACAGACCCAAGTCGGCAGCTTTATAATCACGGCTCACGCGCCGAGAGACCGTAGCTTCCACTTCGCTGAAACCGACGAGTTGAGGCCCGTTCTGCCTGGCATGGCCGCTCCCGACTCTACGAGTGGTGCACAGATCATGAACTGGCTGGAGACCGCACTGGACGTAACCCGTTCCTGTCTCGACGCCTACCGTAAGGACGCAGATATTCGTGTATTCGACGAGGCCGTTCCCCAAGGACTATCGTTTGAGTTCGCGCGAGCGTTGGGTTCAGCGACGCGAGATAGCGAGTCAGCCGTCAAACTCATACGGCCAAATTCTGCAAAGATAAACATAGGGGGCACGCGTGAATTCTCCTTCGCTCCAGACGAAGCCTCGGTATTGGACAGCGTAGCGAATCGCTTTGCGCAGGCCTATGAACCACAAGAAGTTACACTCAGCGGCGAAGTCGCGGTGCTGCAACACGAGTCCAGCACCGAAGACCGAATTGTCCGCATTATCACTGAGGGCGGTGGCAGATTCCGAAAAGTACGTTTACGATTGCAAGAAGATCAGTACATACAGGCAATCGAAGCCCATCGCCAGGACCGCAAGCTCACCTTTACGGGCAAGCTCGAGCGCGAGGGCAATCTCAACTGGATATATAGCCCTCGAAACGTGCGGATGGAGGAGGTTTCAGAAGTTGATGACATCGAGAGCGCTACTTACGACGAGGCTGTTGTGCCTCTCTGGGGTCCCGGCCACACTGGATAAATAGCCCGGTCGGCATACCGCATTTGCCCCTGCCTGCAAGTTAGACGGCCTCAGACAACTTTTAGTGCAGTTCTGGTTTATCTGACAGGCCTGACCGGTCAGTTATCGCCTGCATCGAGGTCATTTACTGTCCATCGTTCTAAACCAAGCTCAGTCGCGATATGGTCGAGGAATTTCGTTGAAGTAAGGAACCATTCGGTCCCTCCTCGACGGGTACGTGCTCCGTAATGGTCGGCCATGCGTAGCCACTCATGAAACTTCTTTTCTGCTTCGAACGACGCATCAGATAGATAGATCCGAAGTAGGATTGGGTCTTCTGGTAGCGCGGTGAAGCGCCCCTGCGAGCCTGCACGGTGGACAGCGTCACGTGATGAATGCCCAACCTTCAAGTAGGTCTTCCCGGTCTCCGGATCGATCGGGTATTTTAGATAATGCGGCAGTGTATAAACGTAAATACCCGGAGTACGTGCCGATTCAGCCTCAGAGGTCGCGCGGCTGGTGGCCGCCTCTTCAATCTCGGCGGCAATCCTGTCTTCTGCGCGAATCGTTAGCTGCTCCTCCAAGACAACCCAATCACCTCGTAATTCCGGCGAAAGATCGGTCCGTTTCAGCAACGTACGTAGTCGTCGAGCAGCCTGCAAAGCCAGTGTTGGCCCAGTTGGGAGCGTACCGTCAGTAAGAGCTTTGATGGTCACCCGATTGTTGTAGCCATAGTTACCACCCTTCGCTCCTGCGATGTCTGCCTGTTGTTCTAAGCTCAATCCATCACGGTCGCCTCGAAAGGTGTCACCCAAACGGCTTTGTTCCGTTTCGAGGACCGCCGCGACTTCAGCGCTTCGATCGTAAATTTGCTCGTTCATTTACCAACCAACTCCATCAAGGTATCGAAGCCGTCTACCTGCTTGTAGACAACTTCTCCTTGGCTTTGCTTGGTGAGGGTTTCAAAAAACCTGGTTGCACATTTAATCTTCGCGTCCTCGACGCCCTTGAGCTCCAAGCTCGACATGGTCCCCTTAGTTTCAGCCACGAAGTAGACATGCTTCACCGAACCTTCTTCGAATGCGATAGCCCAGTCAGGGTTGTAGTCTCCTACCGGAGTTGGAATGAAGAACCCACGGGGAAGTTTTGCGTAGACCGCAACTTCTTTACTAGTGTCGAGTTTTTCCACGAAGTCGCGCTCAACTTGGGAGTCAGTAACTACATAGTCGTAAACGTGTTTGGAGAGCTTCTCACCGGCTTTTCGGAAGTCCTGCGCGGACTGGTTCTCGGTAAAGATCGCCGTCTCGAAACAATCCTCCAGCGCGTCGTAGGTGAGGTGTTCGACGATCACGGTCGCTTTCTCTTCGTTGATCAAACGAGAGGTCTCTGTGATGAACTGCTCCGGGTTAAGCCGGAACTTCCCGAACGTGTCCGGACGGATGCCGCGAAGAATCGCGGACACCGTGCGGCGCGTGAGCTGGGTCTTCTCGGTGATCTCCCCCAACAAGTCGTACTTCACTGAGGAACTCGCCGAAATCTGTTCGGTTTCGCGTGAGTGGCCGGCAACCTTGAATGCCTTGCCGGTCTTCAACTGCTCGGCATCAAGACTCGCAAGCTGCTTGCCATGTTCCACTACGTATTGGAGTCCGGTCACATTGAGCTTCGAGTCAAGTGCAGTGACGGACTTCGCGATCAGTTCGTTCGAGTCAAATTCGACCTGGTAGACGGCCCTATGATTGATCCGGCCCCAGAGTTCCTTGAACTCACGCTTGGCGAAGTTCGCCTCATTGATCGGGATCTTCTTCATGGCCCGGTCGTCGCCACCGATCATCGACACATCGAGGTATAGCGCGTCGACCAGCGGCCACACGAAGTCGATGACCGGCGTCAGGATGGGTGAGGTCGGAACGGCAAAAGTGCCGTTCTCTTTAGCGTCCTTGTAGTTCTCCGAAATGGTGTGGTCCACGTTGAGGTAATCGTTCTTGACGAGGTAGTCGTACAACGCGGTAGCGAGTTCCTTCTCCAGTTGCGACTCGCCTTCGGGCGTCTTGATCGTCTTGCCGGTGAAGAACTCAATCGAGGCCTTGCGCGGACGCGAGGCCAAGGACTTCGAGATCTCCTCTTGGAGTCCCTTGACGAAGTCCGTGTAGGACTCATCCGTGACGACGGTAAGCTCATTGATCTCGTGGACGGTGATCGGGTTATCCATGCGTTCGCCGTGCTGATCGACCGAGAGACGCAAACCTCGACCGATCTCTTGGCGGCGAGACACGGTGTTGTCGGACTTTTTAAGCATACCCATGACGAACACGTTAGGGTTGTCCCAGCCCTCTCGCAGTGCGGAGTGGGAGAAGATGAATCTGACGGGCTCGGCGAACGAGAGCAACCGTTCTTTGTTCTTGAGGATCAGATCGTAGGCGTCCGTGTCTACTGAAAGTCCTTTCAGTTCACCGGTCTTGGCGATCCTTCCATTTTTCCATTCATCCACCTGTCGCTTTGACTTCTTATCGATGGAGAAGTAGCCCTCGTGGACAGTTCCTACTTCATCGCGCCGAAGGTACTTCATGTACTCGGCGGTTGCGTCATCGAGTTCGAGTTCTCCGAGAATCTCGGCCCGGACGGCTTCATATTCCTCTTCGAACATGCGGGCGTAATCACCAAGGGTGTCACCGTGGGACTCCTCACGACCGTAGTCGCGATATTTCATGACCTCGTCGATGAAGAACAGAGAGAGCACCTTGATGCCCTGTGCGAATAGCGCCCGTTCCTTGGCGATGTGTGCCCGGATAACCTCGCGGATCTGGATGCGACGCTTCGAATCCTCAGTTACGTCACGGTCGGCCAGTTGACCTGCAACGACAATATCCCCATTGGAGAGTTCGAGGATGTCACGAGTTGCGTCGATATCCGTGATTAGCAGCGCCTGTCCCTCAGGTTTGTAAGCCTCAATTCCACCGGAGAGATCGTGAAGGTTGGTACGCTTATCAACGATCCGGGTCATTCGCTTGATGTCTCCGCTCTTCGTCTGGACCTCTAGTTCCACGCGAGCTGTCGGTGCAGCGCCCTCTTTCAATATGACGCTGTCGAGGTACAGGTATGCTGTGGACCCGGCCAGACCCTTGACTGTAATCCCTCGCACCGCGATCTTCTTCACGAGCTTCGCGTTGTAGGCATCCAGCGCGTCAAGGCGGTGGACCTTCGTGTGATCGACCTTGTGGGTCGCCGAGTATCGCAGAACCATTAACGCGTTGAACTCAGCAAGGGCATTGAGCGACTTGTCAGCACCGATCTTCTGCGGTTCGTCGATCACGACGATCGGACGGTTGGCCTTGATGACGTCGATCGGGCGCCGTGACTGGAAGTCATCGAGCACGTCGTAGATACGTCGCTGGTCCTTGCCTGTGGCGTTGAAGGCTTGAATGTTAATGATCATCACCTGGACGCCGGCATCAGAGCTGAAACGTTCCAGCTCGTGCAGCTGCTTCGAGTCGTAGATGAACGAGCGCGGTTTGGTGCCATAAAGCGATTGGAAGTGGTCGGCTGTGACGTCGAAGGTCTTCTTCACGCCTTCACGGATCGCGACGGAGGGTACGACGATGATGAATTTCGACCATCCATAGCGCTTTTTCAGCTCCATGAAGGTCTTGATGTAGACGTAGGTCTTTCCTGTACCGGTCTCCATCTCAACGTCAAGGTTCGGAGCACCAGAAGCAGCCTTCGAGTCCTTCAGCTCCGAGGACAGCGGCAGGTTCCGCGAGCCTTGGACCCGGTGCACGTTCTCCAATAGTTGGGGACGGGACAGCTCGATCGGAGCGTTGGCCAGACCGGAATCATCGTAGATCCGGTTCTGACCTGCGCTCGATACGCCGGGGTCGATACGGTAGGACGTACCGTCCCGGCGTGGCTGCCCAGCAAAGACATCAACAACGGAGTCGACGGCTTCGGTCTGGTACTCCTGAACCTTGAACTGGAGTTTCAAATCAGATGGTCCTTACCTCTGTAGTAGGAGAGATCTCCTTGAAAATCTGTTCCGCGTTGATCCGAGCAGCGTCGGACTCGAACGCATCGTCACGGAAGACAACGCGCAGAGGCTCTCGCTCGGCCAATGCCCTGACCACAGTCGGGGTCACATTCTCTGCGAAGCAGGCGAACAGCGCATCGTCGTCGACAGCGAAAACCTCGCGCCCGTCAATCTCCTCACGCACGATTGGAACGGTGAGTTCAAGGCCCCAGTCGAGGAGGACTTGGAAGAGGAGGTCTTCCCCGGTACGGCCCGGTTTGATGCTGGGTTCTAGCTCGACCAGATCCAATTGGTCCGTAGCCTCCGCGGAACGCAGCAAATCTGCCTTCGAAGTTGATGCCACCTTCACACACCGGAAACCGACGTCTTGAGAAGGTTTCCGTGCACTCTCTGAGGCCTCAGTTAGCGCCTTTCCTACCCGACGAATCCGTTCACGCGCAACATCAGCGATAGTTGGGAATCCAAGATTCCGTGCCGCGACGTCCAGCGATTCGGGAAGCTGCACCAAGATAAATAGTCGATTTCCGCCGTCCTGATTATTTTTCTGTAGCACCGCCTGCCCTGTTGTACCCGAGCCGGCAAAAAAGTCCAGCACGATTGGCGACTCGTCGTCATCCGGCAGCAGTGAAAGCAAACCTTCAATCAGCTTGGTCGGTTTTGGGTAATCAAAAGGAATCTCACCCATGAGATCTCGAAACTCGGTTTTAGCAGACTGCGTACTTCCGTACTGCTGGTAATGCAGGACATTCCGAGGCACGACCTTTCCAGCGTCCGATAAGAACTTTTTCACGCGAGGAATCTCAGAATGGCCGCTGGCTCCCCAATACAGTCGCCCGTCTTTAATTAAGTCCTGCATAGTTTCTCGTGAGTACTTCCACGATGACTTACGGACCGGCCACACCTCGACACCACTATTCGGATTCACGATTGGATAGTAAAGATTCGGGCGCTCAGAGGAAGACTTATTCGACGTCGCAGCAACCGAGTTCCAAGGACCTCGAGGATCTTCGTCCGGATTCGTGTAGTACTTGTTATGCTCCCCAGTGCGCTCTAGTCGATCAATAACGCCTGGGCGCTTAAACTTCGCGTAGACCAAAATATGCTCATAGTCGTTACTGAAGAATTGAGAGTCATTTGAAGGACTCACCTTTTTCTGCCATACGAGAACGTCAACGAGGTTGTTCTGCCCAAACACCTCATCACAAAGGATCTTCAGGGAAGAAGATTCCCCTGAATCGATGCTAATGAAAATCAGTCCGTCATCATGCAGAAGGTTTCTTGCCATTTTAAGGCGCGGATAGATCATACTCAGCCAGTCGGAATGGAAGCGTCCATTCGATTCCGGATTAGCTACCAATCGCTCTCCAGATTCGCTCACTTGAACAGAGCGCGCCAAATATTCGGCGGTAGTTTCGGCGAAGTCATCGTTGTAAACAAAGTCATTTCCCGTGTTATACGGCGGGTCGATGTAGATCAACTTGACTTTCCCCAGATACGACTCCTGGAGCAGCTTCAGCGCATCGAGGTTGTCGCCCTCGATGAACAGGTTCTTAGTCGTGTCGAAGTCGACCGATTCCTCACGCACCGGACGCAAGGTCTTGGCGATCCGAGCGTTCGCTGCGAAGGCGGCGGCATGCTTGCCCGGCCAGTCGAGCTGATAACGCTCCTGCGGCCCCTCGACGATGTGATCGCTCAGTTCCTGCCGCAGGCAATCGAAGTCGATCGAGGGGACCACATTGCCGTCGGCGTCTTGCGCTTCGGTCACAGCGTTTGGGAACAGTTCTGCGATCCGCTCGATGTTGCGGGCGGTGAGATCGGGTGAGTGCAGTGTGCGTTTCTCCATCAGGCACCAGCCCCAGCGAAGGATACAGAGTACACCGAACCACGCACAAGCGAATTCGCGTGGGCGTTCTCGGGCCGCCGTGGCGACCACTCAGATCGCCTTAACCTCAGTGAGCGGTGAGAGCTCGCGGAAGATCTGTTCTGCATTGATCCGTGACGCATCATGCTCGAACTCCTCGTCGAGGAAGACCATGCGCAACGGCTGCCGTGCGGCAAGCTCGCGAACGAGTCCCGGAGAGAGAGAGAGAGAGAGAGAGAGAGTTCCTCTCTCGTAAACGGCAACACATCATGAGTGCTCCTTCTTCAACGTCATAGATTTCGAAGCTGTCCCGTTCTTCGCGAGTGATCGGCAAGGTCAGTTCCAGGCCTGCGTCGAGCATGGCCTGGAAAAGTAGGTCTTCACCCGTTCGGTCAGGTTTGATGCTGGATTCCAGCTGTTCAATCTCCAACTGCTGAAGTGCATCTGCCGACCTCAGGGTGTCCGTCTTGGACATGGTGTCGATCTTGAGCGAGCGAAATCCGCGATCTTGCGACCCGGTGCTCGTCTCCGTAGCGGAGAGGTTCATTTGCGTACCGACACGACGAAGACGTTCTCGTGCGACGTCAGCGATTGTCGAGTAACCCTGCTGCTGAGCTGCGGCATCAAGTTTTTCCGGCAGCTGGACAAGGATGAACCGTCGTGTGCCACCATCTTCAGCATTGAGATTCATGACTGCATGAGCTGTCGAACCTGAGCCACCAAAGAAGTCCAGCACGAGTGCATCATTATTGTTCTGCGTGGCCGCACGAATCCAAGTCACGAGAACATCAACATCTTTCGGGTAGTCAAAAAACTTACCGTCGAGCAGTCTGCTCAGGGCTTCACTTGCAGGAGCTCTTTCCTTGACAATGAGGGATCGAATCGCCTGGTCGTCCTGCTCATCGAGATACATCTTGCGACGAGGCGACGTCAGCTCATCCTTACCGAAGACAATACGACCATCCGCCAGCAAATTATCCATCGTTTCGCGCGAATAGCGCCAGCCGTTTGGATGCATCGGAACTGGCTTGAATGATTCTGGATGCAGAATTTCATATTTCAGATTCTCGCGAGGATTTGGGCTGGCGAGAGGCCCCCGCAAGTAGGCGCGGCCGTTCGAATCAATCTCAGAATATGACTGAAGGCCCTTCTCTGTGTCAGGAGATGTCTTCCACCAGTCCCGCAGAAGTCTGGTCGCCAGCTCCGCGTCACCATCAGCTCGTTCCCAACAATCTCGAACTGCTGAAAGAACCAAAGAGTAGCCTTTCTTTGGTTCTTTCCAGCGAGCATCTTTTCCAACCAGCGCTCCTCGATTACGGCCGAAAATCAACATGTAATCGATGCCTCCGGCAGAGAAGCGCGCATCATTTTTTGCACGTCCCTGCCAGACGACATTCGCGAGGAAGTTTTCGCCACCGAACACCATGTCCATCAGGTTGCGGAGGTTGGCGTGCTCCTGGTCGCCGATCGCCACCATGATTACGCCATCATCGGTCAGCAGGTTCCGGGCGAGCTTCAGACGCGAGTACATCAGGCTCAGCCAGTCCGAGTGGAACCGGCCATTCGACTCCGAGTTCGCCACCATACGTTCACCGGTCTCGGAAACCTGCTCCGACTTGACGAGGTACTCCGCGGTGGACTCCGCGAAATCATCCGCATACACGAAGTCGTTTCCCGTGTTGTAAGGAGGATCGATATAGATCAGTTTGACCTTGCCGAGATACGACTCCTGTAACAGTTTTAAGGCATCGAGATTGTCGCCCTCGATGAATAAGTTCTTCGTCGTGTCGAAGTCCACCGAATCGTCGCGGATGGGACGCAGAGTCTTGGCAATTGGAGCGTTTGCGGCGAAAGCGGCCGCACGTTTCCCCGGCCAATCTAACTGGTACCGCTCCTGAGGCCCCTCCACAATGTGATCGGAAAGTTCCTGCCGCAATAAGTCGAAGTCGATCGACGACTTGGGATTTCCTTCAATGTCTATGGTTTCGGTGACGACATTCGGAAACAGCTCGGCGAGTGCCTCGATGTTGGCCGCGGTCATGTCACGAGATGTCATTCGGATCTTCTCCACCGGTTACCTCTGTTGTTCTCGAAGTGCTTGTTTAGTCTTGAGCAGTCTGCGAATCTCAACCTTGCGGTTGAGCTGTACCTCGGTGCGGAGTCTACGCTCCAACGTGCTGATCTCTCGGTCCAGTTTTCGGACCGCTTCTAGTCTCTCAGCAACCTCCGACATTGTTTCACTCGTCCGGATTTTCACCGGAGTGAGCGGTTCCAGCAACGCGGTGTAGAGAACTTGCAGATTGATCGCATTGGGGAGCGCCATTCGCTCTTGTCCGGTTGGTAACCATCCTGTCGAATAGTATCCGCTCAGCTTCGTAGCTCCCCCATCCACTAACTTATGAGCTGCAACCATACGAACGACGCCGTTACCACTACCCACTTCTGCTTTGGGTCTAGTGACTTCAAAAATCAACGGGCGCGGGATGGCTTTGTCGATGGCTGTCAGAACGCTGTCGGAAAGTTCGCCATTTTTCGTGTCTATCCTGAAAACGTCTATCTCCGAGATACCGTCCATCTCCGGAATGTTGACGGTATCAAGTGCAAGTTTGTAGCTCCAGATAACCCGTGAAACCTCGGCGACGAATTTTTCCTTAGTTCCCCCAGCTACAGGGCCCTGCGCGTAGAAGCGTTCTTTGGGAATGCGGGTGCCGACGGCCGCGGTCGCAGGCCAGGAGAAAAGTACATCAGCCATGTTTCACCTCCTTATTGGGATCAACGACTGCGATAAAGGCAATGAGTTCGAAATCATCTAAACCTGAGATGGTGTTCTTGAGCGCTGTAGTCACGCCGGATGTGAAGAGGCTGTCGATATCGTGTTCGTCATTACGTTCGATCATGGAGCTGATCGCATCGGTGAGAAGCTGCGAATAGACTCCCATTTCCGCCCCCTCAACGGTAGCCGCGTTGAACACGGCGACCGCGTCCAAAACTGGTGTGTCGAACGGACGGCAGCCGGCGCGCAACAGGTCGAGAAGGTGCTTAGCCTCCGTATGGTCGGAGATAACTTCACCCTGCTGATCGACATAGATCAAGTAGTAGGGGTGCAAGCGGTTACCGCGAGCGCCATCCTTGCCGCCTAGTTGTTCGGCATCGGTTTGGATGTTTCTCAATGCAAAAATGGCGCCTGGCTCCAAGCCTAGTTCTGAGTTCGCAGGGATAACGGCGTGTAGGCCTTTAGGTGTTCCAGCGAGGTTCCCGACTTGGCGGACGTACCCGAGCAGATCCATTCGAAAATCGTTGAGGCCTAAGTCAGTTATGGAGACCCCGGACCGTACGTCTTCGAGTTCGATGACGTCATCTTGAAGTTTACGCAGCTGTTCGCGCCGGTAGGACGCCTCAGCACTATTCGGTTCTAGGACGTTGTCATCTCCAGTTCCGGCAAGGTTGGCAATCCGCATGCGGTTTTCCACGCGGTCCTTAAGATTGATGTACTCGTCCAGACTGATATCCGGCCAGAAGTTAATAAGCTGGATGACAGAATTCTTCGACCCAATGCGATCGACACGTCCGAAGCGCTGAATGATACGTACTGGGTTCCAATGGATGTCGTAGTTGATGACGGTGTCGCAGTCTTGAAGGTTTTGGCCTTCGGAAATAACATCCGTGCCGATGAGAACGTCGATGTCTCCGGGATGTCCACTCATGGTCTCGCAACGATGTTTCGACACAGGAGAGAACATCGTCATAATCTGGCCGAAGTCATATCCAGTGCCCAGAGTCGTCTTCGCGCCGCTTTGTCCCCCGGTGATCAGTCCCGTGTGCAGACCAGCGGCAGCCAATGCGGGTCCAAGCTCTCGATAGAGATAGCCGGCGGTGTCTGCGAAAGCCGAAAAAATCAGGATCTTCTTGTTGCCTGGGTTGATCGGGTACATGGCTTTATTGGCAATGAGCTGCTTGAGCTTGATCAACTTCAAGTCCTGCTCCGGGGTGATAACGGCCATGGCGCTCATGAGTTCGCGAAGGGTCTCCCGATCATGCCAGAGATCAACTTTGTACCGTTCAATGTCAAGGTCCGCTGTGTCGATCAGAAGATCACCGACCATGAGCGCTTCAAGCCCTGCATTCTCGGAATCATCGATATCCAAATCGAGCTCAGAATCAACGGCGTCGCGATCATCGATTGGCATGGACGATGCCAACTGCTGCAACCGATTATCGACAGTGCACTCAACTTTGGCCAAAGTAATTCGAAACGCTTCAACGCTGGATTCCAAGCGTTTCAGCAGATTTACAGTCATCAGCTGCTTGATTCCCTGCTCGCGGCCGGCTTGACCTCCACCTGCTTGGAAATTCTCCGTGCTCTTAGACGGCTTGCCAATGTCCTCGTACTTAGAACGGCGCGATGGGAATACATAGCTCATTGGCGCGTAGACGCCAAGATTTAGGGTCTGAATCTGCTCAAAAATTTCATTAAAGCTTGGAGCAGTAGGCAAATTCGTTAGAGGCTCACGGATTGCCTGAGGCGCGAGCCGCTTGGGAAAAGCGCCGATGGCAGACGTGTCATAGAAAGCCTCGATGTGCTTGCGTGAGCGCGCGATCGTCACGGCATCGAGAAGT
This sequence comes from Glutamicibacter sp. 363, assembly GCF_052379505.1. Lineage (NCBI taxonomy): Bacteria > Bacillati > Actinomycetota > Actinomycetes > Micrococcales > Micrococcaceae > Glutamicibacter > Glutamicibacter sp. 363. The sequence continues at coordinate 90,480 of NZ_JBQSYR010000015.1, read as the reverse complement.
TCAAAGAAATCGAAGTCAAGCATCGTCAGGATACTTTCCGTAGTGCGTTCTTCAGCGTCAAGCATGGACCAGGTATTGAAGACGGTCTGCGCGTCCTTGAACACTTTCTCTACATTGGAGGAGAGATTCAAGCGAGTGCTGAGTTGTTCAGAGTCACCCTCATAGGCCAGCTGAAGCTGGTTCTTTAGGTCATTGAAACGGTTGTTCACCGGGGTCGCCGAGAGCATAAGAACTTTGGTCTTCACACCTTCTTGAATGACCTGACGCATGAGGCGCTGGTAGCGCGACTCTTTTTCCTCTGAATAGTCCGCGTTGCGAAAGTTATGGGACTCGTCAATAACAACGAGATCGTAATTACCCCAGTTGATTCGGTCGAGTTGCAGGCCACCGATGGACTGACCCTTGACGCGTGAGAGATCGGTATGCGCAAGTACATCGTAGTTGAACCGGTCCTCATGAAAGAGATTGGTCGTGTAGTTCGAGTTGTACGTGGTCCAGTTCTCAGCAAGCTTCTTCGGGCAAAGAACTAATACTGACTTGTTGCGTAGCTCGTAGTATTTAATCACTGCGAGTGCGCTGAAGGTCTTTCCAAGGCCGACGCTGTCGGCGAGTATGCATCCGTTGTAGGTTTCGAGCTTGTTGATTATGCCCGTTGCTGCGTCTCGCTGGAAGTTGTAGAGACTCTGCCACACCTTAGTGTCTTCGTACCCGGTACGGTCATTAGGCAAAGTATCCTCAGAAATATCGTCTAAGAACTCGGCGAAGAGGTTATAAAGAATAAGGAAATAGATCCGTGCTGGCGAATTCTCCGTATATACAGCTGCGATATGATCATGCACCGCTTGGGTGACGTCGGTGAGATGACCGGGTGTGTTCCAAATCTGATCAAAAGTGTCAAGGAACTGCTTAGTTTCAATTGTTCCTTCGGTTTTCGTGACCATATTCGACATAGCGTTGCCCTGCTCGTAGCCGAGGTCGGCCGTAGTGAAACCCTGCGGCGCAAAGTAGGCAGCCTGGTCGCCAGCGATCACCATGGGCTGCATCATCTGATCGGTGGAGTTTGAACGGAACGTAACCTTTTGGCGGACCCAGTTTGCACATTCTTTGGCGATGGCACGCTGTGTGAGTTTGTTGCGGAGTCTAATTTCGAAATCTGTGCCGTAGAGACTGGACTCTGCATGACCCACGGGAATGAAGAATTCACGGCGTTCCTTCCGAATCTTGTCACCCGCATCGGCCGGTCTGAAAGACGGAGACGTAAAAACAAACTCCAGTTCTTCTACTTGTTCAAGTTCTTCCCGAAGCGCTTCGAATGCAAAGATGGAAAACGTCGACGCGGCGATACGAACCTTCGCCCCTTTTCGGAGTTCGGTTTTGAGGTCATCGCCGAGACGTTCTGTTCTATTGCTAATTACGCGCACTTCTACCCCTTAACACACAGCATGCAAGCTACGGTCCGCTTGCCATTTCGATTCTATCCAGTCTGCTAGAAATAGAAGGATTACCGTATTTGATGAGATATGAACGTGTCTTAAGCGAGGAATCGATATTCGTTGCGCCCCTGGCTACTCGAGTTCCATCAGATGGCTTAAAACTTCAAGATCTCCAACTTCGATCAGTAATTGTAAGCTGTGTAAATTCTCAGCTCGCCAAAACAATATTGGTTACCGGTTGTGATGAGTCGGTAGCGAAGCCCAATCCAGATGGTTGCGTGCCCGCGGTCACCAGCTGGGCGCCGAGGGCTGCGACCATGCCCCCGTTATCCGTGCACAGCGAGAACGGCGGAACCACCAACGTAATGCCGGCCGAAGCGCAACGCGCCGCCAGTAGCTCGCGCAAACGAGTATTCGCCGCGACGCCCCCACCCAACAGCAAAGTCGTCAGCCCATTCTCCTGCATAGCGCGAACCGCCTTGGAGGTAATCACGTCCACTACCGCTTCCTGGAAAGATGCGGAAATATCCGCTACCGGGATCGGTTCCCCAGCCGCTTCGAAGTGTTCCACGCAGCGAGCCACCGCGGTCTTCAGACCCGAGAAAGAGAAGTTGTTGCGGTGCTTGCCCGGTTCTTCGGCGGAGCCCACGAACTTTGGCAGCGACAGCCCTCGCGGGAAACGGAAAGCCTTTTTGTCTCCGTCTTTGGCGGCCTTGTCGATGGCCGGTCCACCCGGATAGCCCAGACCCAGCAAGCGGGCGGTCTTGTCGTAGGCTTCGCCCGCCGCGTCATCGATGGTCGCACCGAGCAGCTGCACATCGTTGGTCAACGAGGTGACCTTCAAGATCTCGGTATGACCGCCGGAGACCAGCAGCGCCCCGAAGGTCGGTGGAAGAACCGTGCCTTCCAGCACGCCGACGCCCACATGCGCCACCAGGTGGTTGATGCCGTACAGCGGCTTGCCTGTGGCTAGCGCCAGCGCCTTCGCCGCGGCCACGCCCACCATCAACGCACCGGCTAGCCCAGGACCGCTGGTGACGGCAATCGCGTCGATTTCTTCAAGAGTTACGTCAGCTTCGGCGAGCGCCTGCTCCAAGGTGGGCACAAACGCTTCGAGGTGGGCTCGTGCTGCGATCTCCGGGATCACTCCCCCGAAGCGCACGTGTTCATCCATGGAGCTGGACACGGTGTTGGCCAGCAGCTGGGTGCCGCGCACGATCCCGATTCCTGTTTCATCGCAAGAGGATTCGATGCCCAGTACCAGTGGGTGCTGTGGGGTGCTCATTCGCTGGCCTCCGGAGTGTCGAGCGCGTGCAGTGGAAGGCGCATAATCAGCGCATCGATGCCGCCCTTGTAGTAGCGCGGGCGACGATGAATGGTCTCAAATCCCATGGACTCATAGAGTCCAATGGCTGAGGGGTTATCAAAGCGCACCTCGAGCATCAGATCCAAGGCACGGTTGGCCCGTGCAGTGGTGATCAGTTCCGTCAGCAGCGCACGGCCCAAACCCTGGCCTTGGTACTCGGGGATGATCGCGATGGTTTGCACGTCGGCAATGGGCAGCACGGTGCATAAGCCGGCGTAGCCGATGATCTTACCGGCGTCCTCATAGACCCAGTATTTTCGGGTCTCCAGCTGAGCCAGCTCGGCTTCGAATCCGGCCAGTGGCCAAGCGTCCTCGGGGAACAGCTGGGTTTCCAGCGTGTGGACTGCGGGAATGTCTTCGGATGTCATCTCGCGAAGGGTAATGCTCATGCCTTGGCCTTCTTCATGAACGCCGGTACCTGGGCATCTGATTCGCGCAGGTACTGCGGTGCGGTATCCGACAGATCGAGTCCAGATGCCAGGTCATCCATGCCGCGATGGGCCAGATGCCGTGCATCGATTACCCAGTCAAAGGAACGTTCCCGTGGCTGGCTACCAACGGACTCCAGCTGTTCCTTATACAAGCCAGCACCCACGCCATAAACCGGTAGCACAGGCAACTCAGTAGCAGCGGATACATGCGGACCGTCCAGCAGTTTACCCTCTGCGTCATAGCGCGCCCAGTACAGTTCCTTACGACGTGCATCCGAGGCCACCACGAATTCTTTCGGGTTCTCACCGGAACGAAGCACGCGTTCGGCGAGCGCATGCAGCGACATGATTCCATGGACCGGAACGTTCCAGACAAAGCCGAACGTGCGTGCAGCCACCAGGCCGACGCGCAGTCCGGTAAAAGGGCCAGGACCCACGCCAACGAAGATGCCAGCCAAGTTCTTGCCCTCTTCATTGTTCTCCTCCAGCATGTCCCGGACATAGCTGGCCAGAGTTTCGGTCTGGTCGTTGCCTTTCGGCGAGGTTCTCTGAGCGATTACTGAACCAGTGGTGTAATCGACCAGCGCCACCGAGGCGTGCGCCGAGGTGTCAATGGACAGATAGTTAGGCATGTGTTTCTCCCGAGTGCTGCAGTCCGATGGCCTGCAGCAACGCGTTTTTCAGTTCGGTGAAATTCTCTTCGGCCCAGCGCGGGCCTATGGCCTTGAGCGTGAAAAGGCGCGGTTCATCTAGCTCTTCGTCTGATTCTTCCCACGGGTTGCTCGCCGGAACGGCCCAGACCTCGCGGTCCAGCTGGATTTCCAGCCGTGAATCGCTCAGGTGCTCAACCTTGCCAAGACCCCACTCCACCACGGTGACCGAGTCGGCCAGGGTGGACTCCAGATCCAGGGTGTCCACGTCGCTATCCCCGTTGAGCCGGTAGGCATCCACATGAATCAGCCCCGGCCCATCGGCAAGCGACGGGTGCTGGCGGGCGAGGACGAAGGTGGGCGAGATGATTCCCTCGCGGACGTTCAGTCCTAGCCCGAGCGATTGGGTCAGGGTGGTCTTGCCGGCGCCAAGGGAACCGGTGAGGATCACCAAGTCCCCTGCGGACAAGTGACTGCCCAGTGCTTCGCCGAGCGCTTCGGTAGCGGTCAGGTCTTCGAGTTGGCAGCTGAATTCCAAAACTTTTCTAGTCACCGGCTTGGCCCCAGGTTCCCTCAACGTAGTAACGCGGTACGCGCGGCGAGATGCGGGTGACCATCTCGTAGTTGATGGTATTGGCCGCGTGCGCCCAGGTGGTCGCGGATTCTCCCCCTTCGCCGAAGATAATCGCTTCGGCCCCGAGGAATTGTTCAGGGTCAATATCCAGCCCCAGATCGATAACGCACTGGTCCATGGCGATCGTGCCGCGCACCGGGTAAGTTTTGCCGTGGATGGTGACCGGAGCACCGGTAGCCACGCGTGGAAGTCCATCGGCGTATCCCATCGGGATCAGCGCCAGATAGGTTTCTTTCGCGGTGAGGTAGCGCAGTCCGTAGGAGACGCCCTGCCCGGTGTTGACCTTCTTCACGTTGGCGACCTTGGTGACCAGCTTCATTGCCGGACGCAAACCATAGGTGGCCGGTGTTTCGCCTTCGAACGGGCTCAGCCCGTAGAGGCCCAGACCCAAGCGCACCATTTCGTGGTGCGAGTCCGGGCGGGAGAGGATCGCCGGGGTGTTGGCGACGTGGCGCATCTCCAGGTTGAAGCCGGCGGCCTCCACCATTTCGATGGCCTGATCGAAGACCTCAAGCTGCAGATCCGTTTCGGGGCGTTCGGGTTCATCGGCCACCGCAAGGTGCGAGAACACTCCCACAACGCGCAGCAGGCCCTCGGACTGGAACTTCGCTGAACGTTCCAGCAAGGAAGGCAGATCTGCCATGGTGGACCCGTTGCGTCCCAGCCCGGTATCCACCTTCAGGTGAATGCGCGCCGGGGTCTGCACCGCCTGCGCGGCGGCGGCGATCAGCTCCAGATCCCAGCCGGAGACTCCGAGGTCGATTCCCGCGGAGATGGCCTTTTCGAACGGGGTGTCATTGGTGTGCAGCCAGGCCAGCATGGGCGCCTCGATGCCCGCCTCGCGCAGGGCGAGGGCCTCGGCCACATGGGCGCAGCCAATCCAGCGTGCGCCGGCCTCCAGTGCCGCGGTAGCAACCGGCAATGCTCCGTGCCCGTAGCCGTCGGCCTTGACCACGGCCATGACTTTGGCCGGGGCCACCAGATCGGCGACTTGCTTGACGTTGCTGCGGATCGCGGACAGGTCGATTACTGCACGGCGTTCCCAACCAATGTAAGGAGCGGTGTCGCCTGCTTCCGGCGCGTTGATTTCCTCAAGAGATTCAGAGTTCACCAAACTATCTTCCCACTTTTCCGCAACCGATGCCGCGTCGCACCCCGCAGGCCGAGCCAACGGCGGTCCACAGGTTAAAGGTAAAGGGCCGCTGCGCTCAAAACATGTTTGAGACTAGCGGCCCTTGCGCGTTTGTGGGGGCGGTTAGCGGAGAGTTTTCAGTTCGTCGCGGATCTGCTCCAGCAGAGCAACCTGCGGGTCGACTTCGTCCTCTTCTTCGGTGATGCCGTGGCGGCGGTTCCTTGCCTCGGTCGCCTTCTGCATTGGCATAACCAAGACGAAGTAAACGGCCGCGGCGATCAGCAGGAAGTTGACCAAAGCGGTGATGAAGACACCGATCTTGATGTCATTTCCGTTGAGGGTAATGAGCAGGAAGCTGTCAAAGTTTGGCGAACCAACCAATGCAGCGATCAATGGCATGAGAATGTTCTCTACCAGAGCGGTAATCACGGCACCGAATGCGGCACCGATTACAACAGCAACCGCCAAATCGATGACGTTGCCCTTCATTATAAAATCGCGGAATCCCTTAAGCATGATTTGAGCATACACAGCAAAAACACAGCGAGAGCGGACATTTTGCGCGAAAACTTAAATTTTGTAAGAAATTCGGTTCCCGTTAGGAAGAATGTCTAGATTTTGCGAAGCAGCATCCGGTGCACCGAATGATCCGCGCTCTTGCGCAGCACCAACTGCGCACGGCCACGGGTAGGCAGCACATTTTCTTTCAAATTCGGTTCGTTGATGCGCTTCCAGATGCCGTGCGCCGTCTCGCGCGCCTCGTCGTCGGTCAACTGGGCATAACGGTGGAAGTAGCTCGCCGGGTCGGCGAAGGCGCCCGAGCGCAGGTTCATGAAACGCCGGATGTACCACTCTTCAATGTCCTTGGTCCGCGCGTCAACGTAGACGGAGAAGTCGAAGAAGTCGCTGAGCGCCAGGCCCACGGTTCCATCCGACCGGGTCCGCGCCGGCTGCAAGACGTTGAGCCCTTCGACGATCAGCACCTGCGGCGAGCGAATCACATTGCGCTCTTCGGGAATGATGTCGTAGGTCAGGTGCGAGTACACCGGGGCGCCGACTGCCGGAACACCGGACTTCACCGCCGAGACAAAGCGCAGCAGCGCGCGGCGGTCATAGGACTCCGGGAATCCCTTGCGGTCCATGATGCCGCGGCGCTCAAGCTCTGCATTGGGGTAAAGGAACCCGTCGGTGGTAATCAGCTGCACGTCCGGAGTTTCCGGCCAGCGGCGCAGCATGTCGCGAAGCACGCGGGCGGTGGTGGACTTGCCTACCGCCACCGAACCGGCGACGCCGATGACAAAGGGTGTGCGGCTCGTTTGCTCGCCGAGGAATGTCGTTGTTGCCCGGTGCGTTGCCCCGGCGCCTTGGACATAGAGGTACAGCAAACGGCTCAATGGCAGGTATACGTCGCGAATCTCATCGAGGTCCAACGCGTCGCCTAAACCGCGCAGCCGTTCAATATCCTCTTCGTTGAGGGGTTGTTCCATCTTGTTAGAGAGACGGGCCCAGGTCTCGCGCTCTAGCTCGACGAAGGGGGTAATCGGTGTCTCTAACGTTCCTTGTGGTTCCACGGAGACAAATTCTGCCAAGGATTACCCCAACAACCCAAACTTTGCCATCGCTTTCTTTGCACATGACCCATAAGTCGCGTTCTCCGGTGACCTATGACACGCGACTTTTTGAGTGATGCGCCACGATATCTCCCATCATTGGGGAATCAACCGGTACGCTTTTTCCTATGTGCGGAATTGTTGGATATGCGGGAGCGTCAAGCTCAGTCACCGATCACGGTGCACTTGACGTTCTAATTGAAGGTTTACGTCGGTTGGAGTACCGCGGTTATGACTCGGCCGGTGTTGCCGTGGTCGCCGATGGTGCCATTCACTCACGCAAGAAGGCTGGCAAACTTGTCAACCTGGAAAATGTTATCGCCGAGGAACCGTTGCCTGGGTCTCACACCGGTATCGGCCACACTCGGTGGGCCACCCACGGCGGGCCAAGCGACGGCAACGCCCACCCTCACCTGGCCGATGGCGGCAAGCTTGCAATGATCCACAACGGAATCATTGAGAACTTCGCGGGCATCAAGGCAAAGCTGGTAGCCGAAGGGGTCGAGCTCCTCTCGGACACCGATACCGAGGTTGCAGCGGCCCTGCTGGGCAAGCTCTACAGCACCGAAGCCAATGGGGATCTCACCCTGGCCATGCAGCTGGCCGTGAAGCACCTCGAAGGTGCCTTCACCCTGCTGGCAGTTCACCAAGACCACCCGGGCGTCGTCGTGGCAGCCCGCCGCAACTCCCCGCTCGTGCTGGGCCTGGGCGATGGCGAAAACTTCCTCGGTTCCGATGTCTCTGGCTTCATCGATTTCACCCGTCGTGCGGTGGAACTGGGCCAGGACCAGATCGTGACCATCACCCCGAATACCCACAGCATCACCGACTTCGACGGCAACCCTGCCGAAGGCAAGGAATTCCACGTTGACTGGGATGCAGCCAGCGCCGAAAAGGGCGGCTTCCCTTCCTTCATGGAGAAGGAAATCTTCGACCAGCCAGCCGCCGTGGCCGACACCCTCTTGGGCCGCTCGGACGCCGATGGCCGCCTGACCCTCGATGAGCTGCGCATCGATCCGGAAGAACTTTCCAAGATCTCCAAGATCGTTGTGCTCGCCTGCGGTACCAGCGCTTACGCCGGTTCCGTAGCCAAATACGCCATCGAATCCTGGTGCCGCATTCCGGTCGAGGTGGAGCTCTCACACGAGTTCCGCTACCGCGAGCCGATCGTTGACGAGAAGACCCTGATCGTTTCGATCTCGCAGTCCGGGGAAACCATGGACACCCTGATGGCCGTGCGCTATGCCAAGGAGCAGGGTGCAAAGACCATGTCGATCTGCAACACCAACGGGTCGACCATCCCGCGCGAATCCGACGCGGTGCTCTACACCCACGCCGGTCCGGAGATCGCGGTGGCTTCCACCAAGGCATTCCTGGCGCAGATCACCGCCACTTACCTGCTGGGCCTGTACCTGGCTCAGCTGCGCGGCAACCTCTTCCAGGGCCAGATCAAGGACATCTTGGCCGACCTGGGCAAGATCCCGGCGAAGATCCAGGACATCCTGGATCGCGCCGACGAGATCAAGGAACTTGCCCGCTCGATGGAAGACGCTTCCTCGGTGCTGTTCCTGGGCCGCCACGTCGGTTACCCGGTGGCCATGGAAGGCGCGCTGAAGCTCAAGGAGATCGCCTACATCCACGCCGAGGGCTTCGCCGCCGGCGAGCTGAAGCACGGTCCGATCGCCCTGATCGACGACGGCCAGCCGGTCTTCGTGGTGGTTCCTTCCCCTCGCGGCCGCGATTCGCTGCACTCGAAGGTTGTCTCGAACATCCAGGAGGTCCGCGCCCGTGGCGCCAAGACCCTGGTCATCGCCGAAGACGGCGATCACGATGTGAAGGACTACTCCGAGTGGGTCTTCTACGTCCCGGAGACTCCAACGCTGCTGATGCCGCTGCTGGCCACCGTGCCGCTGCAGCTCTTCGCTTGCGAACTTGCCTCGGCCAAGGGCTTCGACGTGGACCAGCCGCGAAACCTGGCCAAGTCGGTGACCGTGGAGTAATCCACTCTGCACCATAGAATCTTGCGGGCATCCCTTCGGGGGTGCCCGCAATTTTTTGTCTTCAAGGGCTCTGGATAGACTGGAGATCATGATTGCAGGAATCGGTGTCGACATTGTCGACGTGCCACGCTTTGGCCGACAGCTCGAACGCACCCCACGCCTGCGTGAACGACTCTTCACCGCGGTGGAACGAGATTTGCCGCTTCGCTCCCTGGCCGTGAGATTCGCCGCCAAGGAGGCCATCGCCAAGGCTCTGGGCGCCCCGGTAGGTATGAATTGGCAGGATTGCACCATCGCCAAGGACGAGGCCGGAGATCCGCAAGTGCTCATTCGCGGCACGGTTGCCGCAGCCAGTGAACTGCGCGGCATTACTTCCTGGCATCTGACCATGTCGCATGACGGCGATATGGCCGTGGCCATGGTTGTCGCCGAGCGATAAAACGACACGTTAGCAGTTAAAACGGGCGTATCACCGCTTGGGTGAGTAAAGTTTGTCTTATGATCCCTGTCTACAGTGTTGCGCAAGTCCGTGCGGTCGAGGCCCAAGAGATCTCCACACGTGGAAGTGAAGCGCTGATGCGCGCCGCCGCCGGTGAACTCGCCGCCGCGGCCGAGAGCATGCTGTCCCAAGCGCCAACGGCCACCGACACCCTGGTGGTCGCTCTGATCGGCCCGGGCAACAACGGCGGTGATGGGCTCTACGCCTTGGCCGAACTGGCACAGCGCGGCTACCAGACCCTCGCCCTGCAATGCACCGACACCTGCCACACCGAAGCCTTGAAGGCCTATACCGCTGCTTCCGGCACCGTGAAGCCGGTGGCAGCAGGCCAGTCCGAGCTGGCTGCGGCGGCCTTGGTCATCGATGCGATCTATGGAATTGGCTACCGCCCCGGGGCACAGCTGCCCCAGCTGCCCACCGGCGCACGCGTCCTGGCCTGCGATGTTCCCTCCGGGCTGGACTGCGAAACCGGCGTTGCCGATGACCAGGTGCTGCTTGCCGAGCGCACCATCACCTTCGGGGCGCTGAAAACCGGACTGATCTCCCGCGACGCACCCTTGGTGACCGGTGAGATTCAGGTGGCCGGCCTGGACTTTGATTTTTCCGCGCTCAGCCCGGAAACCGATTTGGTCGACGAGCTCTCGGCCCGTGCGCTGCTCGATGAGCACCGCAGCTGGCGGGACGCCGGGCGCCATAAGTACGAACGTGGCGTCCTCGGCCTCATTGCCGGCTCCGCGCTCTACCCCGGTGCCGCGCTGCTGACCGCACGGGCCGCGGTTGCCTGCGGTGCAGGCCTGCTGCGCACCCATGTACCCGGAGAGGTGCAGCCACTGCTGTCCATCGCCGCGCCGGAAACCGTTCCGCTGGATGACCAGCAGATCTCTGAGGCATTGTCTTTGGCTCGGCGCCACCTCCACGGGCGCGGGGCGAAGATTTCGGCCTGGGCCATTGGCCCGGGAATCGACAGCCGCACTCCCCCCACTGGGGTTATCGCCAACGTCTTCGAAAGCCGCCAGCCGGCGGTCATCGACGCCAGCGGGCTGGATGTGGTTCCCGCCGGGCCCAGCGAGCAGCCACGTGTGCTGACCCCGCATGCCAAGGAGCTTCGCATGCTGCTGCGCCGCGCCGGGGTGAGCGTCACCACCGAGGAAGTCGCCCAGGACCCGATCCGCTGGACCCGTTGGGTGGCCCTTGCCTACAACGCGGTGGTGCTGCTGAAGGGGCCGACCAGCTATGTGGTCGCCCCGGACGGTGCCAACCTCGTGGTCTGCCATGCGGCGGCCCAGCTGGCGACCGCAGGCTCTGGAGACGTGCTCACGGGCATTCTCGGCTACCTGCTCTCCGACAGCTCGCTGACGGGCATCCAGGGCCTGGAAACCGTCAGCAATGGCCGCCTGATGGAGCTCACCGCCTGCGCGGCTGTCATCCATGGCCATCTGGGCCGGGTGAGCGCCGCAGAGGGTACTGTGAGCGCCTCGCGCTTGATCGAAAACCTGCCGGCGGTTATGAAGGAATTCGGTTTCTAGGCAAAGCCTCTTAAATCAGAAAAATGTGGTCTCTGCGCGATACGCAGAGACCACATTTTCTTTTCAGGGATTACTTTTAGTCGAGCTCGAACTTCTCGCCGGGCCCGGTGATAACCCAGCCCTGCTCGCGCCACTTCGGGCGGTCCAGCACATTGCGCCCATCGATCAGCGCCCGGGTGCCGACAACCTCGCCGAGCTCTTGGGGGTCCAGCGCCCGGAATTCGTTCCATTCGGTCAGCAGCAGTACCAGGTCCGCGGCCTTCGCCGCCTCGCGCCAGGAATCCACATAGTTCAGCCGCGGGAAACGTCCGGCCGCGTTCTTATTGCCCTCCGGGTCATAGACCGAAACCTCGGCCCCGGAGTTGTACAGCCGCACCGCGATATCCAGCGCCGGCGAGTCGCGCACGTCGTCGCTGTCGGGCTTGAAGGTCACCCCGAGCACGCAGATCCGCTTGCCCGCCAGCTGCTCCCCCAGGATCGAGGAGGCCAGCGAAACCACGCGGTCGCGGCGGCGCAGGTTGATCTGGTCCACCTCGGCGAGGAAGCCCATGGTCTGGCTCAGGCCCAGCTCGCTGACCCGGGCCTGGAGGGCGCGGATGTCCTTGGGCAGGCAGCCGCCGCCGAATCCGACGCCGGCGTTGAGGAATTTGCGTCCAATGCGCGCATCGTGGCCGATCGCGTCGGCCAGCGTCTTAATGTCCCCGCCGACGTTCTCGGTGACCTCGGCGAAGGCGTTGATGAAGGAGATCTTGGTGGCCAGGAACGCGTTGGCGGCCACCTTGACCAGCTCTGAGGTTTCCAGGTCGGTGACGACCTCGGGGGTGCCGGCGGCGAGGATCGGTGCGTAGACCTCGCGCAGCTTGCCCAGCGCACTCTCATCCGCCAGGCCGTAGACCAGGCGGTCCGGTGTCAGTGTGTCCTTCACGGCGAAGCCCTCGCGCAGGAACTCCGGGTTCCAGGCCAGGGTGATCTTGCTTTCCGGGCTCGCGGTGGCTTCGATGCGTTCGGCCAGCCGGCGCGCGGTGCCCACGGGCACCGTGGATTTGCCCACGATCAGCGCCTCGCCGCTGATGTGTTCCACCAGGGAGTCAACCGCCGCATCGACGTAGCTCATATCCGCGGACTGGGAGTCCGCGCGCTGCGGGGTGCCGACGGTGACGAAGTGGATGTCGGCCAGTTCGGCCACCTGCGCGTAGGAGTCGGTGAACCGCAGGCGCCCTCTGGAGACATGCTTGCGCAGCAGCTCGGGCAGGCCCGGCTCGTGGAAGGGTAGGATCCCGGCCGCCAGTGCCTGGAGCTTCTCCGGATTAACATCCAGGCCGATGACCTCATAGCCCAGTTCTGCCATGCACGCTGCATGGGTTGCACCAAGATAGCCGGTGCCGATGACGCTGATACGCAAAGTCACGAAGTACTACTCCCCAGATATCTAACCCAATAACTACTAGTTAGCATGCCACACCCCCGCACCATGATCCCTGCGGGAACGCGGTACGGGGGTGTGAGTTTTCTTGATGTTTACTGGGTGGTTGCCTTAAAGCGCCAGGTGCGTTGCCACGGCGCCGGCCAGCAGCTCCGCTTCGAGCTGGGCCTGGTCCTGAGTGGCGGCCTCGACCATCACGCGCACCACTGGCTCGGTGCCCGAGGGGCGCAAGAGCACCCGTCCGGTGGAACCCAGGCGGGCCTCGGTCCCGGCGATCTCATTGAGCAGCGGTTCGCACTCGGCAACCCCTGCCTTGTCCACGCCGCGCACATTGATCAGCACCTGCGGCAGCACGGTGAGCACGGAGGCAAGCTCCTTGAGGGTCTTGCCGGTGGCCTTCACACGGGCTGCCAGCAGCAGGCCGGTCAGCACGCCGTCACCGGTGGTGGCGTACTTGCTGAAGATGACATGGCCGGACTGCTCGCCGCCCAGCGAGTAGTTGCCTTCGCGCATGCCTTCGAGCACGTAGCGGTCTCCGACACCGGTCTGCTTGAGCGTGATGCCGGCTTCTTCCATGGCGATCTTCAAACCGAGATTGCTCATCACGGTGGCCACCAGGGTGTCATCCACCAGTTCGCCGCGGGCCTTCAGGTCGATGGCCATCACGGCCATGATCTGATCCCCGTCAACGACGGTGCCCTCGTGGTCCACCGCGAGGCAGCGGTCCGCGTCGCCGTCGTGTGCGATGCCCAGGTCCGCACCGTGCTCGAGCACGGCGGCCTGGAGCTTTTCCAGGTGGGTGGAGCCGTAGCCGTCATTGATGTTGATGCCATCTGGCTCGGCGCCGATGACAATGACCTCTGCGCCGGCATTCTTGAATACCTCTGGCGAGCAGCCCGAAGCCGCGCCGTGGGCGCAGTCCAAGACCACCTTGACGCCTTCGAGGCGGTTTGGCATAGCCGCCAGCAGGTGCATGATGTAGCGGTCCTCGGCGTCGGAGAAACGCGAGATCCGTCCTACGGCGCCGCCGGTAGGGCGCGGGTTCGGCATGTCCAGGCAGGCTTCGATCGCGTCTTCCAACGCGTCGTCCAGCTTCTTGCCTCCCCGGGCCAGGAACTTGATGCCGTTATCCGGCGCGGCATTATGCGAGGCGGAGATCATCACGCCGAAGTCGGCGTTGAGATCACCGACCAGGAATGCGGCGGCCGGAGTCGGCAACGTGCCCGCATCCTTAACGTCAACACCGGAAGCGGCCAGACCAGCCTCGATCGCGGCGGAGAGGAAGTCGCCGCTGATACGCGGATCCTTCGCCACCACGGCAACCGGCTTGCGTCCGTCTTCCGACTGACTTAAACCAAGAACCACCGAAGCTGCTTGCGCTAGATCCAGCGCCAGCTCGGGGGTTAACAACTCGTTTGCTTTTCCTCGGACCCCATCGGTCCCAAATAACCTTGCCATCATCGTCAATCATAAGCCCTGCGCATCGATTTACCCGTGCACATGTGAGCTTTGGAACGCTATGTGAGAAAACTTTAATGGCCAAGAGGTCACAAAGGGGCTTTAAACGGCCAAAGGCCCGCATCCGAAGATGCGGGCCTTTGGGAAACCTGTGGGTAAGGTTTAGCGCTTCGAGAACTGCGAAGCCTTGCGGGCCTTCTTGAGACCAGCCTTCTTGCGCTCGATGACGCGTGCGTCACGAGTCAAGTAGCCGGCCTTCTTCAGCGCCGCGCGGTTTGCATCGCGATCGATCTCGTTCAGCGAGCGGGCAATGCCAAGACGCAATGCGCCGGCCTGGCCGGAGATGCCGCCACCGTGGATACGGGCGATAACATCGTATGCGCCTTCTAGACCCAGAACCTTGAATGGCTCGTTAACATCCTGCTGGTGCAGCTTGTTAGGGAAGAAGTTTTCCAGGGTGCGGCCGTTGACGACCCAGTTGCCCGAGCCTGGGATCAGGCGAACGCGGGCAATAGCCTGCTTGCGGCGGCCTACTGCGCCACCTGGAACGGTTAGTGGAGCGCGCTCGGTGTCGGCTACGACGGTCGATGCAGCGGTCTCGGTGGTGTAAGTCGAAGGGGTTTCGCCTTCGAATTCGGTGGTCTCTTCAGCGTTCTCAGCCACGATAATCTCCTATTAAGTCTTTGTTCTCGGGGCCAGTACTACTGAGCGACCTGGCTGATTTCCAGTACCTTTGGAGCCTGAGCAGCGTGTGGGTGCTCGGCGTCGCGGTATACCTTCAGCTTGGACAGCTGAGCGTCGGAAAGCTTGTTCTTTGGCAGCATGCCCTTGATGGCCTTCTCGACGGCCAGAACTGGGTTCTTCTCAAGGAGCTCGGCGTAGTTAACGCTCTTCAGACCGCCCGGGAAGCCCGAGTGACGGTAGGCGCGCTTGTCCTTCAGCTTCTTACCGGTCAGGGCGACCTTCTCGGCGTTGATGATGATGACATGGTCGCCCATGTCCATGTGAGCTGCGAAGGTTGGCTTATGCTTGCCGCGCAGCAGGGTTGCGGCCTGGACGGCGAGACGGCCGAGTACTACGTCGGTGGCGTCAATGACAAACCACTGACGAGTCTGGTCAGCCGGCTTAGGGGTGTACGTACGCACAGTAATTGCCTTACGTTGATTCGTTTCTGGTCAAACAGTCGCAGGTATCGAGGCGTGAGATCCTCCAGTGACGAGCACTGTCGTGTTGTTCTTGTGCTTAGACCAGTACGTCAGGTGAGGACTGATGATGACCGGCCGTCCATATATTGTTCGCACACCCAGCAGACCAGCGACTATGCAACTAAGCCGTCACGCTTGGGCGTGTAGTGTCGAACGTGGACATACACAACTCATAAAAGTTTAGCCGATTAACACTCAGACGACCAAAACAAAGGTGCCTCTAGGTGAGCAATGACACCCGAAGGGTCATTAATCGAGGTCTTTTAATGAATCCTTCTGCGAAACGTCGCGTCTTGCCCTGGTGAGTGCCGCTCGCTCGGCGAGCTCGTGGTCATCAGGATAGTAGACCTCTTCGAGCACCAACGCGTGCGGATGAGCCAGAATCGACTTCGAATCGCGCACCATCAGCGCCAGGCGTTCGGCCAGAAAACCAGGCTCTTCCCTGCCGCTGGCCACACGCAGCGCCGCCCCGATCAGCGAACGCACCATATTGTGGCAAAACGCGTCGGCCTTCAAATGCACCATGATGTTCCCATCCTCGGCACGGCTGAATTCGAACTCCTGCAGCGTGCGGATGGTGGTGGCCCGCGGGCGCGGCTTGCAGTAGGAGAGGAAGTCGTGGCGTCCGAGGACCGACCGGGCCTCGGCGTTCAACAGGTCGATGTTGATGTCTTCGCGGTACCACATGGTCAGCTGCCGGCTCAGTGGATCCCAGCGGTGGATGCCGTCGGCAATCCGGTAGGAGTAGCGACGGGCCAAGGCGGAGAAACGTGCGTCGAAACCCTCGGCGGCCTTGGCCACTTCATGGACCCACACGGCCTTATCTTGGCGGCCCAAGAGGCCATTGATGCGGCGCAGAAGCGCCGGGCCCGGTAACAGATCCGAATTGCGCGGCAGCGCCAGGTATTCTTCCTCGGTCAGATCGAAGTGGACTACCTGCCGGCGCGCGTGCACCCCGGCATCGGTGCGTCCGGCGACGACCACCCGGACCAGGCGGCGGATCAGGGTTTCCAGTGCCTCTTCGACCAGCTGCTGCACACCGACGACATTGGGCTGCCGCGCCCAGCCGTTGTAGGCTGCGCCGTCGTAGCCAAGCACCATGCGCATGCGGATCAGCGCCGGGGACGAACTAGTACCCAGAGCGGTGGTACCGAATGGATCAATGATCTCTGACTGCGAATTCATGCTTTCAATTATCCCTTGGAACAAGAGTGAATCGCGAACCGAAGCCCCAACCGCAGCTGGACATGCTCTTTCTACCGCATTTTGACCTGCCCGCAGCACTGCGATCCGCGCGCTCTGCAGTCCTCCAGCCAAGTGCCGCAGGGAGCGAATGAACCTGTTCGGCAGGCAGGGCATGCCAAGACGCCCCCGCATATCGATTCCGTTCACTGCGGAACATTGCTGCCGCACGCTTGTGGTCGTAATTCACGACTTAATCGCCGCAGCCGTCATCAGTCCACGATGCTCGCGTTCCGTCGTCCACATGGCAGGGTTTACCTATTTATCCACGGTTGGATACGGCGTATCATCATGACTATGAGCGGCGCGATGAACTACATCCGGAAGGATCTGGAGTCGACGGTACAGATCTTCTTGGACAAACACGGTGGCAGCATGGCACCCCGAGATTTCTTGCGCGTAGTTTCGGATGTGTCAGATAGCATCAGCGAACCGTTGACCGAGGGCGAACGTAATTTCCTGCTGGAGAACACAGACCTGTCAGAGGCCGATTTAAGCCCTGAAGGACGGCTGAAGTCCGATTTGATCGTCCTAGACGCCCAAGCAAAATCACTGGATCTGGTGGAGAAATCCGCCTACACCACCGCTGAAGTTGCGCGGATCGTTGGTCGGGACGAGGCGAATGTGCGCCGCGCGAAAGCAAAGGGTGACTATTTCGCGCTAGCTCGAAGTGAAGGGAAACAATCCCTGTTCCCGAAATGGCAGTTCACCAGCGAGGGCGTGGTCCCCGGACTGCGGGAACTGATTCCCGCTTTCCCGCGTTTCTATCACCCGCTGGCGATCGAAACCGTAATGACCCAATCCAATGAGGACTATCTCGGAGGGCGCTCCCCTGCGGATTGGCTTATTACCGGTGGTGCACTTGAAGCCGTACTGGAATTGGTTTCTCATTTGGAATTCGAGTGACTGCCAAGGCACCGAAGAATCCTCGCAAGCCACCTGTGCCGCCCACCCGGCTCCCCCATGATTTGAGGATTTGGCAAGGACCTCTGTGGAGAATACACACAAGTTCCGGAGCCTTCGGCGCACCATGGAACAACCTGCGCGAGTACGGTCCAATCAAGGCTTTCAGATGGGAGCCTCATCCTCTCCCGGTAAATGTTCATCCCGGGCTTGGAGTCTCCTACACAACTCCTAGTTACGTCACCGCTTTTGCCGAGGTCTTTCAGACAGCTCGCGCGATTTCCTTCGACAAGAGCCGAACACTCTCCGCGTGGTCGCCGATACGCCCACTTCATCTCCTTGATTTGACTACATCTACGTGGCTACTGAGACATCGGTCCTCGGCTTCCTTGAATGGACAGCCCAAGAATGTTTGCCGAGCGTGGGCTAAGGAGATCAACCTGCAGCTTGGCGCTGACATTGACGGCATCTACGTGAATTCAACGATGGTTGGTATGCCCATGGTGGTTCTCTTTTCGCGCGCGCGTACCGCTTTCCCGATGGCACCCGCTTTTTCCCGGAACCTGACCCACATTGATGTGTTGACCATGGCGCGCAAAGCCTCGGTACAACTGGGGTGGCCTATCGTCTGAATGAACGCCGCGGACAGGCACCACGTCCGGACCGAATGATTTGCCGGGCTTCGTTGCGTTAAATAGTTATCCCCGGACATTCCTTGCGGATTGTCCGGGGATAACTTGACCGTTTTACCGGTGAAGATTCACAAGCTTAAGCTTAGGCTTCTTCGGTGGTAGCTTCGGTTGCCTTCTCGGTAGCCTGGGTGGCTTCCTTGACGACTGCCTGCTTTGGCGAAACCGGTTCCATTACCAGTTCGATAACAGCCATAGGGGCGTTGTCGCCCTTGCGGTTACCAATCTTGGTGATGCGGGTGTAGCCACCCTGGCGATCGGCCATAGCAGGTGCGATGTTCGCGAACAGCTCGTGAACGATCGACTTGTTGGTGCGCGAGCGCGAAGCGATAACCGACTGGACGCGACGACGCGAGGCCAGATCTCCACGCTTTGCGAAGGTGATCAGGCGCTCTGCGTGGGGACGCAGACGCTTGGCGCGGGTCAGGGTGGTGGTGATCTTCTTGTTCTCGAAGAGCTGTGCGGACATGTTAGCGAAGATCAATCGCTCATGTGCTGCACTGCCGCCGAGACGCGGACCCTTAGTAGGGGTAGGCATGGTAGTTCTCCTAGATGAATGACCGAGTCCGCCGGTATGTGACCGGCAGGTCGGGTGAAGTAGTGTGTCGCGAGACTAAGGTCTTTACAGGCCTTCGTCGTAGACGTCGTCGCCATCTTCGATGGCACTACGAGCGGCAAGGTCGAACCCTGGAGGGGAATCCTTCAGTGCTAGACCCAGTTCAACAAGCTTGGCCTTGACTTCGTCAATGGACTTCGCACCGAAGTTACGGATGTCCATCAGGTCGGCCTCGGAGCGAGTTACGAGTTCACCCACGGAGTGGATGCCCTCACGCTTCAAGCAGTTGTACGAGCGAACGGTCAGTTCCAGATCCTCGATCGGCAGCGCCATGTCTGCAGCCAAAGCTGCATCCGTTGGCGATGGGCCGATTTCGATACCTTCGGCTGCGGTGTTCAGTTCGCGGAACAAACCGAACAGCTCAACCAGCGTGGTACCTGCGGATGCAACAGCATCGCGCGGGGTGATCGACGGCTTTGCTTCAACGTCAACGATCAAGCGATCGAAGTCGGTGCGCTGCTCAACACGGGTAGCTTCCACGCGGAAGGTCACCTTCAGCACCGGCGAGTAGATCGAATCAACTGGGATTCGACCGATCTCGGTGTCGGCACTCTTGTTCTGAGCAGCTGACACATAGCCACGGCCACGCTCGATGGTCAGTTCCAAATCGAACTTGCCATTGGCGTTCAAGGTAGCGATGTGCAGCTCAGGGTTGTGGAACTCTACACCCGCTGGTGGGGTGATATCCGCTGCGGTGACGACGCCTGGGCCCTGCTTGCGCAGGTAGGCGACGACCGGCTCGTCGTGCTCGGAAGAGACCGACAGGTTCTTGATGTTAAGAACCAGTTCGGTGACGTCTTCCTTGACACCGGCTACGGTAGAGAACTCGTGCAATACACCGTCGAGTCGAACACTGGTGACAGCTGCACCAGGGATCGAGGACAACAGGGTACGGCGGAGTGAGTTGCCTAGGGTGTAACCAAAGCCTGGCTCCAACGGTTCAATGATGAACCGGGAGCGATTCTCGGAAACTACTTCTTCGGTCAGGGTTGGGCGCTGCGTAATGAGCACTTACATTTCCTTTCAGCGAGCGTCCGCTATATGACGCCTCACGGGGGTGGAAACGACGGTAGCCTGTTGGCCGTTCGTCTGTTGCAGGCATGAGAGTCCAAGAACGTCACCGACCCATTCGTCAAGAATGGCTCGGTGACTTCTTTAGGCTCAGCCTAGCGAATCAATTAGACGCGGCGACGCTTTGATGGGCGGCAACCGTTGTGGGCACTTGGGGAAACATCCTGGATGGATCCAACCTCAAGGCCAGCAGCCTGCAGCGAACGGATCGCGGTTTCGCGTCCCGAGCCCGGGCCCTTGACGAAAACGTCAACCTTGCGCATGCCGTGCTCCTGCGCGCGCTTAGCGGCAGATTCAGCGGCCATCTGAGCAGCGTATGGGGTCGACTTACGCGAGCCCTTCATGCCTACCTCGCCGGCCGAAGCCCACGAGATAACAGCACCGGACGGATCGGTAATCGATACGATGGTGTTGTTGAAGGTGCTCTTGATATGCGCCTGTCCCTGCGCGATATTCTTTTTGTCCTTGCGACGCGGCTTACGTACCGCTCCACGAGTCTTTGGGGGCATTTCTTCTCCTACGAAAAAAGTATTTGAACTAGACCGCTAAGATTTAGCGAGTCTTCTTCTTACCTGCGACGGTACGCTTCGGGCCCTTGCGGGTACGAGCGTTGGTCTTGGTGCGCTGACCGTGGACCGGCAGGCCCTTACGGTGACGAATACCTTCGTAGGATCCGATCTCGACCTTGCGGCGGATGTCAGCCTGAACCTCGCGGCGCAGGTCACCTTCTACCTTGTAAGTGCCTTCGACGAAGTCACGCAGCTGAACGAGGTCAGCGTCGCTGAGATCCTTAACGCGCGTGTCCGGGTTGGTCCCGGTCGCTGCGATGATCTCTTCTGCACGGGTCTTGCCCACGCCGTAGATGTAAGTCAGCGCGATAATTACGCGCTTTTCGCGTGGAATGTCCACGCCTGCTAAACGAGCCAAGTGGCTACCTTTCAACCAACGGAGGTCTGGAGCAGTACCGCCCAGGATATCTCCTGGCCCCGGCCTCCGAACCCGGGGGTGTGCATCGATACTTCGATGCGGTACTGCCTATATGACTACGCGTGGGAAATTCCGAAGAACGGAATTAGCCCTGACGCTGCTTGTGGCGTGGATTCTCGCAGATCACCATGACCACGCCATTACGACGGATCACCTTGCATTTATCGCAGATCGGCTTCACGCTAGGGTTAACCTTCAAGGCTTTGTCCTTTTGCGGTTGCAGTTATTGAGTGGAGCAGTGAATAAGCAGTTCGTCCCAGGGACATTCCTCAGACGGGCGTTCGAACGATCTCTCGTTCAACGTCCGTCAGGCTAATGTCTATGGACTGCAGATTTACTTGTAGCGGTAAACGATACGGCCTCGGTTGAGGTCGTATGGGCTCATTTCAACCTGCACTCGATCCTCTGGGAGGATACGAATGTAGTGCTGACGCATCTTACCCGAGATAGTGGCGAGCACCACGTGACCGTTTGGCAGCTCTACGCGAAACATCGCGTTCGGCAGCGCTTCGGATACGGAGCCCTCTACCTGGATGACGCCTTCCTTCTTGCCCATTTTCCCCGCTAACTTTTGTTGTTGACGATTTTCCATCAACAAGTAATTGGTTCTGGCTGTTTACGACCTCACCGAACCCTAAGAGTTTTAGGCTCAGTCAAATAGACAACCAAAAATTAAGAATACGCCATTGGCAGACTCTAGGACAAATCCAAGGACGCACTTAAACTGTTAGCTCCGGCACGCAGGGCGTGCCGGAGCCAGAACTTAAGGCTTGATCGGCGAGGGAGTCACGCCGAATGGCGCCAATCCCGCTTCGCCGCCATCATGTGCGGTGAGTACCCAGATGCCGCCCATGTGGATGGCTACGGTGTGCTCCCACTGCGAGGCGTTCGCCTTGTCATCGGTGACTACCGTCCAGTCATCTTCCAGCACCGAGGTCGCGATCTTGCCGCGCACCAGCATAGGTTCGATGGCCAGCGCCATGCCCGGCTTGATCCGCGATCCGCGGTGGCCGGTGTTGTAGTTCAGCACATCCGGGGCCATGTGCATGGCCGAGCCGATGCCGTGGCCGCAGTACTCCTCCAAGATGCCCAGCGGGGCGCCCGGCTGGGAGCTGACGAAGTCGTCGATCGCTTCGCCGATCTGCCCGATGTACCGCGCCTTGGAGAAGGCGGCGATGCCGGCCCACATGGCCTGCTCGGTGATCTCGCTCAAGCGCTGGTCCGCCGGGTCCACCTTGCCGATGAGCAGGGTGCGTGCGGAGTCCGAATGCCAGCCATCGATGATCGCGCCGCCATCGACCTTCAGCACGTCCCCGTCCTTCAGCTCGTACTCGCTGGGGAAGCCGTGGACGACCTCGTGGTTGACCGAGGCGCAGATGTTCGCCGGGAAACCGTGGTAGCCGAGGAAGTTGCTGGTGGCGCCGTGGCGTTCGAGCACCTTCGCGAAGGCCGCATCGACCTGCTTGGTGGTGACCCCCGGACGGGCGGTGGCGCTGGCCTCATCGAGTGCTTCGGCGAGCACCAGTCCGGCCTCGCGCATCATCAAAATCTGCGAATTGGTTTTGTACTCAATTCGTGGCTGACCTAGAGCCAATGTCATGCCCCTTAATTCTTTTGGGTCTCAGAACCCGAGTAAGCGTTTGGATATGTGTTGCTGAACCACGCAGGGACCGTGCCACGGCCCTCAGAGGCTGTTCGCGGCACGGTCCCTACGTGTAAGTGGAAATGCTTAGGCGGTAACGTTCAACGCCGAGAGCACACGCTCGGTGACCTCGTCGATGGCGCCAATGCCATCGACCTTGCGCACGATGCCGCGCTCTTCGTAGCGATCTACCACGATGCGGGTCTCTTCGTTGTACAGACCCAGGCGGTGGCGGATGACCTCTTCGGTGTCATCGGCGCGGCCTTCGATCTCAGCACGCTTGAGCAGGCGCGCTACCAGCTCTTCGTCATCGGCGGTCAGCTGCAGCACTGCATCGAGCTCGACGCCCTGAGCGGCAAGCATGGCATCCAGGGCATCAACCTGCGCGCTGGTGCGTGGGTAGCCATCGAGCAGGAAGCCGTTGGCGACATCTTCCTGGCCCAGTCGATCTTCAACCATGTTGTTGGTGACCGAGTCCGGCACGAAGTTGCCGGCGTCGATGTACTTCTTCGCCTCGACACCCAGTGGGGTGCCGCCCTTGACGTTGGCGCGGAAGATATCACCGGTGGAGATCGCGACGATTTCCAGACGCTCGGAAATCTTCACTGCTTGGGTGCCTTTGCCGGCACCCGGTGGACCAATAATTAACAGTCGACTCATCGCAGTAGCCCTTCATAGTTTCGTTGCTGCATTTGAGCATTGATTTGCTTGACGGTTTCCAGACCCACACCAACCATGATGAGGATCGAGGTGCCGCCAAATGGGAAGTTTTGGTCTGCGTTGAACAGCACGAAGGCGATCAGCGGGATCAACGCGACGAACGCCAGATACAGGGCGCCCGCGAAGGTGATTCGGGAAATCACGAACTGCAGATACTCGGCCGTTGGCTTGCCGGCGCGAATGCCCGGAATGAAGCCGCCGTACTTCTTCATATTGTCCGAGACTTCAATCGGGTTGAAGGTAATCGCTACATAGAAGTAGGTGAAGCCGATGATCAGCAGGGTGTAGACGAGCATGTACCACGGCGAAGAGGACGCCGAGTGCTCCTGCAGCCACATCGCCCATTCCGGCAGGGTACCGTCATCGTTCTGGTTGAACGAGACGATCATCTGCGGCAGGGCGAGGATCGAGCTGGCGAAGATCACCGGGATCACGTTCGCCATATTGACCTTCAGCGGAATGTAGGTGGAAGTTCCACCCACGGTGCGCCGCCCAATGGTGCGCTTGGCGTACTGCACCGGAACACGTCGCTGGGACTGCTCCACGAACACGACCAGCGCGATCACCAGGAAGCCGACGGCGATGACACCGATGAAGGTGCCCCAACCCTGGGACTGCGCGATGGCGCCCATGGCGGCCGGGAAGCCCGAAGCGATCGAGATGAAGATCAGGATGGACATGCCGTTGCCGATACCGCGTTCGGTGATCAATTCGCCCATCCACATGATCAGGCCGGTGCCTGCGGTCAGTGCGAAGATCATCAGCAGAATCACGATAATCGAGTCATCGGGAATCAGCGGCAGGGTGCAGCTCGGGAACAGTCCGCCGGTACGCGCCAGAGTGATCAGCGTGGTGCCCTGCAAGAGCGCCAACGCGATGGTCAGGTAGCGGGTGTACTGGGTCAGCTTGCCTTGGCCGGCTTGGCCTTCCTTGTGCAGTGCTTCGAAGTGCGGGATCACCACACGCAGTAGCTGCACAATAATGGCCGCCGTAATGTACGGCATGATACCCATGGCAAAGATCGAAACTTGCAACAGGGCGCCGCCGCTGAAGAGGTTTACGAACTGATAAAGACCACCGGTGGTTGAACCCAATGCCAGACACTGCTGAACGTTGCTGTAATCCACGCCCGGGGCCGGAATAAAAACGCCGACTCGATAGATCGCAATGATCCCGAGGGTGAAAAGCAGTTTGTTGCGCAGGTCAGGCGTCCGAAAAACTCGGGCTATGGCGCTGAACAAGCGTCCTCCTGAAGTATGTGCTTGAGTCTAGGTAAAGACTCTTGCTATGACCTAATGATTCTAGCCGTCTTATGTACTATCTCGCCAAATACGCCACACAGCTACAACCCCATTTTTTCGCAGTGGTTGCGGAAATACGGTGGTTTACTTGGGATTCTACAGCGTAATACTACGAGTAACGCGAGATAAGAAAATCCCCGGTGAGCTTGTCTAAACAAGCTCACCGGGGATTTAGCTATAGCGCAAACCCTGAATTAGAGGGTTTCTGCCTGGCCGCCAGCAGCAGCAATCTTTTCGGTTGCGGAAGCCGAGAAAGCGTTAACCTTCACGTCAACCTTGACCGTAAGGTCGCCGGTGCCCAGCACCTTGACAGGCTGGTTCTTACGAACAGCGCCCTTGGCAACGAGTGCCTCGACGGTAACTTCGCCGCCTTCTGGGAACAATTCCGAGATCTTGTCCAGGTTTACAACCTGGAACTCGACGCGGAATGGGTTCTTGAAGCCACGCAGCTTTGGCAGACGCATGTGCAGTGGAAGCTGTCCACCTGCGAAACCTGCCTTGATCTGGTAACGAGCCTTCGTACCCTTGGTACCACGGCCTGCAGTCTTACCCTTGGATGCCTCGCCACGACCCACGCGGGTCTTGGCGGTCTTGGCACCCTGAGCTGGACGCAGGTGGTGAACCTTAAGTGCTTTTTCTTCAGCCATCTTTACTTCGCCTCCTCAACCTTCAACAGGTGTGGAACCTTGTTGACCATACCTACGGTCACAGGGTCAGCGGAGCGGACAACGGTGTGTCCGATGCGCTTCAGACCCAGCGAGCGAACGATGTCGCGCTGAACCTGGCTACCACCAATGATGGACTTAATCTGGGTGATTTCCAGCGTGGCATCGCCTGGAACAATGTTCTTAGCCATTGATTAAGCACCTGCCTTCTGGGTCTGGATGTGACGCAACATTGCTGCTGGTGCAACCTCGTCCAGCGGAAGACCGCGGCGAGCTGCAACTGCTGCAGGCTCTTCGAGACCCTTCAGCGCTGCAATGGTGCCCTTCACGATGTTGATCTGGTTGCTTGAACCCATCGACTTCGAAAGGATGTCCTGGATACCAGCGCATTCCAATACCGCACGCACCGGACCGCCGGCGATAACGCCGGTACCCGGAGCAGCTGGACGGAGCAAGACGACGCCAGCGGCGGCCTCGCCCTTGACCAGGTGCGGGATGGTGCCGCCAACGCGTGGAACGCGGAAGAAGGACTTCTTGGCTTCTTCAACGCCCTTGGCGATAGCTGCTGGAACTTCCTTGGCCTTACCGTAGCCAACGCCAACCATTCCGTTGCCGTCGCCCACGACGACAAGTGCGGTGAAGCTAAAGCGACGACCACCCTTGACGACCTTGGATACGCGGTTGATAGCTACAACGCGCTCAAGGAACTTGTCCTTGTCGTCATTGCGGCTGTCCTTCGAATCGCGGCCTCGGCCACGACCCTCGCCACGGCCACGGCCTTCTCCACCACGGCCACGACCCTCGCCGCGAGCGGCGCCGGTCTTCTCCGTGGCAGGAGCTGCAGTAGTCGAGGCTGCTTCAGTAGCTTCAGACACCTGAGTTTCCTTCTTGTTAGTAGCTTCGCTCACAGTGCCAGCCCACCTTCACGTGCGCCGTCGGCAATGGCTGCCACGCGACCGTGGTAGCGGTTACCGCCGCGGTCGAAGACAACTGCTTCGATGCCTGCAGCCTTGGCGCGCTCTGCGACGAGCTCACCAACGCGCTTGGACTTTGCGGTCTTGTCGGCATCGCTTGCGCGAAGATCTGCTTCCATGGTCGAAGCGCTGGCCAGGGTCAGACCCTGTGAGTCGTCCACGATCTGTACGAACATGTGACGAGCCGAACGGTTGATGACCAAGCGTGGGCGTACCGAGGTACCAACGATGCGCTTGCGCACACGCAGGTGGCGACGACCGCGTGAAGCGGACCTGCTCTTGCCCTTGATTCCGATAGCCATAATTATTTACCAGCCTTTCCGACCTTGCGGCGGATGATCTCGCCAGCGTAGCGAATGCCCTTGCCCTTGTAAGGCTCGGTCTTGCGCAGCTTGCGGATGTTAGCGGCAACTTCACCGACGTGCTGCTTGTCAATACCAGCGATGGTGATTTTGTTGTTGCCCTCGACGGTAAAGGTGATGCCGTCAGGAGCCGTGACGCTAACTGGGTGCGAGTAGCCGAGAGCGAACTCCAGGCCGGCGCCCTTAGCGACAACACGGTAACCGGTACCGTGGATTTCCAGCTTCTTTTCGTATCCGTCGGTCACACCGATGATCAGGTTATTGATCAGGGTGCGGCTCAAGCCGTGCAACGAACGCGCATCGCGCGAATCGTTCGGGCGGGATACGGTAACGGTGTTCTCATCCTTGGCAACGGTGATAGGAGCCGAGATGGTGACCGAAAGCTCACCCTTCGGGCCCTTTGCGGTGACCTGCTGGCCATCCACATTCAGCTCAACGTTTGCCGGGACGGTGATCGGAAGACGTCCAATACGTGACATTGTATGTTTCTCCCTTCCCGTTACCAGACGTAGGCGAGGACTTCCCCACCTACGCCCTTCTTTGCAGCCTGACGGTCAGTAAGCAGACCGGAGGAGGTGGACAGGATTGCGATACCAAGACCACCGAGCACGTGAGGCAGGTTGGTGGACTTTGCGTATACACGCAAGCCTGGCTTGGAGATACGGCGTACGCCAGCGATTGAACGCTCACGCGATGGGCCGTACTTCAGGGTGATGGTCAGCGTCTTGCCGACTTCTGCTGCTTCTTCCTCGAAGGAGGCAATGTAGCCCTGATCCTTCAAGATGTTGGCAATGCGCACTTTGAGCTTGCTCGACGGCATCGACACGGAGTCGTGGTGTGCCGAGTTGGCGTTGCGCAGTCGAGTCAGCATATCTGCGACTGGATCTGTCATAGACATGTGGGCTTCAGCCCTTCCTCGTTACGGTTTCCGCTAGGGACCTGTAACGTAGCGAGTTTAGTTGTTGGTCTTGAACGGGAAGCCCAGAGCCTTGAGCAAGGCACGGCCTTCATCGTCAGTCTTGGCGGTGGTCACCACAGTGATGTCCATACCGCGCACGCGATCGATCTTGTCCTGGTTGATTTCGTGGAACATCGACTGTTCGGTCAGACCGAAAGTGTAGTTGCCATTGCCATCAAACTGGCGGTCGCTCAGACCGCGGAAGTCGCGGATACGAGGCAGTGCCAAGGTGATCAAGCGATCGACGAATTCCCACATGCGATCGTTACGCAAGGTGGTGTGGGTACCAATCGGCATGCCTTCGCGCAGCTTGAACTGTGCGATCGACTTGCGAGCCTTGGTGACCACTGGCTTCTGACCGGTAATTGCGGTCAGATCGCGCACGGCGCCTTCGATGAGCTTCGAGTCCTTAGCGGCCTCGCCGACACCCATGTTCACGACGACCTTGGTCAGGGTTGGTACCTGCATCGGGTTGACGTAGCTGAACTGCTCCTGCAATGCAGGGCGGATGTCTGCGGCGTACTTTGCCTTCAGACGTGGCTGGATCTTGGTGGCTGTCTCAGTCATTACAGATCCTTTCCGGAAGCCTTGGCGTAACGGACGCGCACAGTCTTGGACACACCGTTCTTCTCGACGGTTTCCTCGCGGAAACCAACGCGGGTTGGCTTCTTGGTCTCTGGGTCAACCACTGCAACGTTGGAAACGTGCACTGGAGCCTCGACAACCTCGATGCCACCGGACGTGGTTCCGTTTTCGGACTGTCCAGCCTTGGTGTGCTTGGTGACGCGGTTAACGCCCTCAACCAGAACGCGCGAAGTGGCGGTGATGACAGTCAGGACCTTGCCCTGCTTGCCACGCTCTTTGCCTGAGATGATCTGAACCAGATCACCCTTTTTGATCTTTGCACCCATGCTTACAGCACCTCCGGAGCCAACGAAACGATCTTCATGAACTTCTTGTCACGAAGTTCGCGACCCACTGGACCGAAAATACGGGTTCCGCGGGGCTCACCTTCGTTCTTCAAGATCACAGCAGCGTTCTCGTCGAACTTGATGTAGGAACCGTCTGCACGACGGATTTCCTTCTTGGTGCGAACAACGACAGCCTTGACGACGTCGCCCTTCTTCACGTTGCCGCCTGGAATTGCATCCTTGACGGTAGCGACAATAGTGTCGCCAATGCTTGCGTAGCGACGCTTCGAGCCACCGAGCACGTTGATGGTAAGGATTTCCTTAGCACCAGTGTTATCGGCAACTTTTAGTCGCGACTCTTTCTGAATCACTTCTTACTCCTGTCGTCTCGCTGGTTCTCTCTGGGAGCCTTGCGGAACGGATATGGTCTCCACGATACGATCGCTTACCCCCACCGGCGCGGGCGCACCGAATGCTGATCCCAATTTCTGGCAGGGCCGAGGCGTAAAATATCGAGGCTGTACTGCGCAACCCGACGGTGTCAGGCCGCACTGCATCGCACCGAAGGTGGATAGTCCTCGAATGAAATGCGCACAGAACCTTAAGTCTAGCCTAGATTCACGCCATTTAGAAATGGTGTGGTAATAGGAAAGCTAGCGTTCTTGGTCACACCCGCGGCCCGGATTGCTCCCGGCTTTACGGGCTTGCTGGCGGCTGCAGATGCAAAGTTGCGCTGAGCGCCAAATGATCCGAGCCGGGCAACCGAATGGATTTCGTCTCCGAGACCGTAAACCCACGAGAAATGATGTGATCAATCTCTATGACTGGACTCGGCAGTCGCGTGGCCGGCCAAGTCGCCGCAGGAACAAACCCCGAAGCTTCATCTAGCCCCTGCACCGCGCGGCGGTATTGCGGATGGCCGCGCGTGGCATTGAAGTCGCCCGCCAAAATCACCGGGTTTTCACCATGCGTTTCGATCCACTTCTCCACGCTGCCAAGCCCCTGCTCCCAGGTTTCCGCATTGCCCAATGGCGGATACACATGCACTGCGGCCAAGGGCACCTGCTGTCCCTGAACCTCGATCAGCACCGTGGGCATGCTGAACCACCCGGTCTCTTCGGTACTCAGCTCCGTCTCGGTCTGGGTCAACGGGAGTTTTGAAAAGATGACTGTGTCCCGGTTTCCATCTTCCGGCGCCGGAGCTGTCCGGTAGAGATATTCGGTCATGGCCCCGCGGGCCGCGAGCGATTCATGCAACGGCTCACTGGTCTCCACCAAAACAAGCACATCTGGATCTTCGCTGCTGATCTCTCGCGCCAGCTCGGCGGGATCTGCCTGGGCCTTATAGGTATTAAACGAAAATACCTTCAGCGCCGGTCCAGGTTCTGTGCCGGCCGGCGGATTGAACTGCAGGTAAGGCTGCAATCCGAAGATGAGCACCAAAAGCAGCACCGCTCCCGGAAGCAATTTGCGCCGCCAGCAGGCATAGACCAGCGCAGCAAATGGGATGAGCAGAAGCCACAGCGAGGCCGCCTGCACCTTGGGAAGCACTCCCCCGGCGAGCCACGGTACATGCGCGAGCCCCGCAATCAGCAGTGACATCAGCACGACTGGGATCCACAAGGTCTTTTTCCGTTTTTGCAGATCAATTGTAGGCATACCGGGAGCTTATCCTGTCGGGATGTTTAGCAGGAATCAGCCCCACGGCTCGCGGTATTTATTCCATGGCCCAGCCGGTAGCGTTGCACAACTCGCAGGGATTCTCGTGGCGGATCTGGCCGTTGGAGCCGCCGGTGGGGGCCAAACTTCTCCGGGTAGGACGAACGGTGAGTGTTGCGGCGATTAGTTGACTGCCATAACCCGCACTGCACGGATGCAGCGCTCCCCTGCGACGGTTGCCTAGGCGCGCTGCTCGTGGAGCACTCTGCGCTCCCGGACACAGCCGAGATGACCCTGGAATTTGTGCTGATGCCGATGGCCCAGGCCCATTGCTGTCGGCTGATCCGCCATTTTGACCACCGACGGCTGTACCGTTGTGGTCATGTCTTGGGTTGAGGTCGCAAACGACGTATTCGTGAAATCTTTTGGCGCAGATAGCGTCAACATTGCCGCGATCCTCGGGCCTAGCGGCACGACCGTCGTTGACACCGGCGGTTCACCCAGTGAAGCCAGGGCAATAGTCGATGAGCTGAGGCAACGCTTCGGCAAACCAATCGTGGGCGCGATCAATACCCACGCGCACTACGATCATTGCTTTGGTAATTCCGTATTTGCCCAATTGGGCGTTCCGATTATCGGCCACCAGCGGATCCCTGCCCACTTCGATTCCTTTGAAGCACCACGTTTGAAGGCATGGCGCAAGGATCCCAGCCGAGAAACAGACAAAGCATGGGACCAGGTCGCCTTGGTGCACCCGTCCGTGCTTGTGGAACAAGCGGCGACGCTGACCGCTGGTGGACGCGAGATTGCCTGTTTGCCCGTATCGCGTGGACACACGGACACAGATCTTGCGGTCTTCGTTCCCGACGCCCGAGTATGGATGCTTGGGGATGTGATCGAAGAATCCGGGCCTCCCATGTTCGGTTCGGGAAGCTGGCCGCTTGACTGGCCCGAATCCTTGCGCACGCTGCTGACTGGAATCGGGCCAGCGGATGTGATCGTTCCGGGGCACGGGCGGACCGTGGATCTCCAATTTGCCAACACGCAGGCCTCAGAACTCCACGCTGTGGCTCATGCGGTTCGAAGCGCATGGAACGCCGGGCGCAGCATTGATGAAGCACTAGCCGCGGCCGAATTGCCTTGGCCCCGCTGGATGCTGCACTCCGCATTTGAACGAGGATTCTCCGAACTATCCGCACAAGGGTGAAGTCGATGCACAAGCACGCGGACCAAGCGCAGCTCAGGCCTGCTGCTCCGCCGCCCACCGGGCTACGCGCTCCTTGCTCTGCGCTTCGGAGAGATCCTCCACCCTGGACATCAGCGACCAGCGTACTCCAAAGGGATCGATGATCGAGGCAAAACGATCACCGGACACGAAGGTTGCCACCGGCTCGCGGATTGCGGCTCCCGCCGCCTCGGCCTTTGCCACTAGCTCATCGACGTTCGGGCAGTACAGGCCCATGGAGTAGCAGGCTTCGGGTTGCGCGGGTGGTGCAACGAGTCCGTAGTCGGGGCTCGGCTCTCCCAACTGCAGTTTACCGTTGCCAAAGTCCAGGTCTGCGTGGACCAGCACTCCCCCGATCTCGGTGGAGTCCACGACTCTGGCGTCAAAGACCTCACGGTAGAACTCCACGGCCCCAGCCGCATTCCGGATCGCCAAAAACGGAGTCAACGATGTGGATCCGCGAGGGATCCCTGCGACGGTGTGCTGCCCGGTCACACCCATTTTGTTTTCTTCTCGATATTCCATACCTTCACCCTAGGAGCTTGTGGCACGCTGGGACTTGTAGATTCGCGCCAATCGTGGAGGTGAACAGTCATGGACAGCTCGGCCGAACGTCGTGGCGTGCTCTACCCCGCGAAGTTGCCAGACTTCATGCGAGTGCCGGCTCCCGAAGAGTTGCGTGACCGCGTGGGCTGGTTCTGGCTGGCTCGCTGGGATATTGCCCCAGGCCGTTCCTCGCGCCAAGAATTGCTTCCGTTCCCCTGCATGAATGTGGATATTCAACGCCAGGGCGTGACGCTCTCCGGCGTTGCTTCCGGTGCCTCGCATCGTGATTTGAGCGGAACCGGCTGGGTCCTCGCGGCCATGCTCCTGCCCGCGTCCACCCCGGCCTTCGGCCTTGATCCGCGCAGCTTGCTCGGAGCCGAGATGCGCATCCCGGGACCGACACCGCACGAACCGATCTGCGCATTGCTGGCCGGCCCGGTGAACAGGGAAACCATCGAATCGGCGATCAGGCTCTTCGCGGCCTGGCTCGAAGCGAAGATCCCGCGTGCTTCGGTCCAAGGGCTTCTGGCGAATCGCATGCTTGAGCTGGCCGCCGGGCAGAGGGAAATGATCAATGTCCCCCAGCTGGCACAGGCCATGGGGATATCGGTGCGCAGCGTCCAGCGCCTGGCAAATGATTACGTGGGGCTCGCACCGTTGACCATCATCCGCCGATACCGTCTGCAAGAAGCCGCACAGCGGCTGCGTGAAAGCCCTGAAACAACGATCGCCCAGATTGCCGCCGAGTTGGAGTACGCGGACCATGCGCATCTGACCACCGATTTTCGCCAGGTACTCGGTTTCACCCCGAGCGCCTACCGCGCAAATTCGAAAGCAGCAGACACGGTCTTTCGCGAGCCTAGTCAAACAGCGCGGCCACCGCACTGATTTCGACGAGTGCGCCCTGCACGCCCAAGCCTGCGACGAGGCTCGCGGTCACCAGCGGCGGATTCGCGGAGCTCAGTTCGCCGGCGATAGCCCCGTAGGCGCGGGATACGTCGACGCCCTCGGCGAGTTGGACGTTCCAGGAGATCACATCGGCCAGATCCGCGCCGACGGCGTTCAGAGCGATGCGTGCGTTGTGCAACGCCCGAGCGGCCTGTACCGCCACGTCCTCGGCACCGATGAGCGTCCCGCGCTCGTCGACCGAGTTTTGCCCGCCCACGTAAACCATTCGCGCCCCTGGCGGCACCACCGCCACGTGGCTGAATGCGGGCGAGTGGACAAGGCCCGCGGGCCGGATGAATTTGATAGAAGCCATGCCCTATGCTGACAGCGCTGCGCCGCTACTTCAAGAGCTCTGGTTTTACCGTTCTCCCGTTATGTTGTTGACAACTCATTAACACCGAGGAACATAGGAGCCGTCGTCCGACCAATCTCGGCATGGTGCCTTGCCCCCTGCTTATCCAATAGTCCGGGGGTGTTGCCGCCGAGATTGGGATGGCAGCTGACTGGGAACGCCTGCTGAACAGTTCTTACGAAGTTCGGTGAAACCGTTTACGCGGGAGCCGGATGGATAATGCCGGTAGCGGTATCAGCGACAAAGTTGTTGTGCCACGAATCATCACCAGCATCGAGTGAACAACGCACCTCAGCCGATCCGCGCTCGATGTCAGCGGATGTGAGGGTATAGGTCGGTGTGAAAAAGTTGATGGCCTTCCCCGGAGGCACGACTGCTTCAGGGAACTGCTGGTTGAGATCCCCATCAAAGTTCCCATTCAGCGCAACTTTGAGCGAAGTCTTTCCTTCATTGGAAAAACGTCCCGTAAAAGCGAGGAAATCGCCGGCCCGGAGACCCTGCTTTGGCGCCCCGTAGTTGGCTTCCTGCGCTTCGCGCGTACCTAGGATCTGGTCACCGCCAGCGTATCCCTGCCCAACTTCTTTCCATGCATGATGCCCCCATTCACCGGCATTGGCGGATATGACATGGAATTCACCGACATTGACCCACTTTTCTGGTTGCCCGGGAGTTATAGAACGCAGCACCATGTTGAATGGGCCCGTTTCTAGATCCGTTTACGTGTCGGCGGCCCGACGAAGTGCGCTTTCGCTGAGCGCGGCCGATTCCAGTCGCGCAAAAACAATATTTGTGTACCCATTGTCCTCCAGTAGAACTCCGAGTGCCCCATCTGCCAGACGCGTTCCCGTGGAGTACGCAGAACTTCCGGGACATATTGAGGCGACCGGTTGCCATTGAGTGCCTGCATCAAATGACACGCTCAGAACGGTGTTGCGGCGAAGTGAGCTATCGCGGTTATTCGTGGCCAACAAGATAGGTCTCGGCTTGTCATTCTCGATAGAAAATATGCTGCCGTTGTCACCAGGATCCGGCAGTGAAGGGGCCGGAATTAGCGGCCCGTAGCTGTGTCCACCATCGCTGGATACGGCTTGGACCCGATGACCTGGTGCGCGTGAGTTCAGCAAGACTCGACCATCCGAAAGCTCGACTACCTTATTCTCATTGGCCTCCTCCGCCGTAGACTCGCCAAGCGTCCAAGTCTCCCCGTGATCATCGGAATAGGCCGAGGCGGCTTTGATGACGCCGTTTTCAAGCAGCACCATCTGCTGCACCAATCGGCCGGCAAAGCGACCTTGGGTCAGTTGAATGCCAGCACCGGCGGCAGCAAAAATCCCAGTGATCCCCGGGCGTTTGAGCTGTTCTGTGATCCTGCGGTATCGCCAGCTCAATCCGTCATCATCCGAATAGGCGAGATCCACATGTTGCACCGCATCCTCGGGCTCGATGCCTTCAACGGACTCAAAGAAGCCAGCATGAGTGCCCGCAGCGTGGAAACAGAATATACGTGAGGTCTGCTGATCTACTATCAGGCTGGGGTCGCCAAAGCCTTGCAGGCCGGTGCCGGTACGGATATTCAGCTGTGCGCCCCACGAAAGGCCATGGTCCGTACTTCGCCGAAGTAGCAGATCGATAGTGTTTGGCAGATCGTCAAGATTTGGGCGGCCATCGTAGGCTGCGAGTACGGTTCCAGCGGTCGTGACGGCCAGAGCCGGGATGCGGTACTGGCGGTGTCCGTTGACGCCACGAGTTGCCAATATCTGCGAAGAAAAGTTTGGTGATCGATCTGACATGTTCCATGTCTACCGCGGCGGGGAGCATGTATCAACTCCTCATTGATGTCATTACGCACTGATCAGCACCGTAGTCCCCTACCAGCCGGTCTGCCGCGAACATCGATATGGGCCCCAGTACGTGAATGCGGAATCTTCGCACCAAGCTGCAGTCCGTTATAACGCACTCTGCTGCAGTCGCAACCCGGGGGCACAAAAAACGCCCCGGGCCGCTTGCGCAGTGCTCCGGGGCGTTTTCAGTTATTCACGTAATCCGTGAAATCACCGAGAAAGCTTACTTAGCCTTCTCAACGATCTCAACGAGACGCCAGTTCTTGTCTGCTGACAATGGGCGAGTCTCTGCGATTACAACCAAGTCGCCAATGCCGGCTTCGTTGTTCTCGTCGTGAGCCTTCACGTTCTTGTTGCGACGCATGACCTTGCCGTAAAGGGCGTGCTTAACACGGTCCTCAACGTCAACGACGATGGTCTTCTGCATCTTGTCGGAAACCACGTAACCACGGAGGGTCTTGCGGTCGTTGCGCTCTACAGCTGCGTCCACGACGTTATCCTTCTCGCTCATTACTTGGTTTCCTTGCCCTTCTTGGTCTCTTCAACCGGGACAACAACTTCCTTACGAAGACCCAGCTCGCGCTCACGCATTACGGTGTAGATGCGTGCGATGTCGCGCTTGATAGCCTTCAGGTTGCCGTGGGTTTCAAGCTGGCCGGTAGCCGACTGGAAACGCAGGTTGAACAGTTCTGCCTTGGCCTTCTTCAATTCCTCGTTCAAACGAGTATTATCGAAGCCGTCCAGGGAGTCGACGCTTAGATCCTTAGAACCAATAGTCATCCCTATTCACCACCCTCACGACGCACGATGCGTGCCTTCAATGGCAGCTTGTGGATTGCGAGACGCAATGCTTCCTTAGCTACCTCTTCTGAAACGCCATCAAGTTCGAACAAGATGCGTCCTGGCTTTACGTTTGCAACCCACCACTCCGGGGAACCCTTACCGGAACCCATGCGGGTTTCGGCTGGCTTCTTGGTCAGTGGACGGTCTGGGTAAATGTTGATCCAGACCTTACCGCCACGCTTGATGTGACGGGTCATCGCGATACGAGCTGCCTCGATCTGACGGTTCGTCACGTAAGCAGGAGTAAGAGCCTGAATGCCGTATTCACCGAAAGCAACAGTGGTTCCGCCCTTGGCAGCGCCGGAGCGCTTCGGGTGGTGCTGCTTACGGAACTTCACTCGACGTGGGATAAGCATTTAAGCCTGTCCTCCTTCCGCAGCCGGAGCTGCAGCGCCCTTACGCTCTGGACGACGACGACGCTCTCCACCACGTGGACGATCGTTGCCACCGCCGCGGCCACCGCGAGCCGGAGCTGCTGCGGCCTGCTGTGCAGCAAGTTCCTTGGCGGTTACGTCGCCCTTGTAGATCCAGACCTTCACGCCGATACGGCCGAAGGTGGTCTTGGCTTCGAACTTGCCGAAGTCGATGTTCGCACGCAGGGTGTGCAGCGGCACACGACCTTCGCGGTAGAACTCCTTGCGGGACATTTCTGCACCGCCAAGACGACCGGAGCACTGAACGCGGATGCCCTTGGCACCAGCGCGCATTGCCGACTGCATTGCCTTCTTCATCGCGCGGCGGAAAGCCACACGCGAAGCAAGCTGCTCGGCGATGCCCTGGGCGACCAACTGGGCCTCCATGTCAGGGTTCTTGACCTCGAGGATGTTCAGCTGAACCTGCTTAGCCGTCATCTTCTCCAGTGCGCCACGGATGCGATCTGCTTCGGCGCCGCGGCGGCCGATCACGATGCCCGGACGTGCGGTGTGGATATCCACACGAACACGGTCACGAGTGCGCTCGATCTCGACGCGGGCGATGCCTGCACGATCCATTCCGGTGGACAGCAATGCGCGGATCTTTACGTCTTCTTTTACGTAATCTGCGTAGCGCTGTCCTGGCTTGCTGCTATCGGCGAACCAGTGCGAAACGTGGTCAGTGGTGATGCCGAGACGGAAACCGTTCGGGTTTACCTTCTGTCCCATTTAGTTCTCCCCACCCTTCTCCGGGGTTGAAACAACCACGGTGACGTGGCTGGTGCGCTTCTTGATCTGGAATGCGCGACCCTGAGCTCGCGGCTGGAACCGCTTCATGGTCGGACCTTCGTCAACAAACGCTTCGCTGATGATCAGCTCGTCCTCATTGAATGCTTCACCTGCACGGTCTGCAGCGGCACGGGCGTTAGCCACTGCCGATGCAACAACCTTGTACACTGGCTCCGAAGCTGCCTGTGGGGCAAACTTCAGGATAGCCAGCGCTTCGTTGGTCTGTAGACCACGAACAAGGTTGACGACGCGCCGGGCCTTCATAGGCGTCACGCGAATATGGCGCGCAATTGCCTTGGCTTCCATTGCTTTCCTTCTCT
This sequence comes from Glutamicibacter sp. 363, assembly GCF_052379505.1. Taxonomy (NCBI): domain Bacteria; kingdom Bacillati; phylum Actinomycetota; class Actinomycetes; order Micrococcales; family Micrococcaceae; genus Glutamicibacter; species Glutamicibacter sp. 363. Next base: position 53,136 of record NZ_JBQSYR010000015.1, on the reverse strand, counting down.
CGTCTCTCGAAGAGGGGTAAGCATCTCTAGATCCCTAACGGGACCTAGCGACGCTTGCCCTTCTTGTCGTCCTTTACGTGGCCACGGAACGTGCGGGTGGCTGCAAACTCTCCGAGCTTGTGGCCAACCATTGATTCGGTGACAAACACTGGAATGTGCTTACGACCGTCGTGCACGGCGATGGTGTGTCCCAGCATGTCCGGGATAATCATCGAACGGCGGGACCACGTCTTGATGACGTTCTTGGTGCCCTTTTCGTTTTCAGCTTCGACCTTAAGGAAGAGGTGCTGATCGACGAAGGGGCCTTTCTTCAGGCTGCGTGGCATGTTTCCAGGCTCCTATCGCTTGTTCTTGCCGGTACGACGGCGACGCACGATAAGCTTGTCGCTGTCCTTGTTCGGACGACGAGTGCGTCCTTCACGCTTACCATTAGGGTTGACCGGGTGACGACCACCGGAGGTCTTACCTTCACCACCACCGTGTGGGTGATCGATCGGGTTCATGGCGACACCACGCACGGTTGGGCGAACGCCCTTCCAGCGCATGCGGCCGGCCTTGCCCCAGTTGATGTTGATCTGCTCGGCATTGCCAACTTCGCCGATGGTTGCGCGGCAGCGCACATCAACGTTGCGGATTTCACCCGAAGGCAAACGCAGCTGAGCGAAGCGGCCCTCACGAGCCACCAGCTGGATCGAAGCGCCTGCGGAACGTGCCATCTTGGCACCGCCGCCGGGACGCAACTCGACCGCGTGGATTACGGAACCAACCGGGATATTGCGAAGCGGCAGGTTGTTACCTGGCTTGATATCCGCGTTTGGACCGGCCTCAACCTGGTCGCCCTGCTGGAGCTTGTTCGGAGCAACGATGTAGCGCTTGGTTCCATCAATGTAGTGGAGCAAAGCGATACGCGCGGTGCGGTTCGGGTCGTACTCGATGTGAGCAACGGTTGCCGGAACGCCGTCCTTGTCGTGACGACGGAAGTCGATCACGCGGTAGGCACGCTTGTGTCCGCCACCCTTGTGTCGGGTGGTGATCTTACCGGAGTTGTTACGGCCGCCGCTCTTGGTGAGCGGGCGAACCAGCGACTTTTCCGGAGTCGATCGGGTGATTTCTGCGAAGTCAGCTACCGACGAGCCGCGAAGGCCCGGGGTAGTTGGCTTGTACTTACGAATTCCCATTTTTCTTATTCCTCGTTAAAGTGGTCTCCGCTTAGGAAAGCGGACCGCCGAAGATGTCAATCGATCCTTCTTTCAAGGTGATGATTGCGCGCTTGGTATCCTTGCGTGCACCCCACCCGAACTTGGTGCGCTTGCGCTTACCGGATCGATTCATGGTGTTTACGGACTCAACCTTGACGTTGAAGATAGCTTCAACGGCATTCTTGATTTCCGACTTGTTCGAACGTGGGTCGACCAAGAAGGTGTACTGACCTTCATCGATCAGGCCGTAGCTCTTTTCCGAAACGACTGGTGCGATGACCACATCGTGCGGAGCCTTTGAGAAGACGCTCACTTGGCTTCCTCCTTCTGGACCAGTGCTTCGAAGGCAGCCTTGGTGAAGACTACGTCATCCGAAACCAGAACATCGTAGGTGTTCAACTGGTCGACGTATAGGACGTGCACGGAATCAAGGTTGCGCACCGAAAGTGCTGCAACATCGTTCGCGCGGTCAATGACGACGAGCAGGTTCTTGCGCTCGGTCAGCGAACGCAAGGTTGCCAGAGCTTCCTTGGTCGACGGGGTTTCACCGGCAACCAGGTTCTCGATCACGTGGACACGATCGAAGCGTGCGCGATCAGACAGGGCGCCGCGCAGTGCAGCAGCCTTCATCTTCTTCGGGGTACGCTGCGAGTAATCACGTGGGGTTGGACCGTGGACAATGCCACCGCCGGTCATGTGTGGAGCACGGATCGAACCCTGACGGGCGCGGCCGGTACCCTTCTGCTTGAACGGCTTGCGACCGGCGCCGGAAACTTCCGAGCGGTCCTTGGTCTTGTGGGTACCCTGGCGGGCAGCAGCAAGCTGTGCAACGACAACCTGGTGCAACAGCGGGACGTTGGTCTGTACGTCGAAGATACCTGCTGGCAGGTCGACGTTAAGTGCCTTAGTCATTTACTTATGCTCCCTTCACGGCGGTGCGTACGAGAACGACGCGACCGCGAGCGCCTGGAACGGCACCCTTGATCAGCAGAAGGTTCTTCTCAGCGTCGATGGCGTGAATGGTCAGGTTCTGAGTGGTTACCCGCTCAGCACCCATGCGACCGGCCATCTTCTGTCCACGGAAAACGCGACCTGGGGTCGATGCGCCGCCGATGGAACCTGGCTTGCGGTGGTTCTTGTGCGCACCGTGGGAAGCCGGAGCACCCTTGAAGTTGTGACGCTTCATAACGCCGGCAAAGCCCTTACCCTTCGAGGTGCCTACAACGTCGACCTTCTGGCCTGCGTTGAACAGCTCGACGGACAGTTCCTGTCCAGCGGTGTACTCGGCTGCATCTTCAGTGCGCAGCTCCACCAGGTGACGACGTGGGGTCACGCCGGCAGCTTCAAAGTGACCAGCCAGTGGCTTGGTGACCTTGCGTGGGTCGATCTGGCCGTAGCCGATCTGAACTGCGGTGTAGCCATCACGCTCAGCGTTAACTAGCTGGGTGACAACGTTGCTGTCAGCCTGCACGACGGTGACTGGGATCAGAATGTTGTTTTCATCCCAAACCTGGGTCATGCCGAGCTTCGTGCCCAACAGTCCCTTGAAATTACGGGTTGCGGTCATAGTTTTCTCGCCACCTCCCCTTAAAGCTTGATTTCGATGTTGACATCCGCTGGCAGGTCGAGACGCATCAGCGAATCAACAGCCTTCGGGGTCGGATCGACGATGTCGATCAGACGCTTGTGCGTGCGCATTTCGAAGTGCTCACGGCTGTCCTTGTACTTGTGTGGCGAACGGATAACGCAGTACACGTTCTTTTCCGTTGGCAGCGGCACTGGGCCGACTACGGTTGCGCCTGCGCGCGTGACCGTCTCAACGATCTTCCGGGCCGAAACGTCAATGACCTCGTGGTCATACGACTTCAGCCGGATGCGGATTTTCTGTCCCGCCATGGCGTCATGCCTCTTTCTGTTAGCACTATCTAGAATTACTGTGCCTGTATACGGGCCCTTGCGGACCGGCACGCCTTACGCTGCGACTGAATCCGGATCAGATCCGGGTTCCTCACCCGCAGGTGGCTCCGACCCCCGCGGTCGGGCGTGTCGTGTAAATTTTAGTCACGACAAAACCGACAGGGTTTTCACTTTGTGCGAAGGTCTTTTGGTTTGCAGCGGTTGTATCGATCCCGAACCCCAGGCATTATCCTGGGTGAGAGCCGATCCCGGTCGCGCAAACCACTACCGATTACCCCTCGCGGGGATCGGGTTGCAATCAAGCAACTTATCTAGTCTGACAGGTCGACCGCCGTGGCGCAAATCTTTTGCCCGGATTCAGCCCAGTGATCTTGACCTCACGAACCGGCATCGCCGCGATCTTGGCGCTCTCGCTCCGCGCCGCCCGGGTCAGCCTCCTCGCTCTTGGGCTTGCGTTCAACGCGCACCAGCTTGAGCACCGCCGCGACAATCAGCGCGATGCCGGCAAGCACCAGCCAAAGGAATGCCAGGTACCGCAAGAACCATAGCACCGCCGCGGTAATGGCGATCGCGCCCCACCAGATGTAGCGCTTCTGCCCCAGCTTCAGGCCGAGAACGATTAATGCGGCAAAGAAGAAGAGGCTAAAGACCTGCGCCGTCCCATTGCCATCTGCCAGGGTGCTCAACTGGGTCAGCGAGGCAAGAACGGCGGCCGCGACCAGATACCCATGAGCCACCGGCGAGCGTTTGCCCATGAAGTGGCGAACGGCCAGGATGCCGGCAACGAGCGTGAAGTACAGGAAGAAGAAACTGATATCTGGCAGGCGAATGATTTGGCTGTAGCTGCTGAAGCCCAACAATGCGCCGAGCACTATCAGCACATCGCTCCCCCACCGAAGCCAGCGCGTCGGCAATTCGTACATCCGAACTAGAACGGCGGCACCAAAGATCAGCACCGCACCGGCACTAATCCACACCGCCCGCAGATCGTTGAAATGCACCAACGCCCCGGCGATCAGGGTGCTTAGAATCATCGCCGCGAAATAGATACGCGCAGCGGCTCCGCTGGCCCCGCGCGAGGTCACCAGTTCGCGGGGAAAATGTGGAACCGGCTCGGCGAACCGGCCATGCAAGAGCGAAATGATCAACAGCACCATTGCAGTGAATAGCAGCTGCCAGGTGGGGTCCATCCAGGGCTGCAGGCCCGATGGCCTAGTCCCCCGCCAGAACTCGATGCCTTGGCCAATAGCTCCCAGCAATGCAAGACCGGCGCCGGCCGCCAACCACGGGATTTTCCGGGTGTGAACCAAAAGCCCGAGCTGCAGCGCGGCAATCAGGAAGATCAGCGCGAACCACCCGGGGGCGGGAGCTGCGAGCCCAATGCAGAACAACGCGAAGACCGTGCCAAAGATCGGCGCGAAGCGCAGTGTGGCCGAATCACGCAAGCGCCACTGTATCCCCAGGCTGATCAGCGCCAGCGCCATGAGCAGAATCTGAATCATCTGCACAGACCACCACGGTCCGTGAATCCAGCCGGTGGCTGAGAAGCTTTGCACGCCTTGGACATAGCACAGGCCGCACAGTCCCATGATGGCTGCGAAGAGCAGGAACTCTGCATGCTTGGACTGCCCTCTGATGCCCAAGTACCCTGCCACCGAATGAATGATCCACAAGCTCAATCCCAACAGCATGGTGCCACGGTCATGCAGCCCAAAGCTCACATCTCCGATGACTAGGACTAGCGGCAGCAGGCAAACCAGTCCGACGGTAATCCACAGCATCTCTCGGCTCAAACGGCGTCCGGTTCGCATGACGAGGAACAAGCGAAGCAGTTGCGGCACCATAACCGATACCAGCAGCAGCGCGAAGCGACCATGGGAATCAAAATTCATCATGTCCACAAACCACCAGATGCTCAGGGTGAAGGTGATTTGTGCGGCGCCGGCGTAGCTCATCTTCCAGCGTGGTGAGTGAACCAGATGAGCGCCACGCAGATAGAAGAATAGATTCACAAGTCCCACGAAAGGCAGGGCGTTTTGCGGCTCCTGGAAGCTGAGCAGGAAGAGCCCACCACTAGCTGCCAGCACCATGGTGCGCAGTATTTGCACTGCGCGTTCCTGGCCGAAGCCATCGTTGCGCCAACCGGCCAGAATCACGCTGGCCAACGTTAGGAGGATTCCTATGAAGAACCAGTTGCCGGCAGGTAGTCCAAGGAAGCTTGCCGTAGCAGCATCCACGCCAGCCACCTGGTTCACCATAGATCCGATGTACCCCAGGGTGATCAACGCCAGCAGCGCGGAAGCACCGAAACGAATGAGTTGCCCACGAGTCCGGTCGGCTAGCCGAGCGCCTTGGAGCGTCGAGATGAGCCACAGTGCAAACAAAGGTACCCACAGGCCCACAACCCACGCTAGCTGCAGCGAGACATTCTCCGACACGTTCATCGCGTACCAGCTTGACCTACCCGTTTGGTGATCAAAACCGCTCAGCATCTGCTGCACCGTGCGACCGCCAAATCCGCCGAAGACAAGGAACCCGATCCACCGGGTCTGGTCTAGCGCCAGATGCCAGCGGCGATCCGTTTCGCTGCGCATCGCGAGTGTGAGTCCCACCAGCGCCACGGCTACCCCCGGCAATGCCCGCCAGGCAAACCAGTCACTGGCGGTGATCCCCAGCAGGACCAGCGCCACGATAGCGGCCGCTTCAATCTTTCCCCGCTTGCCCAAGGCTGGAACCGCGAAGAGCTGAAGCACGGGAATCAACAGCACCGCATACCACCAAGGAATGAGTTCTCCGCTGGCATTGAGCATAACCGCGAGCGTTGAAGCGCAGACCAGCACCCAGAGGAGCACCCGTTCGGCCCGCCACCATTTGGCTGGCACCGTGAAAAGCCGGCGATAACCTTGCGCATAATGCGTGATCGCCAAGGCCTGCGCCGCCCAAAGCACCGCGATGAGCACCCAGGTAATCCGTGGTTCCCAGGCCAGGTAATTTGCGGTGGCGAAAATCAGCAGCATGAAGCTCACGCGTGCCGCGTAGAGCCGATGCAGCCGGAACCTCACCAGCAATCTGATGGAGAGCAGCAGGTGGGCGGTCACCAAGAAGAACACCCACACCAAGTCGCGGGCATGCAAGGTGGTCAACATGACTAATGCCAGGCCGAGCACCAACAGCGGCAGCAACTGCGCGGTGGCGGACACGGCCGAGTAGAAGAGCGAGGAGCGTACCTTTGCGCTGCGCACGGCCAGGACAAGCAGCACCAGGGAGAGCAACAGTAAGAAGAGCAGGTAGAACAAGATGCCGCGTTGCACCGTGGCCGCGCAAGCCATAGTGGTGGAGACCACTACGAAGACCGCAATCCACGCTAGCACCCGGGAGCGTAAACGGAGGGTGGCGAAACCCACGGCAAGGGTGCCCAGTACCGAGAAGACCAGCCACACCACTGCCGCCGGCACCGGGAGCGTCAGGTAGGTCGCGATTCCCGATAAAGGCAATAAGGCCATCCCGGTTCCGGCGAAGGCGCTGGCGGCAGGCTTGAGATTCTGCTTTGCCCCGTGCACATAGAGTCCTCCGCCGTAAAAGGCCGCGGCCAATGCGAACAAGGCGATGAGTTTAGGCAGCGGCGGTAATGCGAAACTCAGGAACAGGGCTCCGGCGGCCACGATCAGCAGGGCGGCCACGTAGAGGGTGACGTTGATATTGCGCAGTTCCCGTTCACGCGGGGTCAGTTGCTTCACCGGGCGGACAGGCGCTGCGGGTGCTTGGACCGGCGGCCGGGCATAGACCTGTGCAGCGGGGTTTGCCACCGGGGCTTCCAGGGGCCAGTTACTCGCCTCTTGGCTCGGTGGCGGCAGAGCGTTCGTGGAAGGCTGCTGGGTGTGCGAAGGCATCGCCGGTGGCTGCTGGGCGGTACGTGCCGCGTAGTTAGTGGCGGCGTTATAGCCTTCCTGCCAGGCTTGCTGCTTGGCCTCGGAGTTCACCGTGTGGTTCCTGCGGCCAATGCGAAAGCCTATGAAGAAGCTGGCAGCCACGAGCAGGAGAACCAAGATGAACCAGAACATGCCGCGACCTTAGATCGATGAACTCGCAGAGGGATATCCACGCAATCCAATTAGACCACTGCATTGACATACTTGGCACTTAACGCGCAGATGTTAAGCAAAAAGATCTCCACCTCTTCCGAAGAAGTGGTGGAGATCTTTTTTGTCAGACCAGTTGGCCTAGATCAGTTAAGCAGCGAACTACTTGGTGATCTTGGTGACCTTGCCCGAACCAACGGTGCGGCCGCCTTCACGGATAGCGAAGCCGAGGCCATCTTCCATGGCGATTGGCTGAATCAGCTCAACCGACATTTCGGTGTTGTCGCCTGGCATGACCATCTCGGTGCCCTCTGGGAGGGTGATGACGCCGGTCACGTCGGTGGTGCGGAAGTAGAACTGCGGACGGTAGTTCGAGTAGAACGGGTTGTGACGTCCGCCTTCGTCCTTCGACAGGATGTAGACGTTGGCATCGAAGCCGGTGTGCGGGGTGATCGAGCCTGGGGCTACGATAACCTGGCCGCGCTCGACATCGTCGCGCTTCAGACCGCGAAGCAGCAGGCCACAGTTCTCGCCGGCCCATGCCTCGTCGAGCTGCTTGTGGAACATCTCGATACCGGTAACGGTGGTCTTCTGGATCGGACGGATGCCGACAACTTCGACTTCCGAGTTGATCTTCAGGGTGCCACGCTCGGCGCGACCGGTCACAACGGTACCGCGACCGGTGATGGTGAAGACGTCTTCGATTGGCATCAGGAATGGACGATCGCGATCACGAACTGGGTTCGGGATGTAGGTATCGACTGCTTCCATCAGTTCCTCGATGGACTTGGTCCACTCAGCGTCGCCTTCCAGAGCCTTCAGGCCCGAAACGCGGATCACTGGTGCATCGTCGCCATCGAAGCCCTGCGAGGAGAGAAGTTCGCGAACTTCCATCTCGACGAGCTCAAGGAGCTCCTCGTCCTCAACCATGTCGGACTTGTTCAGTGCAACCATCAGGGATGGCACGCCAACCTGACGAGCAAGCAGAACGTGCTCGCGGGTCTGAGCCATTGGGCCGTCGGTAGCAGCAACCACGAGGATTGCGCCGTCCATCTGAGCCGCACCGGTGATCATGTTCTTGACATAGTCAGCGTGGCCTGGAGCGTCAACGTGTGCGTAGTGACGGGTCTCGGTCTGGTACTCAACGTGCGAGATATTGATGGTAATACCGCGCTGGCGCTCTTCTGGAGCGGAGTCAACCGACGCGAAGTCGCGCTGCTCGTTGAGATCAGGGTACTTGTCAGCAAGTACCTTGGAGATGGCGGCGGTCAACGTGGTCTTACCGTGGTCAACGTGACCAATGGTGCCGATGTTGACGTGCGGCTTGGTCCGCTCGAACTTTGCCTTTGCCACAGGTTCCTCCTAGAAACGTTTTACAGAAGACTTACTTACGATTGCGCGATTCGCAAACGAACTGGAATCAGTCTACTGGGGGCTTGGATATTTACGAAAATTTCGGTCCTGCGCGGGCCCTGCATGTGATGCAAATCCCTCGTTGGCCGTTTGCGAGGCCGGCTTCATTGGCAATAAAGCCGGCTTCGCGATCGGCCACTCCCCCACACTGGCGGGGTCACGGCCAAGTTTGGTTCCTAGACGATTACTCGCCGCGGGCCTTCTGGATGATCTCTTCGGCAACTGCCTTCGGGACCTCAGAGTAGCTGTGGAAAGTCATCGAGTACACTGCACGACCCTGGGTCTTTGACCGCAGGTCACCAATGTAGCCGAACATCTCCGACAGTGGCACGTGGGCATTGATAACCTTCACGCCAGCTGCATCGGACATCTCGGTGATCGAGCCACGGCGGGAGTTAAGGTCGCCGATAACGTCGCCCATGTACTCTTCCGGGGTACGAACTTCCACGCTCATCAGTGGTTCAAGCAGGATTGGGTTAGCGCGGCGTGCGCCTTCCTTGAATACCTGTGAGCCAGCGATCTTGAACGCCATTTCCGAGGAGTCAACGTCGTGGTAAGCACCGTCGATGACGGTAGCCTTCACGCCGACCATCTGGTAACCAGCAAGGATGCCGTACTGCATGGCGTCCTGGATACCGGCGTCGATGGATGGGATGTACTCACGAGGGATACGACCACCGGTGACGGCGTTCTTGAACTCGTAGGTAACTCCGTCGACAACCTCTAGAGGTTCGAACGAAACCTGGACCTTTGCGAACTGGCCCGAACCACCGGTCTGCTTCTTGTGGGTGAAGTCAACCTTCTCCACAGCCTTCTTGATGGTTTCGCGGTACGCGACCTGTGGCTTACCCACGTTGGCTTCCACGCGGAATTCGCGCTTCATGCGGTCCACCAGGATATCCAGGTGAAGCTCGCCCATGCCGCCGATTTCGGTCTGGCCGGTGTCGTCGTTCAACGAAACGGTGAAGGTCGGATCTTCCGCAGACAGCTTCTGGATAGCGGTCGACAGCTTCTCCTGGTCACCCTTGGTCTTAGGCTCGATGGCCACGAAGATCACTGGTGCTGGGAACGACATCGACTCAAGCACGATCGGGTTCGCTGGATCGCAAAGGGTATCACCGGTGGTGGTATCCTTCAGGCCGATCACGGCGTAGATGTGACCTGCGTGGATCTCGTCAACCGGATTCTCCTTGTTGGAGTGCATCTGGAAGAGCTTGCCAACGCGTTCCTTCTTCTGCTTAGTCGAGTTCAGCAACTGGGTACCAGATGATGCCTTGCCCGAGTAAACGCGAATGAAGTTCAGCTGGCCGAAGAATGGGTGCGCGGCGATCTTGAAAGCCAGTGCCGAGAATGGTGCATCCTCGGAAGGCTCGCGAGTCAGCTCGACCTCTTCGTCCTTTGGATCGTGGCCCACCATGGCGCCCACGTCAAGTGGGTTTGGCAGGAAATCGATCACTGCGTCGAGCATTGGCTGCACGCCGCGGTTCTTGAAGGCCGAACCACAGAAGACCGGGTAGATCTCCGAGTTGATGACCATCTTGCGAATGCCGGCCTTGAGCTCATCATTGCTGATCTCTTCGCCTTCGAGGAACTTCTCCATGAGCTCGTCAGAGCCCTCGGCGACATCCTCAACCAGCTTGGCGCGGTACTCGTCGGCCTTAGCCTGCATGTCTGCAGGAATTTCGCGAGTCTCGTAGGCGGCACCCATGGTGACGTCACCCTTGGAGTCGCCTTCCCAGACGAATGCCTTCATGGTCATCAAGTCGACCACACCGGTGAATTCGTGCTCGGAGCCGATAGGCAGCTGCATCACCAATGGCTTGGCACCCAAGCGCTTGACGATCGTATCTACGGTGAAGTAGAAATCAGCGCCCAGCTTGTCCATCTTGTTGACGAAGCAGATACGCGGAACGTTGTACTTGTCAGCCTGACGCCAAACGGTCTCAGACTGAGGCTCAACGCCTTCCTTGCCATCGAACACGGCAACGGCGCCATCGAGCACGCGCAGCGAGCGCTCCACCTCAACGGTGAAGTCAACGTGGCCAGGGGTGTCGATGATGTTGATCTGGTTGTTGTTCCAGAAACAGGTCACGGCCGCGGAGGTAATGGTGATACCGCGTTCCTTTTCCTGCTCCATCCAGTCGGTGGTCGACGCACCGTCGTGGGTCTCACCGAGCTTGTGATTCACACCCGTGTAGAACAGGATGCGCTCAGTAGTAGTGGTCTTACCAGCATCGATGTGTGCCATGATGCCGATATTTCGGACCTTATTCAGGTCAGTAAGCACGTCCTGTGCCACGTTGTCTCCCTAAAAGGTGAGGCTAGGATTGGCTGGGTGCCTTTTGACACCCAGCAATTCCAAGCGGTTCTTACCAGCGGTAATGGGCGAAGGCCTTGTTGGACTCGGCCATCTTGTGAGTGTCTTCGCGACGCTTCACAGCGGCACCCAGACCGTTCGATGCATCCAAGATCTCGTTCATCAAACGCTCGATCATGGTCTTCTCGCGGCGAGCCTTCGAGTAGCCAACCAACCAGCGCAGTGCAAGTGCGGTTGCGCGGCCTGGCTTGACCTCGACGGGAACCTGGTAAGTAGCGCCACCAACACGGCGTGAACGAACCTCGAGGGCCGGGCGGATGTTATCCATGGCCTTCTTGAGAGTCGTCACAGCGTCGGTGCCGGACTTTGCGGCCGCACCTTCGAGTGCACCGTAAACAATGCGCTCTGCAGTGGACTTCTTGCCGTCGACGAGAACCTTGTTGATCAGCTGAGTGACCAATGGGGATTCGAAGACCGGATCAGAAACTAGTGGGCGCTTTGGCGCCGGACCCTTACGAGGCATTACTTACCATCCTTCTTCGCGCCGTAGCTGGAACGAGCCTGCTTACGACCCTTAACACCCTGAGTATCAAGAGCACCACGTACAATCTTGTAACGAACACCTGGGAGGTCCTTTACACGACCACCGCGAACGAGCACGATGGAGTGTTCCTGCAGGTTGTGTCCGACACCTGGAATGTAAGCGGTAACTTCGATGCCACCGGCAAGGCGCACACGTGCGACCTTACGCAGAGCCGAGTTAGGCTTCTTCGGGGTGGTGGTGTACACACGGGTGCATACGCCACGACGCATTGGGTTGCCCTTGAGGGCAGGAGCCTTGGTCTTGACGACCTTAGGCGAGCGGCCCTTACGGACCAGCTGCTGAATAGTAGGCACTTTCGTGTCCTTCCATTGTCTAAGTTTGTCGGCACCACAACCGAACAGGATCTGCGAAGTTGTGGAGCTAGCTGCTTGCTTTGCGGCCAACAGGAACGGAAAGTCCCTAGGCGTGCGAAAGTGTGGCATTTGTTGCGCAACCTGCCCGCAACCCGGACCGAGTCCATTTTGCCACACCTAAAACAATTGATCTCAGTCTAGCATTAAACCGCCATCGCTCTAGTTTCCGTAAGCTATCTCACCAATGCACTGATCCTATCGAGCCAAGCTGAACGGCGGCGATACCGCAGGTGACCACGGGGTGAATCCAGCAGCCTCGCCTCTGGCGCGGCAGCTTTAGTGGACTATTCCCCCACTGATCTATCTACTAATTGGTCTGCGCTTAAATGGAACGCCCGCCGGCACACGAGGTACCGGCGGGCGTTTTGACTAACTAGTCAGAATCCGTGTTTAGCGGAAGTCCGAACCGTGGTCGTAGTCGTCCATCGAGATGGCCTGGAACTCTGGCGAAAGGTTGCCCTCCAGCGCATCGTCGTACAGGCCCGAAGAGAAGGCCGAAGAACCGGTGAACAAAGTTGCCTTTGCTTCGTCGGTTGGCTCGACGTTGATCTGGGTGTAGCGATCCAAACCGGTACCGGCCGGGATCAACTTACCGATGATCACGTTCTCCTTCAGACCCAGCAATGGATCCGACTTGCCTTCCATCGCAGCCTGAGTCAGGACGCGGGTGGTTTCCTGGAAGGAAGCAGCCGACAGCCATGAATCGGTGGCAAGCGATGCCTTGGTAATACCCATCATCTCGTCACGACCGGCGGCCGGGCGCTTGCCCTCGGTGACTGCCTTCTTGTTCGCAGCGGTGAAGCGCGAACGGTCGGCCAGCTCGCCCGGAAGCAAGTCGGTTTCGCCGGATTCGATGACGGTGACGCGACGCAGCATCTGGCGGACGATGACTTCCACGTGCTTATCGTGGATGCCTACACCCTGGGACTGGTACACATCCTGGACCTCACGGACCAAGAACTTCTGAGCTTCACGTGGGCCGAGGACTCGAAGAACCTGCTTCGGATCCAAGGTACCGCTGGTGAGCTGAGTACCGGCGATGATGCTTTCGCCCTCTTCAACCAACAGGCGAGCACGACGCAGAACCGGGTAGGCCTGCTTCTCGTCGCCGTTGTCTGGAGTGACCACAACGCGCAGCTGCTTCTCGTCGTCCTCGATCGACACGCGACCGGTGACCTCGGACATCGGAGCCACACCCTTAGGGGTACGGGCTTCGAACAGTTCCTGGATACGAGGCAGACCCTGGGTAATATCGTCGGCCGATGCAACACCACCGGTGTGGAAGGTACGCATGGTCAGCTGGGTACCAGGCTCACCGATGGACTGTGCGGCGATAATGCCGACGGCCTCGCCGATGTCCACGGTCTTGCCGCTGGCCAGCGAGCGACCGTAGCACAGAGCACAGGTTCCCACGGCCGAATCACAGGTCAGCACGGAGCGGACACGGATCTCATCGACGCCGGCTGCGTACAGCTGGTCGATGAGCACGTCGCCCACATCGGCGCCGGCTGCTGCCAGCACTTTGCCCTCCGCGTCCTTGGCCTCGGTGGCCAGGGTGCGGGTGTACGCCGAGTTCTCGACGGTTTCGTGCATCATGCGCACACCAACGGAGTTGTTGGCGATCGGCACGGTCAGGCCGCGGCGGGTGCCACAGTCTTCTTCGCGCACGATAACGTCCTGTGAAACGTCCACCAGACGACGGGTCAGGTAACCCGAGTTAGCGGTCTTCAACGCGGTATCGGCCAGACCCTTACGGGCACCGTGGGTCGCGATGAAGTACTCCAGAACCGACAGGCCTTCGCGGTACGAAGACTTGATCGGGCGAGGAATAATTTCACCCTTAGGGTTGGACACCAGACCACGGATACCGGCGATCTGCCGCAGTTGCAGGTAGTTACCACGAGCCTTGGAAGTCACCATGCGGTTAATGGTGTTCAGCTCTTCCATGCCGTTCTTCATCGCCTCGGCAACCTCATCGGTAGCCTTGGTCCAGATGTCGATCAGGTCCTGGCGGCGTTCGGTATCGGCAATCAAGCCCTTATCGAACGAAGCCTGAACCTTTGCGGCACGAACCTCGTAAGGAGCAAGGATGGCTGCCTTGTCCATATTCGAGGTAATATCCGAGATTGCCACGGTGACTCCCGAGCGGGTTGCCCAGTAGAAACCGGCATCCTTCAGGTTATCCAGGGTTTCGGCGGCGGTGATCTTCGGGTAGCGCTCGGCCAGATCGTTGACGATCTCCGAAAGCGCATCCTTGCCGGTCACGTGGGCAACCCATGGGTAGTCCGCTGGCAGGGTGTCGTTGAACAACACCTGGCCCAGCGAGGTCTCCAAGAGCGCATCGGTGCCTGGCTCCCAGCCTTCCGGAGCTGGCTGCTCCTCGGAAGGAACGAAGTTCGGTACGCGGATCTTGACCGGTGCGTTCAGGTGCAGCTCACGCAGGTCCATTGCCATAATGGCTTCGGCAACCGAGGTGAAGGTGCGTCCGGCACCGGCTTCGGTAGCGCGCTTGGTGGTCAGGTGGTGCAGACCGATGATCATATCCTGCGAAGGAAGTGCCACCGGGCGGCCGTCCGAAGGCTTCAAGATGTTGTGCGAGGACAGCATCAGGATGCGCGCTTCGGCCTGGGCTTCTGGGCTCAGCGGCAGGTGGACTGCCATCTGGTCACCGTCGAAGTCGGCGTTGAAGGCAGCACAAACCAGCGGGTGCAGCTGCAATGCCTTGCCCTCGACCAGCTGAGGTTCGAACGCCTGGATGCCCAAACGGTGCAGGGTAGGTGCACGGTTCAGCAGTACCGGGTGCTCGGTGATGATCTCTTCGAGAACATCCCAAACCTGTGGGCGGTAACGCTCGACCATGCGCTTGGCGCTCTTGATGTTCTGTGCGTGGTTGAGGTCAACCAGGCGCTTCATCACGAACGGCTTGAAGAGCTCCAGGGCCATCTGCTTAGGCAGACCACACTGGTGCAGCTTCAGCTGCGGACCAACCACGATGACCGAACGGCCCGAGTAGTCAACACGCTTGCCGAGCAGGTTCTGGCGGAAACGACCCTGCTTGCCCTTGAGCATGTCGCTCAGGGACTTCAGCGGGCGGTTACCCGGTCCGGTGACCGGACGGCCACGACGACCGTTGTCGAACAGCGAGTCAACAGCTTCCTGGAGCATGCGCTTTTCGTTGTTCACGATGATCTCGGGGGCACCGAGATCCAGCAGGCGCTTGAGGCGGTTGTTGCGGTTGATCACGCGGCGGTACAGGTCGTTCAGGTCCGAGGTGGCGAAACGGCCACCGTCGAGCTGAACCATCGGACGCAGCTCTGGTGGGATCACCGGAACGGAATCCAGCACCATGCCCTCTGGCGAGTTCTGGTTGACCAGGAAGGCGTTAACCACCTTCAGGCGCTTCAGTGCACGGGCCTTCTTCTGGCCCTTGCCCTCGTCGATGATCTTCTTGAGCAGTTCGGCTTCGCCGGCAAGGTCGAAGTTCTGCAGGCGCTTCTGGATCGATTCTGCACCCATGGAGCCTTCGAAGAACAGTCCGTACTTCTCACGCATGGTGCGGTACAGGCCTTCATCGCCCTCAAGGTCAGCGACCTTCAGGCCCTTGAAGCGTTCCCAGACCGCACGCAGGCGCTCTGCTTCGAGCTTCGCGCGCTTGTCGATCTGCAGCACGGTCTTCTCTGCCAGGGTGCGAGCCTTGTTCAGCTCGGCGCCCTTGGCACCGTCGGCCTCCATGCGCTCCAGCTCGGTTTCGAGCTCGGCGGCGATGGCCTTCTTGTCGGCTTCCGCGTTGTTTGCCAGGTTGCGCAGTTCCAGATCATGCTGGGCCTGCAGGTTAGGCAATTCGGCGTGGCGACGTTCTTCGTTGACGCTGGTGATCATGTAGGCAGCGAAGTAAATGACCTTTTCGAGGTCCTTCGGAGCCAGATCCAGCAGGTAGCCCAAACGCGATGGAACGCCCTTGAAGTACCAGATGTGGGTCACTGGAGCGGCAAGCTCGATGTGTCCCATGCGCTCACGACGAACGTTAGCGCGGGTCACCTCGACGCCACAACGCTCACAGATGATGCCCTTGAAACGTACACGCTTGTACTTACCGCAGTAGCATTCCCAGTCCCGGGAAGGGCCGAAGATCTTTTCGCAGAAAAGTCCGTCCTTCTCTGGCTTCAGGGTGCGGTAGTTAATGGTTTCCGGCTTCTTGACTTCGCCGTAGCTCCAACCGCGAATTTCTTCTGCGGTAGCAAGGCCAATGCGCATGAGGCCGAATGAGGAATCGCTGGACATAGGGTCCTTTTCTCTCTTCTTTGGTGTCTGAAGTCGATACGAATAAGTAAGTCTTGGTGAGCCGCTACGCTCGCTGGGCCCGCGGGCCGCTCAAGGCAGCGGTGGAACCTAGACCTCCTCTACGGAGTTTGGCTCCGACCGGGAAAGGTCGATGCCCAGCTCTTCCGCTGCACGGAACGATTCCTCGTCCGATTCACGCATTTCGATAGTGTTGCCGTCGGTACCAAGTACCTCAACGTTCAAGCACAACGACTGCATTTCCTTGATGAGCACCTTGAACGACTCTGGAACACCTGGCTCCGGAACGTTCTCGCCCTTGACGATGGCTTCGTAGACCTTCACACGACCGTGGATATCATCCGACTTGATGGTCAGAAGTTCCTGCAGGGTGTAAGCGGCGCCGTAAGCTTCCAGGGCCCAAACTTCCATCTCACCGAAGCGCTGGCCACCGAACTGGGCCTTACCACCAAGTGGCTGCTGGGTAATCATGGAGTATGGACCGGTGGAACGTGCGTGGATCTTGTCGTCCACCAGGTGGTGGAGCTTCAAGATGTACATGTAGCCAACGGATACCGGATCCGGGAATGGCTCGCCGGAACGACCGTCGAACAGGCGGGTCTTACCGGTGTTGCCGATCAGACGCTCACCGTCACGAGTGACGTTCGTCGAATCCAGGATTCCGCGGATTTCCTCTTCCGAGGCACCGTCGAAGACCGGGGTGGACACGGTGGTCGGACCGGACTGGCGAGGCAGGTTCGGCAGGTTTCGCACCCAAGCCGGCTCGTTCTCGATATTCCAGCCCTGCTTGGCAGCCCAACCCAGGTGGATTTCCATAACCTGGCCGACGTTCATTCGACCTGGCACACCCAGTGGGTTCAACACGACGTCAACCGCGGTTCCGTCCTCGAGGAAAGGCATATCCTCAAGTGGCAGAATCTTGGAGATAACGCCCTTGTTGCCGTGGCGGCCGGCAAGCTTGTCACCGTTGGTGATCTTGCGCTTCTGTGCCACGTACACGCGGACCAGCTGGTTCACGCCTGGGGACAGGTCATCATCGTTGTCGCGATCGAAGATGCGCACGCCGATGACGGTACCGGACTCGCCGTGCGGCACCTTCAGCGAGGTATCGCGCACTTCGCGGGACTTCTCACCGAAGATCGCGCGCAGCAGGCGCTCTTCCGGGGTCAGCTCGGTCTCGCCCTTAGGAGTGACACGGCCAACCAGGACGTCGCCTGCTTCAACCTCGGCGCCGATGTACACGATGCCGCGGTCATCAAGCTGGGAGAGGATGTCCTCGGAGACGTTCGGGATATCGCGGGTGATTTCCTCGGCACCAAGCTTGGTGTCGCGGGCATCGACTTCGTGCTCTTCGATGTGAATCGAGGTGAGCACGTCCTCGAAGATCATGCGCTGCGAAAGGATGATCGCATCCTCGAAGTTGTGCCCTTCCCATGACATGAATGCCACGAGCAGGTTCTTACCCAGGGATAGCTCGCCCTTGTCGGTCGAAGGACCGTCAGCGATGATCGACTGGAATTCCAGGCGATCGCCCTCGGTGACCAGTACGCGCTGGTTGTACGCGTTGCCCTGGTTCGAGCGTGCGAACTTCATGATCGGGTACATCGACTCGGTGCCGTCATCGTTCATGACAACAACCAGGTCTGCGGAAACCTCGGTGACAACACCTGGCTTCAGTGCGACCACGGAATCGCCGGCGTCAATTGCGGCGTACTTCTCCATGCCGGTACCAACCAGTGGCGACTCGGAAGCCAACAGCGGCACAGCCTGGCGCTGCATGTTGGCGCCCATCAGTGCGCGGTTCGCGTCATCGTGCTCGAGGAATGGAATCAGCGCGGTGGCAACCGACACCATCTGGCGCGGCGAAACGTCCATGAAGGTCACTTCGCTCGGCTCAACGATGACGGGCTCGCCGCCACCGCCCTTTTCACGGACCAACACGGCGTCTTCTTCGAAGCGGCCGTCTTCACCCAGCGGAGCGTTGGCCTGTGCGATGAAGTGCTGCAGCTCGTCATCTGCGGTCAGGTACTCGACCTCGTTGGAGACGACGCCGTCCACTACCTTGCGGTAAGGGGTTTCGATGAAGCCGAAGGAGTTGATCCGGCCGTAGGTAGCCAACGAACCGATCAGGCCAATGTTCGGGCCTTCGGGAGTTTCAATTGGGCACATACGTCCGTAGTGGGACGGGTGAACGTCGCGAACTTCCATGCCTGCGCGGTCACGGGACAGACCGCCTGGGCCCAGTGCCGACAAGCGGCGCTTGTGGGTCAGGCCGGCTAGCGGGTTGTTCTGGTCCATGAACTGCGAGAGCTGCGAAGTACCGAAGAACTCCTTGATGGCAGCTACCACCGGGCGGATGTTGATCAGCGTCTGCGGGGTGATCGCTTCGACGTCCTGGGTGGTCATGCGCTCGCGCACAACACGCTCCATACGCGAAAGACCGGTGCGGATCTGGTTCTCGATCAGCTCGCCCACGGCGCGGATACGACGGTTGCCGAAGTGGTCGATGTCGTCCACGTTAACCGATACGTCGATGATCTCGCCCTTGCGGGTGCCGGAGATGGTCTTCTCGCCTGCGTGCAATGCAACGAGGTAGCGGATCATGGCGACAATGTCGTCTACCGACAGAACGGCAGGGCTCTCGGCGTCAACCGGAGTCTCGACACCCAGCTTGCGGTTGATCTTGTAACGACCAACCTTGGCCAGGTCGTAGCGCTTTGGCTCGAAGTACATGTTGCGCAGCAGACCCTGTGCGGCATCAACCGTTGGCGGCTCGCCCGGACGCAGCTTGCGGTAGATATCCAGAAGCGCTTCGTTCTGGTCCTTGATGTTGTCCTTTTCCAAGGTGGCACGCATCGAGTCGTACTGACCGAACTCGGACAGGATCTTCTCTTCGCTCCAGCCAAGGGCCTTGAGCAACACGGTGACCGACTGCTTGCGCTTACGGTCCAGGCGCACACCGATCTGGTCGCGCTTGTCGATTTCCAGTTCGAACCAGGCGCCGCGCGAAGGAATGATTCGCGAGGAGTAGATGGTCTTGTCACTGGTCTTGTCCGGAGCGGACTCAAAGTACGCACCAGGGGAACGGACCAGCTGCGACACAACAACACGCTCGGTGCCGTTGATGACGAAGGTGCCCTTGTCGGACATCAGTGGGAAATCGCCCATGAAGACGGTCTGCTGCTTGATCTCGCCGGTTTCATTGTTCATGAACTCGGCCTTGACATACAGCGGTGCCGCGTAAGTGGCGTCGCGATCCTTGCACTCAGCGATGGAGTACTTTGGGTCAGCGAATTCCGGATCGGAGAAGCTCAAGGACATGGTGTCCTGGAAGTCTTCGATCGGGGAAATCTCCTCGAAGATTTCAGCCAAGCCCGAGGTGTCTGGCACGCTGGTGTCACCAGCGGCTTCGGCCTTGGCTAGACGAGCCTTCCAGAGTTCATTGCCGATGAGGCGGTCAAAGCTCTCAGTCTGCAATGCCAGCAGGTTAGGCACTTCAAGGGGTTCGTGAATCTTTGCAAAAGAAAGTCGGCCAGCGTATGCAGCATCGCGAGCCGAACTAGCGGTTTGGTTGTTAGGGTTGCTCGAGGCGACCAAGATGGATCCTTCCAAAGACCGTCAGGTTTCCGAACGCCAACCGTGCTAAGGTGCCTGTCATAGGACAAGCCCTCGTGTGACGACGCGAACCCACCGCTATATGAAGGCCGCGCGCAAACAGGTATGGCGCAAATTTCTACTCTACCGGAGTATTTTAAGCTTGTCGATATCCGCCGGAGAGATTCGTGCTATAGTTTCTTGCCGCCTTTTTAGGTCGCCGGAAATTTCTCGAAATTCGCAAGCGCACGCCTGCCCCGGCGACAACCTCGGCCAAACCCAGTTCCTCCAACGCCTAAGCGTTTTCCCACGTGAACTGGCAAATAATCACCCACCTCAGGGTTTCGAAGCGCGGCCACTCAGAAATCACTCGCTTTCCCGTGGGCTTCGCGCCGCCTTGCTGTGTTGTTACTCACAACGCCCACTCGGCATCTGATTTAGCCACTCTCGCGGCCCATGCGCTTCGCCTGCGAATCTTTATTAATTATCCGGAAGACCGCTCCCCCGCTCTTGCACGTCCATGGAGACTATGTTCTCGGTATCGACTTGCGTCGCAATTCTGGCCTGACGCACTCTTTCGGCAACGACAAACGCTTAACCTGGTGTCGTCTGAAATTCCGGACTGCTGATCTAAAAAGTCCCTACTACCAACCCTGTGATCACGATTACATAGACAGGTAGCTCGACGGGGACGCCGAGGAATTCGATATTCCAGCTCCCGCTCGAATCCCCTAGTTTTCCAAGGAGAGCAGTGAGAACCAGTCAACCAGCCCAGAGCCTCAAACGAGGCTTGAGCACTCGGCATATACGATTCATTGCCCTAGGATCAGCAATTGGAACGGGACTGTTTTACGGCTCGGCAGGCGCCATACAAATGGCTGGACCGGCAGTACTGCTCGCTTATCTTGTTGGTGGCGCCGTGGTCTTCATGGTCATGCGGGCGCTGGGCGAGATGGCGGTTCGCAATCCGGTCTCGGGGTCCTTCGGCAGCTACGCATCTACGTATGTCGGACGTTTTGCCGGCTTCGCCACCGGATGGACCTACACCTTCGAGATGTTCGTCGTGGCCTTGGCGGATGTGACAGCCTTTGGCGTGTATATGGGCTTCTGGTTCCCCAACGTTGAACGCTGGATCTGGGTCCTCGCGGTGGTCTTCTTCATTGCAGCGGTGAATCTGCTCTCGGTCAAGGTTTTTGGCGAGCTGGAATTCTGGTTTTCGCTGATCAAGGTGGTCGCGATCATCGCGATGATCGTCGGCGGAGTCTTGGTCATCCTCTTCGGGCTCGGCAATCAAAGCGAAGACGCCGCCGGAATCTCAAATCTCTTCGCACACGACGGATTCATGCCGCAGGGCATCTGGGGCGTACTGATGTCCTTCACCATTGTGATGTTCGCTTTCGGTGGCACCGAGGTTATTGGCATTACCGCCGGAGAAGCGCAGAATCCTCGAAAGGTCATCCCGCAGGCGGTCAATTCGGTGCCCGTACGCATTCTGCTGTTTTACGTGCTGACCCTGGGCGTCATCATGAGCATCCAGCCTTGGAATACGATCAATGGGGAGGAAAGCCCCTTCGTCTCGATTTTCTCAAGCATCGGGCTCTCCTCAGCGGCTCACGTTTTGAACTTCGTTGTGATTACCGCGGCCTTGTCGGCAATTAACGCGGATATATTCGGTGCCGGTCGCATGATCCACGGGATGGCGCGGCTTGGACAGGCACCGCAAGTATTTACCAAGACCACCGCCAACGGGGTCCCCTGGGTGACGTCAATGTCAATGATCGGTGCATTGCTGATCGGCGTTCTGCTCAACATTTGGTTCAAGGACCAGATATTCTTCTTGATCGCAGCCCTCGCCACCTTCGCGACGGTCGTGGTTTGGTTAATGATCCTGATTTCGCATGTCGCGATGAAACGCAAGATCATGCGCGACAATCTTGCACCCTCGGCTTTCCCGGTGCCGTTGTGGCCGTTGGGAAGCTACGTTGCCGTAGCGTTCATGGTCTTCGTTATCATCATGATTGGTATCGTTCCGCAGACTCGCAGCGCTTTGCTCACAGGCGTCGCGTGGATAGCCCTCTTGGCAATTTGCTATTGGTTCTTCGTGCGAGGCAAAGCCGTACCGGCCGGCGGCACCGATGACTATGACGGTAATCAAAAGCAGGGCGATCCGTTGGAAACGCAGGACGTGCATAGCTAATCGAAATTTTCACGAGGCCAAAACAGCGAGCAGCGGGACTCCCGCCGCTCGCTGTTTTGGCTAGTACCCATCGTTTATGCGCCCCATGTCTCCAAATCGTGATGAATATGAGCTAGCCTCGGGGAAAGGATAAAGCTCTTCGAGAAGAAAGCGGTAGGGTTACACGACCAGATTCTGGCACTGAACGCCGCAGTTACCGCTCGAACTCTAACCCGCCAGAGAACAGCAATGAACAATCAGGAGTGAAGAACATGAATCAGTCAAAGGTCAATGAAGCTCTCACCCGTGTCAGCCTCGATGCTTCGCGCCGGGATATCTCGATTGAAATAGTGCCGCGTGAAGCTGCTTCCTCGCTGGAAGAAGCCGCTAAATTGCTGGGCGTCATTCCCGCGCATCTGCTCAAAACGCTAGTCATCAAGCGTTCCGACGACACGTATTTATTTGCGCTGATCCCAGGTGGTCGCAAATTGAGCTGGCCAAAGCTGCGGGCCGAGGTTGGAGTCAACAAGCTTTCCCTGCCAGAGGCGGATATAGCTTATGACGTTACCCGTTATGTCCATGGAACCATCACTCCGTTTGGTTCGCACACGGTCTTGCCGCTCTACATTGATTCCAGTGTCTTCCAAGAACCTGTTCCGGAAGTCATCGCGTTGGGCTGCGGTGAACCCGAGCACGGCTTGCTCGTTCATCCGCGCGATTTGGTTACCGGCTTTGATGCCACGATTGCTGATATTTCCGTTCCCGACTAGCAGCTATGGCCTCTGGTAGCGGAAGCTTCTTGGCCCAACCGTTGAGTGCGGTGAGCGACTTGATTGATTCATTGCGCAGCCAAAGGCCCACGGGCTTCTCCACGAAGCGAGCAACGAGGTAGGCCACGATCAGCATGAGACTTATGGTCAAGACGAGCAGCACATATTTGTTCACGCTGGCGCTCAGCGAGTCAATGATCCACCAGCCCCAGAGCTGGTGGAACAGGTACAGAGGGTAGGTCAGCGATCCTGCCACGACTAGCCAACGAGCCTGAACGTACTTCAATGGAGTGAGTACGCAGAGCGCCAGCAACGCCACACACAGCACCGCCAGTACCGAGAAATGCCAGGACGGCACGGTCAAGCCGGAAAGGAAGTCGCTGTCGAAGCTCCCCTTGAGGCCCGTGAAGTAGGCAGATACTACGGTGTTGAAAGCCACTAGGGCCCAGCGTCCGAGGGTATGGCCGTTCTGATAGATCAGGAACAAGACCATGCCCGCGGCAAACTGAGCCGCGTACTGACCGGCAAACCAATCTTGCATCTTAGGCATCTCCGCCACATGCAAGAGGATTCCCAGAGCCGGCCAGATGAACGCCAGCCACATGATGTTTTTGGTCTTCACCAGTCCCAATACCAGCAGCAATCCGAGCAATACGTAGAAACGGAATTCCACCCACAGCGTCCAGTAGACGCCGTCGAGATCCCGGACCCCCATACCCTGCTGGACCATGGTGAGGTTCGGGACGATATCCCCGCCGCTGCGTCCGTCCTTCTCGGCCGGCCAGATTTTAAAGGTCAGAATCGCCGCCGCGATCACTGCCAGCCAATAAGCCGGATACAGCCGGCCAAGTCTTGATCCGATGAAGTGGATTATGCTTTTCCCCTGAACGGACATCAGGATCACGAATCCAGAGATCAGGAAGAAAAGTTGTACGCCGATCGATCCGTACCGAGTGAACTCCGACAACACCGGCCACGCATCTGGTGCTTTGACGCCCCAGTGGCTATGCCCCCAGGTGGTGTAGTGGTAGAGCACGACGATCAGGGCGGCACTAATACGCAGCCCGTCTAGCAAGCCTAGCCGTGCACCCGACTTCTTGGATTCCTGCGTTTCAGTTTTTGACACATATTCACTGTAAACAATGAACTTGAATAAACCCTGTTAATAGAAACGTTATAAACTTATAAAGTTGTGGCACGAGATTTTGCCCCGTTA
Organism: Glutamicibacter sp. 363; assembly: GCF_052379505.1. Classification (NCBI taxonomy): domain Bacteria; kingdom Bacillati; phylum Actinomycetota; class Actinomycetes; order Micrococcales; family Micrococcaceae; genus Glutamicibacter; species Glutamicibacter sp. 363. The sequence goes on along the minus strand of NZ_JBQSYR010000015.1, from coordinate 29,199 downwards.
ACGACCAAAGGGCCCATGGACACGAAGTCCATGAACCCTTTGGTAATAAGTTGCGAGTGACCGCTGAACTTACTACTTAACCGAGACGGTTGCGCCGGCAGCTTCGAGAGCTTCCTTTGCCTTCTCGGCAGCGTCCTTTGCGGCACCTTCAAGAACAGCCTTTGGAGCAGCGTCAACGAGCTCCTTGGCTTCCTTCAGGCCGAGGGAAGTCAAACCACGGACTTCCTTGATGACTGCAATCTTCTTGTCGCCAGCCGACTCGAGGATAACGTCGAATTCGGTCTGCTCTTCAGCTGCGGCTTCGCCACCGGCTGCTGGGCCTGCAACTGCAACAGCAGCTGCGGAAACCTCGAAGGTCTCCTCGAATTCCTTCACGAACTCGGAGAGCTCGATGATGGTCATTTCCTTGAATGCTGAAAGCAGCTCTTCAGTGCTGAGCTTCGCCATGGTCGGCGTCCTTTCGATTTTGGCCCTGGGGCCTATGAATTGGGTTTACGATGCGAGAGAGTCGCGAAAGCTTAGGCTTCTGCCGGAGCTTCCTCGGCAGCAGCGCCGCCGTCCTCTTCTAGCTTCAGACGCAAAGCGTCCACCACGCGTACAGCTGCGGCGGCCGGAGCCTGCAGTACTGCAGCAACGCGAGTGAGCTGAGTTTCGCGGGATTCCAAAGCTGCCAAAGCAGCGATGCCAGCATGATCAAGGGCCTTGCCCTCGAAGAAGCCGGACTTGACGACAAGCTTCTCGTTAGCCTTGGCAAATTCCGTGAGGCTCTTTGCGGCAGCAACTGCGTCACCCTTAATGAAGGCGATTGCAGTCGGACCGGAAAGCTGACCATCGAATGCATCGATGCCAACTTCCTTCGCTGCGATAGCGGTCAAGGTGTTCTTCACAACCGTGTACTTGGTCTCCTGACCAAGTGAGCGGCGAAGTTCCTTGAGCTGTGCAACGGTAAGCCCACGGTATTCAGTCAAGACAGCCGCAGTTGATTCCTTGAAGTCTGCAGTGATTTCTTCAATCGCTACAGTCTTGGTAGGCGTTGCCATAACACTCCTTCCGGGGATTTGTTCGGTACCGTTTCATAACCGGCGGAGCCCATAAAAAAGGCCCCGCGCAGGAGCACAGGGCATTTCAACTAATTCAAGTCAAAATAAATCTATGAAACCTGCGTTGGCCGATCTTTCGAGCTCTTAGGAGTTTGTGCAAGCACGCACTCGGCCGACGGTCTTCGGTATCTCTAGTCTAAACGGCCACCGCAGGATCTTCCAAATCCAATGGCGCCACGGCGCGCATGATTCGAATCACTAGATGGCCGTTAAAGTGACAAGGCCTGAAGCCAGCACTTGGGGGACGCTGGCAACAGGCTACTTGTCGACACAAAAGTTTTGGGGAAACTTCCGCATCCAGCTTCTACATGGTCTTGGGGGGCCCATGTAGAAACCGCCGATCAAGTCGGTGATTTAAGCCTATCACTACTCATTGCGGCAACGGAACAGATCACAGGTAGATAACGGCTGCAGTTCAGAAAATTCACATCTTTGGCGTCCAGAAGCTTTCTCCAGATGATTATCCTCTAGTCAGCACGGGTATCGCTAGCAGTCTGGTTGCAAAGCAGCAGAACGAACCGTGAGCGATTTACGCTACCGCCACCACCGTTGCAGCTAGCCAGGCGCGGACGTCGAACAAGCTCTTGACTAGGCCTGCAGACGATTGGTTAGCCTGTGCCAGGTAATCGAGGAGTGGGAAAACAAAAACCGCGGGACAGACCAGATCTCTCTGGTCTGTCCCGCGGTTTTAGCGCTCGTTGGGCTTTAGGCCTCGACGCGAGTTACGTTCGAATCAACAGGGATACCTGGACCGAAGGTGGTCGAAACGGTTGCCTTCGAGATGTAGCGGCCCTTCGAGGAGGAAGGCTTCAAGCGAAGCACTTCTTCCAGAGCTGCTGCGTAGTTCTCGGTCAGCTGCTTGGCTTCGAACGAAGCCTTGCCGATGATGAAGTGAAGGTTGGCGTGCTTGTCGACGCGGAAGTCGATCTTGCCACCCTTGATGTCATTAACAGCCTTGGCGACATCCATGGTCACGGTGCCGGTCTTAGGGTTTGGCATCAGGTTACGAGGACCCAAGATCTTACCCAAGCGGCCAACCTTACCCATGAGGTCTGGGGTTGCTACGGCCGAGTCGAAGTCGGTCCAGCCGCCCTGGATCTTTTCGATCAGGTCGTCCGAGCCGACGAAGTCGGCGCCGGCTGCGATTGCAGCTTCGGCCTTGTCGCCATTGGCGAAGACAACCACGCGGGCGGTCTTACCGGTACCGTGTGGAAGGTTCACGGTACCGCGAACCATCTGGTCAGCCTTGCGTGGGTCAACGCTCAAACGGAAAGCTACCTCAACGGTGGAGTTAGTCTTTTCGCCTGCGATTTCCTTAGCCAGGACAATTGCCTCGGTTGGATCGTAGAACTTGTCAGCCACGATCTTGGCCGCGGCGGCTACGTATGCTTTGCTGCGCTTTGCCATCTGCGTTATCTCCTTATGCAGTCGTGGTCATATGGACCGCGCCCGGTCCTGCCACGGGCGGACAGGGTGTTCCCTGCTCGCCTTAGATTAAATTCTTTGTTGCAGTCACCGAAGTGAACTACGAAAAGCTAAAAATTAGCCTTCGACGGTGATGCCCATGGAACGGGCGGTACCGGCGATGATCAACGAGGCGGCAGCCAAGTCGTTGGCGTTGAGGTCAGCCATCTTGGTGGTGGCGATTTCTTCAACCTGAGCCTGGGACAGCTTGGCAACCTTGACGGTGTGCGGGGTAGCTGAACCCTTGGCAACGCCAGCAGCCTTCTTGATCAGCTCTGCTGCTGGAGGGGTCTTGGTGATGAAGGTGAATGAACGGTCTTCATACACGGTGATTTCAACTGGTACAACGTTACCGCGCTGCGACTCGGTCGCTGCGTTGTAAGCCTTGCAGAATTCCATGATGTTGACGCCGTGCTGGCCAAGTGCAGGACCAATTGGCGGAGCCGGGTTAGCGGCGCCTGCCTGGATCTGCAGCTTGATGAGTCCGGTGACCTTTTTCTTTGGGGCCATGTCGGGTCCTTATACTCTTGCAGTTCCCACAACACAGGAGCGTGCTGCGGGTTGTGGCCGTCGTGGCGCGACAGCCGGACGTGCCCTCACCCCGTAAAGCAAACGGAATGGGGCACGAAGACTTAATACTACTGGATCTTGGTGACCTGGTTGAAGTTCAAGGTCACTGGGGTCTCGCGTTCGAAGATCGAAACGAGGACTACCAGCTGTGCCGATTCCAGCTTGATTTCCGAGATCGTCGCCGGCATGGTCTCGAACGGACCATCGTTGACGGTAACCGATTCGCCAACTTCGAAATCGACGGTGACTTCGGTGATTGGCGAGCGTCCCGGCTTGGAAGCCGATGGCTGCTCGACCGGATCCACCACGGTGTGCTCCAGCATGGAGAACACTTCGTCGAGGTTCAGCGGGTTGGGATCATGAGCGTTTCCAACGAATCCGGTGACACCTGGCGTGTGTCGAACGACACCCCAGGAAGCGTCGGTCAGTTCCATGCGGACCAGGACGTAGCCCGGGATGCGCACACGGCGAACGATCTTACGCTGAGTGTTCTTGACCTCAACGACCTCTTCCATCGGAACCTGGATTTCATAGATGAAATCGTCCATGTCCTGGGTCTGGATACGAGTCTCGAGGTTCAGCTTCACGCGGTTTTCGTAACCTGCGTAGGTGTGAATGACGAACCAGTCACCCGGCTGGCGACGCAGCTTCGAGCGGAATTCTTCCTTGAGCGCGGCGACAACGTCGACGTCGTCTGCTTCAGCGGTTTCGTCCTCGTCGGCTTCATCCTCGACGTCTTCAGCGGCTTCGTCTTCGTCGGCTACATCTTGAACGTCTGCTTCAGCAGCTTCATCTTCGTCGGCTTCGCCCTGAACGGCTTCTTCAGCAACAACGGCTGGAGCTTCGGTCTCGTCGGTTGCAACCTCGGCGGCGGTTTCTACCTGCGCGCCATCAGCTTCAACGAACTCGTTTTCGACCTCGTCATTAATCTGCGGTTCGAGTTCCTTGTCGGACACTGCAGCTCCTGCTTTCTTTGACTGAATGACATCTACTACCTGCGGGCGATTATACCGCCGCGGCAAATAAATTACTGTTCTGGCTGATTGGTGAACAGGAGGATCGAGCCTTGGCCCAGTACGAAGTCAAGGATCGTAACGATCAGCATAACGACGCAAACAAAACCGATTACAACCAGCGTGTAATTGATGAGCTCGCTACGCGTTGGGGTAACGACCTTCTTCAGTTCTGAAATTACCTGGCGCAGGAATAGGAAGATGCGTCCGAAGAAGCCCTTCTTTGCCTTCTCACCATTTCCGGAGTTTACGGCAGCTGATTCGCTCAACCTGATCCTCGTTTCAATTTTTTTGGCCAGTTGAAACAATCACGGTGCGCCGCAGCCTGACCGACCACAACACACCGTGATTTGAGATTCGCTGTGCGATTATTACCATCGCTACTGCGCAGGGCAGACAGGACTCGAACCTGCAACCTGCGGTTTTGGAGACCGCTGCGCTACCAATTGCGCCACTACCCTTTGAGCTACCGCTCTTACTGAGAACATCTTAGCCGATCAGGACTTTTCCATGTCGGTTGCGATGTCTCAGCAACGAGAAATAACTTTACGCAACGAATTAGCAAATGTCGAACTGACTGCACCCTGTGTGTCGCACACCGCATTCTGACCACCAGTTAGTGACCACTTGGTGTCATTTTTCAATTTCACTGAGCATCGGCAAATACTGGGAACTAGGATTGGAACTAACAGCAGCTTACGTAACCGTCAGGATGCATTTTCTATGTCTAGAATTTCACGCCGCATCGGCGCCATTTCCGAGTCCGCAACGCTAGCGGTTGATGCCAAGGCGAAAGCGCTCAAGGCCGCCGGTCGTCCAGTCATCGGCTTCGGCGCCGGCGAGCCGGACTTCCCAACACCGGATTACATCGTCGAGGCAGCGGTCAAGGCCGCCCAGGATCCGAAGAACCACCGGTACTCCCCCGCGGCGGGCCTGCCTGAACTGCGCGAAGCGATTGCCGAAAAGACGCTGCGCCACTCCGGATACGAGCTGGCTGGCGCGCAGGTGCTGGTGACCAACGGCGGCAAGCAGGCGGTCTACAACACCTTTGCCGCACTGCTTGACCCGGGAGACGAAGTCATCATTCCGGCTCCTTACTGGACCACCTACCCGGAGTCGGTGCAGCTGGCGGGCGGGGTGCCCGTATCCGTCTTCGCCGGCCCCGAGCAGGGCTATAAGGTCACCGTCGAGCAGCTTGAGTCCGTGCTGACCGAGCGTACCAAGGTCTTGCTCTTCGTTTCCCCCTCGAACCCTACCGGCGCGGTTTATACGGCAGAGCAGATCATGGAAATCGGCCGCTGGGCGGCCGAAAAGGGCTTGTGGGTAGTCACCGATGAGATCTACGAACACCTGACCTATGGGGACGCCTCCTTCAGCTCCATTGCAACGCTGGTTCCGGAGCTCGAAGACCGGGTGGTCATCCTCAACGGCGTGGCCAAGACCTACGCCATGACCGGTTGGCGTGTGGGCTGGATGGCCGGCCCACTGGACGTCATCAAGGCTGCCACCAACCTGCAGTCCCATGCGACCTCGAACGTGGCCAATGTGTCCCAGCGTGCCGCCTTGGCCGCCGTGGCCGGCCCCTTGGATGCCGTCGAGGAGATGAAGGTCGCCTTCAACCGCCGCCGGCTGGCCATCGTCGAGGGCTTGAACGCCATCGACGGGTTGCACTGCCCGATGCCTGAAGGTGCCTTCTACGCCTACTCGGACGTGCGCGGGCTGCTGGGCAAGAAGATCCGCGGCGTTGTGAACAACACCAGCGCCGAGCTGGCCGCGTTCATCCTGGAGCAGGCGGAAGTCGCGGTTGTACCGGGCGAAGCCTTTGGCCCCTCGGGCTATATCCGCATGTCCTATGCGCTGGGCGATGCAGACCTGGCCGAGGGCGTCTCGCGGATGGCCCGGTTGCTGGGCGAAGCCGAGTAGAGCGGCATCCGGACATTGCGGGCCCGATCCACCGGATCGGGCCCGCACTCGTTAACGCCTAGAGGATCTTCCGGTCCACCGCCCAGCGCGTGAGTTCATGGCGATTCGAGAGCTGCAATTTGCGCAGCACGTTTGAGACATGCGATTCCACGGTTTTCACCGAGATGAACAGCTCCTTGGCCACCTCCTTGTAGCTGTAGCCGCGGGCGATCAGGCGCATCACCTGCAGTTCCCGGTCCGAGAGCAGATCCAGTTCCTCGTCGATGCCGGTCGATTCGGCCACTTTTGCACCGCCGAATGCGTCCAGCACAAAGCCCGCCAGCCGTGGCGAGAACACCGCATCTCCCCCGGCCACCCGGCGCACCGCGTCCGAGATTTCGGCTCCGGAAATGCTCTTGGTCACGTAGCCCCGGGCCCCGGCCCGAATCACCGTGACCACGTCCTGCGCCGAATCCGAAACGCTCAGCGCCAGGAACTTGGTGGTTCCCAACAGGTGCGCGCAACCGCGCAAGACCTCCGCGCCCCCGCCGCCGCGTCCGCCGGGCAGGTGCACGTCGAGCAGGACCACGTCCGGCCGCTGGCTTTCGATGACTTCGATAGCCTGTTCAACGGACCCCGCCTCACCGACAATGCGCAGGTCCTCACCGAGATCCGCGCGGAGCCCGGAGCGGAAGATTCCATGGTCGTCTACCAACACCACCGTGAAGTTCTGCTGTTCGCTACTCATGATTCCGTATCTTCCTGACTGCTGTTCCTTGGCATTTTCAACTCTACTTCGGTGCCCGTCTCGCCGCTGCGAATAGCTGCCTGCCCGCCGGCCCGCTGCATCCGTCCGATAATCGATTCGCGCACCCCATACCGGTCCCTGTCGATGCCGTCTACGTCGAATCCCCTTCCGCGATCCCGGATGAACACCTCGATGAGCAGCTCGCTGCATTCGACAAACACCGAGATTCTTCCCTCGGCATGTTTTGCGGCATTCATCATCGCTTCCCGGCTCGCCGCCACGAGCGACTGCTGTCCGTCGAAACCCCTGGCATTTCCGACGGTAATCACATCGACATCCCGCAGCATCAATTTCTCTACATTGTCGGCCTCGGCCTGGATTTCCACGACCACGTCTTTCTCATCGAGCTCTTCGGTCTCATAGAGCCAGGCGCGCAGTTCGCGTTCCTGCACGCGCGCCAGGGTTCGCACCGCTGCCGGGTCATCGCTGCGTTTTTGGATCACGGCCAGCGTCTGCAGCACCGAGTCGTGCAGATGCGCGGCAAAGTCTGCGCGCTGCGCGGCGGCCTGCCGATTGCTTCTCTCCGAAAGGTAGTCGCGCCACAACCTGGCACCCCAGGGCAGCAGCACCACCACCGCGCCGGTGATGATCGCCAGCGCCGCCCACATCCCGCCGAGCATATCGGAGGTGCTCACGCTCCCGCTGAGAATCGCCAGCAGCCCGCCGATGGCGAGCAGCAGGCCCAGAATCAACCGCCCGAAGACGAGCGCCTTGGCCTTGCGGTCACCGTCGAGGTGCTGCCCATCGACCTGCAGCCAGGCGAGCAGCACGCCGGCGATGATGCCTAAGCTGGGCCAAATCAGATCCCAGCGGATATTCAGCCCGAGCCACTGCCCCAGCGCCAGCAGCGCCACCAGCAGCAAGGCGGCTCCGATGAGGGTTTCGCGCCAGGAGGATAGCTTTTCGCTCATCTCGCGCGGGGAAAATATTCCCTGCTGCACCCGGCCCATTTCCTCCGCGAGCGTGCGCGGCCCGGTACCCCGGGAGCGCAGCGCTCCGGCCTTGGATTCTTCGGCGCTGGGGGTGAACACCCACAGCCAGGCATAGAGCAATACGCCGGCCCCGCCCAGGGCGGTAAGTCCCAAGAACCCGATACGCAGGTAGTTCACCGGTATGCCAAGGTGCACAGCGAGGCCGCCGCACACCCCGGCGATCAGCCGGGACTCACTGCGTACGATCTGATTTCGCTGCTCGGTTCGTTCCATACTGACAAGTCAAGCACGTTCCCGGGCAGAAAACCGGGTCGATGCCGGAAGTCAGGGCGGCCCCTAGGGAAGAATCAGGGTAGCCCCTCATAGCGCTAAGCACGCACACCGGAGATGATTTAAACATGGACAACGAGAACTCTCCGCGCAGCAACGTTTTCGACCAATTACGCAAAATTGGCATCGAACGGCAAGACTCCCAGTGGCTGGGCGGTGTTGCGGCGGGCATCGCACAGCGGTTCAGCATCGATGTGGTGCTGGTGCGCGGGGTATTCGTCGCGTTGAGTTTGCTCGGCGGAACCGGCTTCCTGGTTTACGGGCTGGCTTGGGGGCTCTTGCCCGGCCCCAAGGGCACGATCCCCTTGGAGCGGGCGGTGCACGGCAAGGACTGGACCAGCGCGCTCACCGGGGCCCTGGTATTTTTGCTCATCGGCTTCTTCCTCGCCCCCTGGCTGCTGAGCACCGTGGCCCCGATCCTGTGGCCGCTGCTGGTGGTCGCCGGAATTCTCTTCGTGATCTTCAGCCGACGCGACACCAAGTTTGCCGGCACCTCCAAACCCCGCCGCACGCCAACGTCCAGCGATCCGGCACCCGGCACGGACGTTGAAAAGCCTTGGCGCGCGCAGCGTGCCCAGTCCTTCAGCACGCAGGCACCCGTTGATCCCGATCAGTTCCCGGCGGCGACGAAGCCGCTGCGCACTCCAGAAACCACGCACTCGCACACCAACCAGAGCAACGCAGACTCCGAGGAGGACTCCATGGACCCCGAACCTCGCGGCTTCGGCCATATCCCGCAGGACCACGGGCGGGATCCGCATTTGCCCAGGACGAATAATAGGCTGCGCAATGCTCCCCCGGTTCCCGGCTGGGTTGCCACCATCATCGTGGGCCTCACGATCCTGGTGGTGTCCTTGGTGCTCGCCGCGGATTATCTCGGGGCGATCGCGCTGCCGGGCAATGGCTGGGGCGCGGCCTTTGCCATCGGCTTGTTCGTGGTCGGCTTGGCGCTGGTCTTCGCCTCCCTCGCGCACCGCACCAGCGGCGGGCTGCTCGGACTGGCCATTCCATTGCTGGTACTCACGGTGATCTTCGGCGGCAACGATTTGCGCGGCACGCAGGGCGAAACGGTCGGTGTGGCCACGGATTCAAACCAGTACAGCTCGGTGTTCAGCAAAACAACGGTGGACCTGCGCCACCTATCCACCATCACCGAGCCGACGACGGTGGAGGTCTCATCGGTCTTCTCCAAGGTAGATCTCGAACTGCCCTCGAACATTCCGGTGCAGATCCAGGCCGACGGGCTGTTCCTCTCCTCGCTGAACGAAAACAACTCGCAGCCGGCGGGCGGCTTCGACGCAGATGCACCCACGCTGACGGTAGTGATCAATGGGGTATTCTCCGGGTACGATCCGGAGTACTCAAGCGACGGAACCAACACCTACAACCCAACGTTCTAAGGAGCGGACAGCATGAATTCTGATCAGCAAACTGGAGCAAAATTTCCTGCCGGCACCTTGGTGTTTGGCCTGATCCTGGTCGTGGTCGCGCTTGCCACGCTCAGCCGGACCCTCTTCGACTGGCACTTCGACACCCCCTTGTTCTTCATCGCGCTGGTTGCCCTGGCCGGGGTGGGGATGATCTTCGCGGGCATCTCCTCGGCACGCAAGGCCAGCGGCAAGAACACCGAACTACCTTCCCACAACGACTAGCACCCACCATTTTTAGGAGCACTCATGGATACCTTCTTCAATCAGATCCGTTCGATCCCACTGCGCCGCGGCCCCTCGCGCATGGTTGCCGGAATTGCCGGCGGCATCGCGGATAAGTTCGGCTGGGATGTCACCTTGGTCCGCATCGGGCTGCTGCTCTCCTTCCTCCTGCCGGTCATCGGCATCGGCGCGTACATCGTGGCCTGGCTGCTGATTCCGGCCCAGGATGACAGCATCGTGCTGCAGAAACTGCTGCGCAAGTTCTAACCCCCCGGAATATCTCCGAAACAGAGCGGGTTGTTCGCTACCCCAAGTGGCAAACAACTCGCTCTTGTGGTTTTAACCACGTAGAATCTTAGAGAACTCGATGCTCAATGGTGCGCGGAATCGAATGAAGTCCGAAGGGTTTTCCTCGGATACCCGGCCCGCTCCGCAGCAGCATTCAGCAAGGAACCCGCCGTGTATCCGAAGTCTTCCCTACTTACTAAGTGAGGGTAAATGCGCATTGGAATCATGACTTCGGGAGGCGACTGCCCGGGACTGAACGCGGTGATCCGCGGTGCGGTGCTCAATGGCATCAAAAGCTATGACTACGAATTTGTCGGCTTCCGCGACGGCTGGAAGGGGGTCAAGGAAGGCGACTTCTTCGAGCTTCCCCGTACCGCCGTGCGCGGTATCGCCAAACAGGGCGGAACCATTCTGGGCACCTCGCGCACCAACGCGTTCGAGGGAGAAAACGGCGGAGCCGAGAATATCGCCGCCACGCTGAAGCAGAATAATGTCGACGCCTTGATCGCGATCGGCGGCGAGGGGACCCTCGCCGGCGCGCAGCGCCTGTGCGAGGCCGGGCTGCCGGTGGTTGGCGTCCCGAAGACCATCGACAACGACCTGGACGCCACCGACTACACCTTCGGTTTCGACACCGCAAACCAGATCGCCGTGGAGGCCATCGACCGGCTGCGCACTACCGGGGACTCGCACCATCGCTGCATGATCGCCGAGGTCATGGGCCGGCACGTCGGCTGGATCGCCATGCACGCCGGCATGGCCTCCGGCGCCCATGCGATCCTCATCCCCGAGGTGTCCACCACCATGGAAGAGATCTACCAGTGGGTGCGCGAAGCCCACGAACGCGGCCGTGCACCCCTGGTCGTGGTCTCCGAGGGGTTCGTCCCCGAGGGCCTGGACGAGGCCTTCTCGGTGCGCGGGGTGGATACCTTCGGCCGGGCGCGGCTCGGTGGAATCAGCGAAATGCTCGCCCCGCTGATCGAGGAGCAAACCGGCCTCGAAACCCGAGCCACCGTGCTGGGCCACATCCAGCGCGGCGGAGTGCCCACCGCATTTGACCGCGTGCTGGCAACGCGGCTTGGCATGGCCGCGGTGAATTCGGTGGCCGATGCGGCCTGGGGCACCATGGTCGCGATCCACGGCACCAAGGTCAACCGCGTCCCGCTGCGCGCGGCGCTGAACAACCTCAAGCGGGTTCCGATGGACCGCTACAACGAGGCCCGGATCCTCTTCGGCTAAATTCCGCACCGGCAAAACAACAGCGGTCCGGTACCTCCCGCGGGAGGTACCGGACCGCTGTTGCGTTTTGCTGCTCAGGCCGGGGGCGGGGTCCGCAGGAAACCAGTGAACCGGCCCGCGGTCTGTCCGGCGTCCGTGGCCACGATGACCTCCTGCGAGGCCGGGTAGACGCTCTCGCCGTCCACGACGCTCAGCACCGCCTCTGGGTCCACATTGCGTTTGATCACGCCCAACGCAATCGGTCCGGCTTCAAAGTGCAGGGAGGCCGAGGTCAGCTTGCCCACGGTGCGCTCACCGAGCTTGATCTCCGAACCGGCGGCCGGCAAGGTGTGCATCGACCCGTCGAGGTCGAGGAATACCAGGCGGCGCGGCGGGTGGCCGATGTTGTGCACCCGGGCCACGGTTTCCTGCCCCTTGTAGCAGCCTTTGTCCATGTGCACGGCGGTGCGCAGCCAATCCAGTTCATGCGGGATGGTCTTGTCATCATTCTCAAAACCGAAGCGCGGCTCCCAGGCGGCGATGCGCAGGGACTCCACCGCCATACTCCCGGCAAGTTCTTCCTCGCCGACGGCTTCTTCCAAGCGCTCAAGTTCAACAACATGCAAGAACCACGGCCGCTCCAGACCCGGGTGGTCCTCGCGCGAGTAGGCCCATCCCCCGGTGCTGACCTGCGGCCACGGATTGCGCCACACCAGCTCATTGCAGCTGGGAATCTCGCGCACCGCACCGAGCACGCCGTGGGTGCTCGAAAGGTTTTTCAGTTCCACCCGCAGCATGAACCGCATCGATTCGAGGAATTCCCGCAGCGGCTCGGCGCGGCCCTGCTCGACGATCAGCAGCACCCGATCGGTGTCGATGAGCACCTTCATCTCGTGCTCGATTCGCCCCTGAACCGAAAGCAGCAGCGCCTGGCTGGAGGCCCCCGGCTTCAGCCCGGTGATCGACTGGCTGCTGAGCGTGTTCAACCAACTCTGCCGGTCCTCGCCACGCAGTTCCAGCACGTCAAGGTGGCTCAGGTCGGCAATCGCCTGGCCTTGGAAAAGCTTGCGGGCCTCGCGGGTGGGCGCGCCATAATGCGCTGCCACACCGGCATCTGCCCCGGATGCCTCGATAGCTGCCGCACGATCCAGCAGCACCGAACGATATTGATTTTCGCTCATGTCAGGAATCCATCGCCTCTGTAGTAACACGTTTCAGCGCGGCTGAGGCATGAGCCTTGAGGTCTTGATTGCCCAAGGACACGTCCCAACGCCAAAATAGATCTCCGCCGACAAGCCCGTACATCCGGGTCGAGGAGGCGTACTGCTTGGCATTCTTGCTGCGCAGCAATGCTTCAGTGGCCAGCTGCACCCGCGGACCGTCGATCAGCCCGTAGTAGAGTTCGCTGATCCCGCCAGGCTGCATGATCTGCGCCTGAATTTTGAAGCCCTCTGCGGTGTGCAGCTGCTGCACGTCGTCGGCCGAGCGCAAGGCCGGGATGATCTCTCCCGGGGTCATTCCTGGCCCCGCGTCTGCGTCCTGCTGCTCGCGATCCAGCGACCAGAAACCACTTTCTACGGCCAGGATCCGCAGCTTGGTGCCATCGGCTTCGGTAAGCCATGCTTCGCTGCGGTATTCCAGATACGGGGTGCCTACCTCACGGAAGGTGACCTGCTGCCAAAAATGCGGGTCCGCATCCTCCCCCTCGCCCAGACGCCCGCTTCCTTCCCAGCTGCCGATGAGCCACGAGAAGGGTACGAGTTCCGGCATGAGGTCCGTGGGAATGTCAAAAGCCATTGACTAGCTGCTCCTAAGTTGCCCGGTTAAATGGAAACAGCGCACACGTTTTTGTGTGCGCTGCTTCTACTTCTGCCCCTTGAAGAGACGCTTTACTACAAGTCCGGCGAATCCGGCCATGCCCAGACCTGCAATGGTCAGCAAGGCGAGGAAGAAAATTTCGAGTGCAAGGTAATTTTCATTCATGCCTACATCTTAGCCCGAGCACTTCGGTATTTCCGACACTCGTGACGAAGCAGGCATCACATTTCGTGATTAGCTCAGCAGGGCCATCACGTACCAGCTCATCGCTCCGGCCAGGATCAGGATCCCGCTAGCCAGGGCGAGCACACCGGATAGCGTGCGGATGCTGCGGGTGGACAACGCCAACGCCCGCAGGCTGCCCACCAGCAGTCCCGCCAGCACCCCAATGGCCAGCGCCTGGTACCAGGTGGGGCCGAAGGTCAACGCGCTGGCCGCCGCCCCGAGCGCCCCGCCGATCAAGGGGGCAAGCACGAAGGTAATCCGGTCCGGCAACCGGGTAATGGCGATCGCCCCGGCGCCAACGAGCGCGATGAGGGTGAATGCGGTGATCCCCAGTGCGCCCTCGCCAAGGCCCATGGCGGCCCATCCCGAGCCTTGCGCCACGATGGCCAAACCGGTGATCCCCGAAACCACCCCGGCCAGCCGCCCATCGGCGGTGGAACCGCGCATGACCTGCGTAATGAAAATCATCAGCACCCCGGCGGCAATGACCTCAACGCTATGCGAGGTCTGCGTGGCCCCTGGCATGAAGAGCGTCGCCGCGGTGGAGGCCAGGGCGGCAATCGCGAGGATGATGCTGATCGTCCAGGGAGTCTCCGAACGCGTCATCCGCGGCCAGGTATAGGCAAAAACTAGCTGCAGCACCACGGCGACCGCCGCCATCGCAAAGTTCAGCGAACTGAGGCTGGCGGCGCCAGCCAACAGGACCGCGGCGAGCAGCCCACTAATCAATACCTTGATTCGCAAACTAAATTTCCCATCGGTAATAGTCCGGGCACTTGCTCGTTCACATGCGCACTTTGAGTGATTCTTTCTCTATACTGTGACACGTAAAAACGATTTTTTCGCACACCACTGGCAGGAGGAACTCCATCATGGCGCACCTACTGCTCCTGAGTAATAATGCAAGCACCGGTGCCGAGGTGCTTCCGGCACTGGAACTGCTGCTCCACGAGAACCGCTGCTTGCCGGCCAACACCGAGGCGCTGAGCCAAATCGGCGAGGCCGAAGCGGTCATTCTCGACGCGCGCACCGAGCTGATTGCCGCGCGAGCCCTAGCGCAAACCATCCACTCTACCGTCAATTTACCGTTGCTGCTGGTCATTGGCGAGGGCGGCCTGGGCGTTTTGAATTCCGCTTGGCATGCCTCCGACTTCATTTTGCCCACCGCGGTCCCGGGTGAACTCGAGGCCCGGATCCGGCTGATCCTTTCGGCCGCACCGGAGGTGGTGGTCCAGGAGAACACCTCCGGGCTGACCATCGATGAGCTGAGCTACACCGCGCGGATCGATCGCCGCATGCTGGATCTGACCTACAAGGAATTCGAGCTGCTCAAGTACCTCTCGCAGTTCCCCGGACGCGTCTTCACCCGTGAGCAGCTGCTCCACGAAGTCTGGGGCTACGACTACTACGGCGGTACGCGCACCGTCGACGTTCACGTGCGTCGCTTGCGCGCCAAACTCGGCACCGACCATGAACAGCTGATCGGCACCGTGCGAAATGTCGGCTACCGTTTCTACACCGAAGTTTAAGTTTCTTCCGCCACTGGTAGCTGCACGGAATCACCGGCTAAGGTGAAGGTATGAGCGAACTGCCACAAACTACTTTGTCCATCGAGAAAACACAAGGTGAGCTGGAAGAACGCGAACTTGCTGAGGTACGCGAGCTCGCCGCCGCAGCTCAGGAGCACGACGGCAACCCGCCGCTGAGCGACCAGACCCTGGTCGCCCTTGGCTCCGAGGAATTCTCGGAGAAGGTCTTCTCGCTGCGCGCCGAGCAGCAGGCGGACCCAAGAGAGTCCACGCTGGTCGGCGTGGTGGCCGCGGTGCGCGATCCGCAGGCCGATTCCTGGGTGGTCGAACTCGTGGTGCACCCGCAGCATCGCCAGCAAGGCATCGCCTCGGCCCTCGTGCAGCGCCTTGGCGAAGAGCTGGAGCTGAGCCGCATTCAGGCCTGGGCGCACGGCGGGCATCCCGCGGCGAAGAAGCTGGCCGAGGTCATCGGCCTGGCCACCGTGCGCGAGCTGCATAAGCTGCGCCGCGAAAGCCCCGAGTCCTTGGAGATTCCGCAGCTGGACCGCGGCAGCAACGTGCGCACCTTCCGGGTGGGCGAGGACGAGCCGGCCTGGTTGGCCGCCAACGCGGCGGCATTCGCGGACCATCCGGAACAGGGTTCGCTCACGCTGGCGGATTTGGACTCGCGCATGGCCGAATCCTGGTTTGATCCTGCGGGCTTCTTCTTGGCTTTCGACGCCGCGGAGCAGGTCATCGCCTTCCACTGGACCAAGATCCACCCGGCCACCGGGGATTCGGTCCGCCCGCTGGGCGAGGTCTATGTGGTCGGCGTGGTCCCCGAAGCCCAGGGCCTGGGCTTGGGCCGAGTGCTCACCGCCCTCGGGGTGAACTACCTGCTGGAGATGGGAGTGGGCGCCGTCCTGCTTTACGTTGACGCCGAGAACCAAGCGGCGGTCAGCCTCTACCGTTCGCTGGGCTTCACACTCTGGGACACCGACATCATGTACGGCCCGCAGCCGATAGAATCGTAGGGTACCGGGCAGAGCAGAGCCTCTGGCCAGCGCAATGAGGTGCAACTAGGTTTCCACTTGCAGAAAGAAGCGAGTTCAGTAGATGACTACCACCCCGAAGCAGCCGGCCTCACAGTTACGTGATGTGCCGGCGTCGAAGATGAACGAAGACCGCATCGAGCCGGCCATCAAATCGCCGGCCCGGCATCCCGAGGGTGGATTCAACAACGAACGATTCCTGGATCGGGAGTTGTCCTGGCTGCACTTCAACGCTCGCGTGCTGGAACTCGCCGAGGACAAGGAGCTCCCGCTGCTGGAGCGGGTGAACTTCCTCTCAATTTTCGGTTCGAACCTCGACGAGTTCTTCATGGTGCGCGTGGCCGGACTCAAGCGCCGCATCGCCACCGGCCTGGCCGTGCCCGCAGCCAACGGGATGAACCCGGTCGATCAGCTCGAACTGCTGCTCAATTCCGCCCACGAACTGCAGACCCGGCATGCCCTGGTCTTCTCCGAGCAGGTCCGTCCGGCCCTCGCGGAGGAAGGCATCCGGATCACCCGCTGGGATGAGCTCGGCGACGCCGAGCGCCAGCACCTCTCCGCCTGGTTCGTTTCCCAAGTGTTCCCGGTGCTCACCCCGCTGGCGGTCGACCCGGCGCATCCCTTCCCCTACATCTCCGGGCTGTCCCTGAACCTCGCGGTGGTGGTCCGCAACCCGCTGACCGGCAAGGAGCTCTTCGCCCGGCTCAAGGTGCCCGATACCATCGCCCGGCTGGTCGGCATCGACGGCGCCAAGGCGGCGCACTCCTCGCAGCGCACCGCCCGGTTCATCCCGCTCGAGGCGCTGATCGCCGTGCACCTGGACCTGTTGTTCCCGGGCATGGAAATCGTCGAGCACCACTTCTTCCGCGTCACCCGCAATGAGGATCTCGAGGTCGAGGAGGACGACGCGGAGAACCTGCTCCAGGCCCTGGAGAAGGAATTGCTGCGCCGCCGCTTCGGCCCGCCGGTGCGCCTGGAGGTCGCCGACGATATTGACCCGCAGGTGCTCGAGCTGCTGGTGCGCGAGCTGAATATCGAGGAAGACGAGGTCTTCCGGCTGCCCGCCCCGCTGGATCTGCGCGGGCTGGGCGTGATCGCCGCGCTGGACCGCGCCGAACTGCACTACACCAAGCATGTGGGCCACACCTCCCGGTTCCTGAATGAATCGGAGACCGCGAAGGCCGCGAATGTCTTCGGCGCGGTGCGCCGGCGCGACATCCTGCTGCATCACCCCTACGATTCCTTCTCCACCTCCGTGCAGGCGTTCCTGGAGCAGGCGGCCGCGGACCCGAAGGTCATGGCCATCAAGCAGACCCTGTACCGCACCAGTGGCGACTCCCCGATCGTCGACGCGCTGATCGACGCGGCCGAGGCCGGCAAGCAGGTCCTCGCGCTGGTGGAGATCAAGGCGCGCTTCGACGAGCAGGCGAATATCACCTGGGCGCGCAAGCTGGAGCAGGCCGGGGTGCACGTGGTCTACGGCATCGTGGGCCTGAAAACCCATTCGAAGCTCTCCCTGGTGGTGCGCAAGGAAGGGGACAAGCTGCGCCGCTACTGCCATATCGGCACCGGCAACTACCACCCGCGCACCGCCCGTTACTATGAAGACTTCGGGCTGCTGACCTGCGACGAAGCCGTTGGTGAAGATGTTTCCCGGCTGTTCAACCAGCTCTCGGGCTACGCGCCGCGCTCCACCTACCACCGGCTGCTGGTGGCCCCGCGCACGGTGCGCACCGGGCTGCTGGAGCTGATCGAGAAGGAAATCGCCAACGCGCAAAACGGGGTCGCGGCCTACGTGTGCATCAAGGTGAACTCGATGGTCGACGAGGCCATTATCGATGCCCTGTACCGGGCCAGCCAGGCCGGAGTGAAGGTGGATGTGATCGTGCGCGGCATTTGCGCGCTGCGCCCGCAGCTGCCGGGCCTGAGCGAGAACATCCGCGTCCGCTCCATCCTCGGCCGCTTCCTGGAGCACAGCCGCGTGTTCCTCTTCGGCAATGCCGGGGACCCGCTGGTCTACATCGGCAGCGCCGATATGATGCACCGGAACCTGGACCGCCGCGTGGAAGCCCTGGTTTCGCTGCGCAATCAGGAGGACATCGACTCCATGACCGACCTGCTGGGGCGCTATATGGACGATTCGACCATGGGCTGGCATCTGGGCTCCGATGGCGCGTGGACCCGCCACCACCAGGATGCCGAGGGCAAGGCGCTCACCGATATCCAGTTCTGGCTCACCGAAGAGCACACCCGGCGCCGGCAGAGCGGATTGCACAGCTAGTGACCGCCACCCAGTCCCAGCATTCACGCCTGCAGCTGTGCGAACTGCAGCGCTCCAGCGATGCCGAAGAGATCCGCCTGGGCGAATTCGACGTGGTCGCCGCCGGGGCGATCCCCTGGCAGCTGCGCGGCGGCGAGCTGCACGTGCTGCTGATCCACCGTCCGCGCTATGACGATTGGTCCTGGCCCAAGGGCAAGCTCGACTCCGGCGAATCGATCCCCGAATGCGCCATCCGCGAGCTGCGCGAAGAGGTCGGCCTGCGCCTGAGCCTCGGCATCCCGCTGGCGGCCACCGCCTATTCGGTCAAGGGCAAAACCAAGGTCGTCTACTACTGGGCGGCCAAGGTGGACCCCGCGCTGCAAGCGGTGCCCGACGGCGTCGAATGCGATGAGCTGCGCTGGGTGACGGCGGCCGAGGCCGCGGCCCTGCTGACCAACCCCTCGGATCTGGCCCCGCTCGAGGATCTGCGCAAGGCCCACCAGAAGCAGCGTCTGGAGAGCCTGGCCTTCATCATCCTGCGCCACGCCAAGGCCAAGCCGCGCGGCAAGTGGACACGCGCCGAGGGCGAACGCCCGCTGGCGGCCACCGGCCGCCGGCAGGCCCAAGCGGTGGCGCGCATGCTCGACGCCTGGCAACCGGGAAATGTGGCGTCCTCGCCGTGGACGCGCTGCGTGCAAACGGTGACCCCGTACCTGGTCCAGCATTCGCTGAAGCTGAAAACCATCCGCTCCATCACCGAGCATGAGGCCAAGCGCAAGCCGCACAAGGCCCAACGCGCCATCGAGAAGCTCGTGGCCAAGTCGCGTTCGCAGGTGATCTGCACCCACCGCCCGGTGCTCCCGCTGATCATCGAGGTCTTGCGCTCCCGGGTTTCGGCGAAGGTCGCCGCGGTGCTGCCGGCCCAGGATCCCTTCCTGGATCCGGGCGGGGTGATCGTGGCCCAGCAGGCCATCGGTGCGAAGCATCAGTTCGTGTCCGTGGAGATCCACGCGCCCTATCACGACTAACTCGTGCACGGTCGTTGCATCTATCCCCAAATGCGACTATGACTAGAGGTGAGAGAAGTCACCATCGAGGAGGCAACCGCCATGACTGCCCAACAGCCAGAACACCCGGTGCAGAAAATTGTGCATCAGGGCTTGCGCATGGATCACGACACGGGGCGCGGGCGCTACTCGCTATGGCACGGTTCCACCTTCATCGGCTTCATCGGCTACCACCGCGAGGAGCAGCTGGTGACCTTGCAGCATACGATCGTGAACGAGGAGTTCGGCCGCCGCGGCTACGCCCGCGCGCTGGTGACCATGGTGCTCGATGAGCTGCGCGCCGAGGGAGCAAAAATCGTCCCCGAATGCAGCTATGTGCAGGATTATCTCTCCCGCTACCCGGAGTACCACGATATGCTCGCCTGAGCCGGCACCGCTTTTAGCGCGATCCGGCCATGGAAAGCTAGGATGGAACGGTGACTCCACAGACTATCGCCACACCATATGAAGACCTGCTGGCCGACGTGCTCGCCAATGGCGCCGCGAAAGAGGACCGCACCGGCACCGGCACGCGCTCCGTTTTCGGCCGCCAGCTGCGCTTCGACCTGAGCGAATCCTTCCCGCTGATCACCACCAAACGGGTGCATTTTAAGTCGGTTGCCGCGGAACTGCTCTGGTTTTTGCGCGGCGAATCCAATGTGAAGTGGCTGCAGGATCAGGGCGTGCGCATCTGGAACGAATGGGCCGATGAAGACGGCGAGCTCGGCCCGGTCTACGGGGTGCAGTGGCGCAGCTGGCCGACCCCGGACGGTGCGCATATCGACCAGATCTCCCAGGTCATGGATTCCCTGCGCAGTAACCCCGATTCGCGCCGGCACCTCGTCTCGGCCTGGAATGTGGCCGAAATCCAGCAGATGGCCTTGCCGCCCTGCCACGTGTTCTTCCAGTTCTACGTCGCCGAGGGCAAGCTCTCCTGCCAGCTCTACCAGCGCAGCGCCGACATGTTCCTCGGCGTTCCCTTCAACATCGCTTCCTACGCGCTGCTGACCCTGATGGTCGCCCAGCAGCTTGATCTTCAGCCGGGCGAATTCATCTGGACCGGCGGCGACACCCACATCTACACCAACCATCTGGAACAGGTCCGCGAGCAGCTGCGCCGCGAGCCCTACCCCTACCCGAAGCTCGAATTCGCTTCCAAGCCGGCCTCGCTCTTCGACTACACGCTGGAAGATTTTGTGCTCAAGGACTACCAGCACCACCCGACCATCAAGGGGGCCGTGGCCGTATGAGTCCACGCCACGCCACCGGCCAGCAACCGCTGATCGGCGCAATCTGGGCGCAGGGCGCCAACTCGATCATCGGCGCCGCCGGTTCCATGCCCTGGCATGTACCCGAGGATCTGGCCCATTTCAAGGCCGTCACTGCCGGGCACCCGGTGATCATGGGGCGCAACACCTGGGAATCCTTCCCGGCCAAGTTCCGCCCCCTGCCCGGGCGCAGCAATATCGTGCTGACCTCCCGCAATCAGGATCAGCTCCGCGCCGACGGCGGCATCCCGGCCGGCGGCCTGCGCGAGGCGCTGGAGCTGGCCCGGCAGAGCCCGGGCGGCGAAGAGATCTGGATCATCGGCGGCGGACAGCTCTACGCCGCGGCCCTTGAGCTGCTCGATGTTGCGGTGATCACCCGGCTTGATTTGAGCCCGGCCGGGGATACCACGGCCCCAGCGCTCCCGGAAGATTTTAAGCTCTCCGCGGCCGACCCGGCCGAGGCATGGCATAGCTCAAAGAGCGGTATCGGCTACCGCTTCGAATCCTGGATCCGCGAAAAGGACTGACCGACGTGAAAAAATATCTTGGCGAGCTCAAGGCCCACCCCGAGGCGCTGTTCATCCTCGGCTACATGCTCTTCCCCCTGCTGGCCCTGGTGGTGGCGGCCCTGGGCTTCTTCATGGTGCTCAGCGGAAATAAGGTCTTCGGGCTGATCATGCTGCTGGTCCCCACCCAGCTGTTCATCTTCGGCGCGATGTGGGCGATCAACAATCGCAAGAAGCTGCTGGAGGAAAAGTAACTCTTCGGCTTCCACGAATCACACTCGAGCCCTGCTGGGCCTCGGGTGTGATTCTGCTTTAACTGCTGTAACGAACCCGGTGCAGATTGACCACTCCCCCTACCATGGAGATATGACTTCATCTGTTGGATTTGTTGGTTACCGCGGCATGGTTGGCTCCGTGCTGATGCAGCGCATGCTCGACGAAGGCGATTTTGCGCACCTCGACCCGGTCTTTTTCTCAACCTCGAACGCCGGCGGCGCCGCCCCGGCCTTCGCCGCAGGAGCCGGGGCGCTGCAGGACGCCTACGATCTTGAAACCCTGGCCAAGCTGCCCATTATCGTCACCGCGCAGGGCGGGGACTACACCTCGAAGGTCCACAGCGAATTGCGCAGGTCCGGCTGGGACGGGCTCTGGATCGACGCGGCTTCCACGCTGCGCATGAACGAGGACTCGGTGATCGTGCTCGACCCGGTCAACCGCAGCGTGATCGACCATTCCCTGGTCGCCGGGGTCAAGGACTTCGTCGGCGGCAACTGCACCGTCTCGTGCATGCTCATGGGCCTGGGCGGGCTGTTCAAGAACAACCTGGTCGAATGGGGCACCTCGATGACCTACCAGGCCGCCTCCGGCGGCGGCGCCCGCCATATGCGCGAACTGCTCACCCAGTTCGGCGACATCAACTCCCACGTCGCCTCCGAACTGGACGACCCGGCCTCCGCGATCCTGGAGATCGACCGCAAGGTGCTGGCCGCGCAGCGCGGTGGGCTGGACGCCACCCAGTTCGGCGTGCCGCTGGCCGGCTCGCTGATCCCGTGGATCGACGCGGACCTGGGCAACGGGCAGTCCAAGGAAGAGTGGAAGGCCGGGGTCGAGACCAATAAGATCCTGCAGACCAGCGGCGAACGGCATGTGGCGGTGGACGGGCTGTGCGTGCGCATCGGCGCGATGCGCTCGCACTCGCAGGCGCTGACCCTGAAGCTGAAGGAAGATCTTTCGGTCTCCGAGATCGAATCGCTGCTGGACTCCGACAACGAGTGGGCCAAGGTCGTGCCCAACACCAAGGAAGCCACCGTCGACGCGCTGACCCCGGTCGCCGCCTCGGGCACCCTGGACATTCCGGTGGGCCGCATCCGCAAGCTGGAAATGGGCCCGCAGTACATCTCCGCCTTCACCGTCGGCGACCAGCTGCTCTGGGGCGCCGCGGAGCCGCTGCGCCGCATGCTGGCCATCGCCCAGGGCCGCCTCTAGGCACAAGGCAAAGCCCCTTCGAACCATCGGTTCGAAGGGGCTTTTTTGCGCTCGCTAGAGGGCCAGGCCGATCAGCAGCGGTTCGTTGACCAGCATGATCCCAAAACGCTCGTGGACCCCGGCGCGCACCGCCCGGGCGATGGCCAGCAGATCCGCGGCGCTGGCCCCGCCCTGGTTCGTGATCGCCAGGGTGTGCTTGGCGGACAGGGCCGCGCGCCCGCCGGCCAGCTCGTAGCCTGCGGTGCCTTGAAGCCCGAAACCCTTGGCGAAGCCGGCCCGGTCGATCAGCCAGGCCGCCGAGAGCTTCACCAGGCCCGCCTCGGGCACCGGGTAGTGCGGTGCGTCCTCCGGCAGCCGCTTCAGCACCTCGGCGGGCAGAATCGGGTTGGTGAAGAAGGAGCCGGTGGAGTGCGAGTCCGGATCGTTCGGGTCATACACCATGCCCTTGGAACGCCGCAGCTCCAGCACACTCTGGCGCACCTGTGCGGCCGGCGCGCTCTGTCCGGCTTCCACGCCGAGCCGCCGTGCCAATTCCGCATAGCGGATCGGCGCAGAGGCCTCCGTGCGGCGCAGCGCGAAGCCTACCGCCAGCACCACGTAGCGCGGCGAACCGTTCTCCGAGCTGCGCTTGATCAGCGAATCGCGATAGCCGAAGGCCAGCTGCGCCTTGTCCAGGGTGAGCCGCTCGCCGGTTTCCCGGTCGTAGACCCGCGCCCATTGAAGGGTCTGCGAAACGTCGGCACCATAGGCCCCCACATTTTGCACCGGGGTGGCCCCGGCGCAGCCCGGGATGCCCGAAAGCGCCTCCAGCCCGCTCAGTTCCTGGGCGAGGCTGAATTCGACCACGGCGTCCCAGTTCTCCCCGGCGGCCACGCGCAGCAGCGCGGTGTGCGAACTCTGCTCTTCCACGCGCACCCCGCGGGTGGCGATCTGGATGACGGTCCCGGGGAATCCCGCATCGGAAATGACCAGGTTCGAGCCGCCGCCGACGAGCAGCACGCGTTCCCCGGCGGCGTCGGCCGCCGCGAGGGCCGCGACAAGCTCGTCCTCGGTGGTGGCGACCACCAGCGACTGGGCCGGGCCGCCGACCTGCGATGTCGTCAAATTCTTCAGCATGCTCCTACTTTCGGATAATTACGTGTGCTAGTGGTCTTCGGCCTGGCGGTACCCCGCCATATTGGCCGAAAGGCAGAAGGCCAGCACCACCAGAATCGAGATGCTGCCCAGCGCCGGCAGCAGCCCGATCGCCCCGGCCAGCAGCCCCAGCAGCGGCGGGCCGCCCAGAAAGGCGCCGTAGCCGATGGTGGAGACCACCGAGACGCGGGTAGCCGCATGCAGCGGATCCGCGGAGGCGGCGCTCATCGCCAGCGGGAAGGTCAGCGCGACGCCCATCCCCCACACGGCCAAGCCGATAAAGGCCAGCGGCAGGCTGCCGCCGAAGGCGAAGAGCAGCACCCCGGCCAGGGCGGCGATCGCGCTGGCCTGGATCATGCGCACCCGGCCCAGCCGGAGGATCAAATCCCCGGAGAGCAGCCGGGTCAAGGTCATCGTGCTCACGAACACCCCGTAGCCGATGGCGCCCACCGCCGCGCTGCTCTGGTAGCCGTCGGCCAGGGCGAGGGCCACCCAGTCGCCGGCGGCTCCTTCGGCCAGGGCCATGCCCAGCACCAGCACGCCGAGCAGCACCGTGCGCGGTTCCCGCCAGGCCGCCTTCAGCGAAGACCCGGAGTGCGTGCGCGGGGTCCTGGCGAAGTCCTCGCCGAAGAACCGTGCGCTGTAGAGCACCATGCCCACGATGAGCAGGCCCATCGCGCCGTAGTGGTATTGCACCGGCAGTGCCAGCGCGGCCGAGGCGGCACCGACACCGGCCCCGAGCACGGTGCCGATGGAGAAGAATCCGTGCAGCGCGGGCATGATGCTTTTGCCCAGGGCCCGCTCCATGGCCGCGCCCTGCACATTGGAGGCCACATTCCACGCGGCGGTCCCCAGCCCCTGGGTGAAGAGAAATACGCCGGTCAGCCAGGTAGAGCCCAGCGCCCCGGAGCTGACCCCGACCAGCAGCAGCGAGCTGCCTGCCACGCTCGCCGCGACGCGCATGACGTTGGTGGCACCGGCGCGCAGGACGGCTTGCCCCGAGAGGGCTACCGACAGGAAGGAGCCGGCGCTGAGGCAGAGCAGCAGCAAGCCGACGTTCGCGTGATCCAGCGCCAGCGCGTCGCGCACCGCCGGCAGCCGGGAAACCAAGGCCGAGATCAGCAGGCCGCTGGCCAGGTAGGCCGCCATCAGCGAATTGCGCCAGGCGATGACCGCTCCGGGCACTTCGCCTACCGGGTGCTTGTTCAGAGCTGCACCACGGCCTGGCACTTCATCAGCACCTTGGTTCCGTTGGCCGATACGGTCAAGTCCACGCGCGCGGTGCGGGCTTCGGCATCCAGCGCGCCGATCTTGCCTTCGATGTCGATGGCGGTGCCCGCCGCGTCGCCCGGGTTGCTCCCGGCCGGGTCATCGACGATGACCGGCTTGGTGAAGCGGGTCTGGTAGTCCAGGATCGCTCCGGGGTTACCCACCCATGCGCTGACCAGCTCGATGACCGAGCCCATGGTGAACATGCCGTGGGCGATCACCGAGTCGAGACCTACTTCCTTGGCGAAGCGCTCGTTGTAGTGGATCGGGTTGAAGTCCCCCGAGGCGCCGGCATAGCGCACCAGATCCCCGCGGTTCACGCTCACCGTCTTCGAGCCGATGACTTGGCCCTTTTCCAGGGTGGAGAATTCGATCATGGCCTAGTCCTCTGCTCGTACCAGTAGCGATGAAGTGGTGGTGGCGACCTTCTCGCCGTCCACGGTGGTGATTTCCGATCGGGTGGTGATCATCGCTCCGGCACCCATTTCGCGCACCTGGTCCACGTAGAGTTCGGCGAGCAATTCATCGCCGGCGACGATCGGGCGGTGGTGGGTGAACCGCTGGTCGGCATGCACCACGCGGGAGAAATCGATCCCCGAGGCCGGATCGGCGATGAGCTGGGCATCGGCACGCTGGGCGATGATGATGGCGAAGGTTGGCGGGGCAACCAGATCCGCGTACCCCAGATCGCGGGCCGCGCTCACCTGGAAATGCGCCGGCGAGCTTGCCTTGGTCGCGGTGGCGAATTCACGAATCTTTTCGCGTCCTACCTGGTAGGACGCACCGGCGGGGTAAATTCGCCCCACGAGGTCAGGGTTGATACCCATTAGTTCTCCTGCACGTTGTGAGTTGCTAAGTAGCCTTTGGTGGCTCTGTTACTTCTGCTTCTTGGCGCGCGGGGTCGCCAGTCCATTGGCGATGCGCCAGTTGCGGGTATCCCGGGCACGGACGGCCAGCGCCACAATATGGCACAGCATGCCAACGACCATAATGCAGATCGCGGTGTAGACCAGCGGCAGCGAAGGAATGTTCGCACCGATGATCGCCAAGATAATCCCAAAGCCCATTACACCCATGGCGGTGAACACAAGCTTCTTGTAACGCGGAGAGGCCGCTTCCCATGGAGTGTTGGTCATGGCATCCAGTTTAGTTGACAGTGCGCGCCACGGTGCCCAGCGCGAAACGAAATTGCGCGTGAAACTCAGAACAATGGAGATTGTTCCTCGAAGAACTCACCGCGCTGCTCTTTCACGCTCACCACTCGGGTCTTCAGTTCCGCGGCATCGAGCAATCTTAAAGTCGTCTCCGCGCCGCTGTCCACGAGAATCGTCTGGCCAAGCACCCCGCGAATGCGCAGATTCAGTTCGCTTCCCGGAACTGCTCCCGCCCATGGATGGAGGGACTTGGCATCCCATGCGCGGATTACCTCACGCGCAAATGCGGGCTGCTCCCAACGCTGATCCAACAATTCCACGCCATAGGTCGACAGCTCCCCCTGCGATTCGAGGAAGGACTGCGTGCGCCGCGCGGCCGATGCATTGGCAGCGTCCAAACTCGCGGCATCCATTTCCCACGAGGTCAGCCCTTTAACCTTGGATTTTTGCCGAATCTGCTGCTTCAGACCCACATGCTCGGTGACAAGGTCCTCCAATACGCGGATCGCTGCACCGTCTGCCGCCCGTGCGACGTAGCGTGCGGCTACCGCCCCCTGCTGCGCCAGTCGCGTCCATTTGCTCTGCACCGAGGTGGTTCCGACCTTGGTAGCACCTTGAGCGAAGCTTGCGACGTACAGGAAATGCGGTTGCTCCAGGTATTTGCGCAGCCCCTCGGGCGCTTCGCCGGTCTTGTGGAATTGGTGCATAAATTTGCTTTGGTCCAAACGACGGCAGCCATCGCATTGCGTGCCGGTGTTCAGTCCCTTGAGCTTCGGGCAGGGATGCAGGCTGCGTGAACCATCGGCACGCATGCTCACATATCCCAGACAGAACTTCGTCTCCCCCACGCTCAGCGTGATCGATCGGTTCTCACGAAGCGGTTCATTGATCCAGTCATCGCCACGGCGCAGGCGCAACATTGGATCTGGCTCATTTTGCGAAAAACTAATTCCGTGGCAGAGCTGCCGGTTTTCACGTTCGAGAATCATCCGACCCTTTCAAAAGTCCTGCACTCAACGTTAGAGCGTTAAACACCGCGACAATGCACTAACAACATGTATCTTGTTCATGCCTAATTCTTAGTGGACAGGATTAGTGTGGAAGAAGTTGACGAAATATTGGTAGGCCCTCGGGCCTACTACTTTATCCAGAGGTGGCCGAAATTTCTCCCCATTCAGATGATCACCACGCAGTCCTACCTACTCCGATCAGCAATTCCGCTGGCGGTGACGGGCCGCTTGCCTATGACTTCGCGCTTTCCCTGCGGCAGTCGCTTCCGAAGTTCATGATGGAATACCGCTTCGCGGCGGACGAAGTACTGACCAAGGTTTCGATCCTGCGCGAGGAATTCTTGTATTTGCACAAGTACAACCCGATCGAGCATGTCACTTCACGCGTGAAATCACCGGAGAGCATTCTTCGAAAAGTAGTCAAGCGCGGCATCGATCCTGCCCTCCCCTCGATTCGCGCAAACATTACCGATATCGCCGGAATTCGGATCACCTGCAGTTTCATCAAGGACACCTACAAGATCCTCAATACGCTCACTTCGCAAAACGATCTGAAGGTGCTTCAGGTCAAGGATTACATCAAAAACCCGAAAGCAAACGGCTATAAAAGCCTGCACTTAATCCTGGAGATTCCGGTGTTCCTGTCGGAGGGGCCAGTTCCGGTGATCGTCGAGGTGCAGATTCGCACCATCGCCCAAGATTTCTGGGCCAGTTTAGAACACAAGATTTTCTACAAATACGAAGGCTCCGTGCCGAGCCATCTGGTCGAAGAGCTTACGGACGCGGCCAACGCCGCCGAAAAACTTGACTTCCAGATGCAACGGCTCCACACCGCGGTGCATGGCCACGATGCGAATGCCGGTGACCCGGAAACCGGTGAACCATTTGATGAAGATTTGCTCGAGCAGGTCCGCAAGTTAGCTCTGAAATCCTCGAAGAAGAACTCGACTGGCAATATCGACAAGCCTTAGAAACGAAGAAAGCCTCGAAAACTCAGTGAGTTTTCGAGGCTTTTGTCGGTAGCGGCGCCGGGACTCGATCCCGGGACCTCACGATTATGAGTCGTGCGCTCTAACCAGCTGAGCTACGCCGCCACAAGTGGGAAATCATCCTGTAGAAGCCAAGACGACTTCCCACTCAGAGCCCCCTGCCGGAATCGATCCGGCGACCTCGTTCTTACCAAGAACGCGCTCTACCACTGAGCTAAGGGGGCAACGAGTAAATACTCTACACGGATTTCCCAGCAAAGAAAAATCGGACAAACCCCATCTGAACCCAGCCCTAAATTTCCCTAAATTCCCAAGTGAAATACGTTATTCGCATTCCTAGAACGCGCACCTTGAGCCCCCCCTGAAGAAAAACCCCGCCCGTGACGCTACTCACTCAGGACTGGCCTTCCCAACGGCCCGCCCGCACCTTTCCGCACCGAGCCACTTGCGGTCAATTCCACTCACTTGCCCAAGGCGCCAAGCGACCTCGCTCGCCAGGCACCCCACTTCCGCTCGACATCGCATCAACCTCCCGCGATTACGCAGAACCCCCTACTGAGCACGGATTTTGTGAGGTCAAGCACTAAGCAGCGCCTGATTTTGAAAACTCAAAATTTGTGTGTAAAGTATTTACCTGTTGCCCCCTTAGCTCAGTGGTAGAGCGCGTTCTTGGTAAGAACGAGGTCGCCGGATCGATTCCGGCAGGGGGCTCGGATAAAGGGAGAAAATCTTTCGCAGATTTTCTCCCTTTTTGCTTGCCAAAAACTCTTTTGAATTCAGCGCACGATTCACGGTCCCCTGAATATCAAGCCCACGGGCCAGCAGTTTGCGCATGGATAGCACTCGCCTTGCCGCGCCGGTCAACCTTCTATCGCTACAGGTCACAGAGATTTATTGACGTTATCCACAGGAACTTAACCATGCAGGGCTCCACTAATCCACAGTTGGTGAACACCGCCCCAAACCCTCCACACCACCCCTATACAGTGGAAATATGTTCGAAGAACACACCGAAGCCAACAAAAACTTCGAAACCCAGCCCCCACCCAGGCCACCCACCCCAGGCGTCCTGGACCAACCCATGCCCTTCATCGAGGACCTCAACACCCGCCTAGCCACCATCCTGGAACACGGCAACCAAGCCACCCTCACCCAAACCATCGACGACCTCGAACGGCTCAAAGCCAGCTGCAGCGCC
>NZ_JBQSYR010000014.1:0-124735 GCF_052379505.1 Glutamicibacter sp. 363 | reverse complement strand
GCCCCCGGCCACCGGAGTAGTCCGGGACACGACCCCACCGGTCATCCACCTGCCGAAGCACCAGCGAGAATGAACAACGCCACTGCGAGTCCTCCGTCTAGCATGCAGACACCACGAGTGTCTGCATGCACCGCGCCGTATTCGCTGTGCGCCCGCATGGTTGCACGAGCGCCCCGGGAATTGGCTGCCGCTTCTCGACAAATTCCAAGTCGACAGGGCGAGGCATCAGGGTTAAACAAAAGCACCCTCCCGAGCCGTATTCACGGCTCAAGAGAGTGCTTCTGTATCTAGTGCTTAGTAGTCGCGACGTCCGCCGCTACGGCCCGAATCGCCGAAACGGCTCTTGCCGCCACGTCCGCCACCGCCGCCGAAGCCGCCGCGCTTTTCGCCACCGCGTCCGCCGCCGAAGCCTCCGGAGCGTCCGCCACCGAAGCCACCGGAACGCTTACGGTCGCCGTAGCCACCGCGATCCGAATCTTCGGCTGGGCTGCGACCGTTGTCGAGCTCCAGGTCGATAGCTTCGCCGCCAATGCGCGTCTTGGACAGTGCACGCCACTGGTCCTTGCTCAGCTCTGCTGGCAATTCGACCAGGGTGTGATCCGAACGGATATCAATGCCACCGATTTCGGAGGAGTTGAAGCCACCCTCGTTTGCCAGTGCGCCGACGATCGAGCCTGGCTGAACGCGGTTACGACGGCCAACGGCCAGACGGTACATGGCGTTGCCCTCGGCTGCAGTCTTGCGAGCACCGCGCTCACGTGGTTCGCGACGGGCTCCGTCACGGCCACCCTCACGTCCGCCTTCGCGGTCCATGCGGGCCTTCTTCGATGGTGGGATGACTGGTTCGGTCATCAGCAGTGGACGACCGCCCTGAGCCATCAGTGCCAGTGCGGCAGCGATTTCCAGCTGATCCAGGTCTTCGTGCTCGCTGGCGAAACGCTCCACGATTTCACGGAAGGTAGTCAGATCCTGGCCACTGATGGTCTGGTCGATACGATCAATGAAACGCTGGATGCGACGGTCGTTGACCGAGTCCAGGGAAGGAAGCTGCATCTGGGTCACCGGCTGGCGGGTAGCCTTCTCGATGGCACGCAGCAGGTACTTCTCGCGTGGGGTCATGAAGAGGATCGCGTCGCCCTTGCGCCCTGCACGGCCGGTACGGCCAATACGGTGCACGTAGGACTCGGTGTCGTGTGGGATGTCGTAGTTGATGACGTGGGAGATGCGTTCCACGTCAAGGCCACGAGCGGCCACGTCGGTTGCGACCAAGATATCGATCTTGCCCGAACGCAGGTTCTCGACGGTGCGCTCACGCTGCTGCTGCGGGATATCACCGTTGATGGCGGCGGCGGTGAAGCCACGTGCCTTCAGCTTGTCGGCAAGATCTTCGGTAGCCATCTTGGTGCGCACGAAGGCGATAACGCCTTCGAATTCCTCGGATTCGAGGATACGGGTCATGGCGTCCAGCTTGTGGGCACCCATAACCTGCAGGTAACGCTGGGTGATGTTGGTGCCGGTCGAGGTGGTCGACTTGACGGAAACTTCCTGTGGGTTGCGCAGGTATTCCGCAGCGATACGACGAATGGTGCGTGGCATGGTTGCGGAGAAGAGTGCAACCTGCTTGTCGGCCGGGGTCGACTCCAAGATCTTGTCGACCTCTTCGGCGAAGCCCATGCGAAGCATTTCGTCGGCCTCGTCCAAGACAACGTACTGGAGGTTGGACAGGTCCAGGGAACCCTTGTTGATGTGGTCGATGACACGACCTGGGGTACCAACAACAACCTGTGCACCGCGGCGCAGGCCGTTGAGCTGTGGGCCGTATGGGGAGCCGCCGTATACCGGCAGGACGGTGAAGTCGCTGAGGTACTTGGCGTAGGAAGTGAAAGCTTCAGCAACCTGGAGGGCTAGCTCGCGGGTTGGAGCCAGAACCAGGATCTGCGGGGTGCGAGCTGGACCGTTGAGGTCAGCAAGCTCGGCCATGCGGGACAGTGCCGGCAGCGCGAACGCCGCGGTCTTACCGGTACCGGTCTGAGCCAAACCAACAACGTCACGGCCTTCAAGAAGCAGTGGGATGGTGGCGGCCTGGATTGGCGATGGCTTCTCGTAGCCGAGGTCGGCCAGTGCTGCAAGCACTCGGGCGTCAAGACCAAGTTCGCTGAAGAGCACGGTCGGCTCTTCGGTGGTCTTTTCGTCATTGGTGTTTACGGGCATGTCAGATGACACGAAGAATTACCTCATTCGTTTGGGGGAAGGCCTACCCGTCCCCAAAAGAAAGAACGACGCATAGGCTACACAGTAAAAAAACTACTCACGCTCATCAAGCGCTCCCCTATGACATAAAAACCGCGCTCACACTTGGCGGAAGAAATACAACACGAGAAGGCTCTAGCCTCAAAAATTGGGCGAGATGCAAGGAAACCCTGATGTTCGCGAACACCTAATACTATCGACATCAGGGGCCATTTGTCAGGGCGAGAGCCGTGTGAGTTCAGGCACCGCGACGCAGAGGACCCAAAACCATCCCCGGAACGCTAGGCTGGAAGACGTGAAAAAGCCCGCGAATCCCTCACTTACAGACGTGTCGACCCCCGGTGCGCTACGCATCTCCCGGTTCGTTTGGATTTTGGCCGGAGTGCTCTTCTTGGGCTTCGCAGCCAATCTATTCTTCGATACCTGGACTGGCCGGTCCCTGGACCTGGGGCCGCTGGCTCTCGTCGCCCTGCTGGCGGTGGCCGGGATTGCGTTCTGCCTCTTGGCCATACGCCTGTGGAAGGGCGAACGCTCGGCACGTGCCCAGTTGACCTGGATCGGACTGATCGCGGCGCTGCCGACCCTGCTGCGCATGGGACGCTATGCGATTCTTGCGGCCGTGGTGCTCGTCGCGGTGCTGCTGATGTGGACCCCGGCAAGCATCAAGTATTTTAAACTCGTCTCGCCAAAGCCCAAACAGAAATAGTCGACGGCCCGGTTAAACACCGCGGGACTCGCAACCCAAGTGGCTACGAGTCCCGCGGTGTTTTTCTGCTTACAGCGCCGTGAAGGCGCGCTCCAGATCATCGATCAAGTCGGCGGCATCTTCGATACCCACCGAGAGTCGAAGCAAATTCACCGGGACGGCCAGCTCGGTGCCCTTGACCGAAGCGTGAGTCATCTCCGATGGGTAGTTCATCAGCGATTCGATGCCGCCGAGCGACTCGGCCAGGGTGAAGAGCTTCGTGCTTTCGGCAATCTTCCGCGCGGCGGCCTCGCCGCCGGCGAACTGCACCGACACCATGCCGCCAAAACCGCTCATCTGCTTCTTGGCGATCTCATGGCCGGCGTGATCGGCGAAGCCCGGGTAGAGCACGCGCTCCACTTCCTTGCGTTCGCGCAGCCAGGCAGCGACCTGGGCCGCATTCTCGCTATGGGTGCGCATGCGCACGCCCAGGGTCTTCAAACCGCGGGTGGTCAGGAATGCGTCCATCGGGCCTGATACGGCGCCCACGGCGAACTGGATGAAACCGATCTTCTCGGCCAGCTCGTCGTCGTTCACGATGATCGCGCCGCCAACAACATCTGAGTGCCCGCCGATGTACTTGGTGGTGGAATGGACGACGATATCCGCACCGTGGGTCAGCGGCTGCTGCAGGAAAGGGCTGGCGAAGGTGTTGTCGACAACCAGCAGCGCGCCAGCCGCGTGGGCGATCTGCGCGACCCGGGAGATATCGGTGATCTTCATCATCGGGTTCGACGGGGTCTCGACCCAGACCAGCTTCGCCTTGCTCTTTTCGATCGCGGCGGTCAAGGCCTGCTCGTCGGACATGTCCACCGGGGTGTTGCCGATGCCCCAGGCGCCGAGCACGCGGTCGATCAGGCGGAAGGTTCCACCGTAGGCGTCGTTGCCCAATACGATGTGGTCCCCCGGGCGCAGGATCGCGCGGATCAAGGAGTCCTCGGCCGCCAGGCCCGAGCTGAAGGAAAAGGCGTGCTTGCCGAATTCGGCTCCGGCCAGCTGCGCCTGGAGCGAATCACGGGTTGGGTTGGTGCCGCGGCCATATTCATAGCCATTGCGCAATTTGCCGATCGCTTCCTGCGCATAGGTCGAGGAGAAGTGCAGCGGCGGAACAACCGCGCCGGTCACCGGTTCAAATTCCTGCCCGGCGTGTACGAAACGAGTATTTGATCCTTGGGTATTTTCGGTCATGACGTTCCTGTCCTTGAGGTGGAATTCTTTAGCGGGTGACGTAGGCCAGCAGGTCCGACGCCGATAGCGCGGCGACAACGTCTCCGCCGTGCGTCAGCAGAACCGCCGGGTGCACGGCCAGCATTTCTTGGGCACGGGCGAGATCTTCACCCACACCGAGCAGCGGGATGGCCAGCTGCTCGAGCTCTGCCAGCTCGCTGGTGGCCGCGGCGCCGGCCAGGAGCGCGTCGGTGATGGCCGCCGCGCCGATGACCCCGCGGATTTCGCCGATCCGGGCGGGCAGCTGGACGGTGGCCACGACCAGCGCTTCGGCACCGGACTCGCGCAGCGCCGCGGCGGCCTGGGACAGGGTGGTCTCGGGTGCCACGGTCGGCTGCGGCTGAGTAGCCAGCGCGCGGGCTATGCCCACCAGCTCGGAGTCCGCCTCGCCGGTGAAACCCTGGGTGAGCATCCAGGAGTCATTGAAGATCTTCGCCAGGTAGCCGCGGCCGCCATCGGGTGCGATGACCACCACGACGTCGTCTTCGCTCAGGTCCTTGGCCACGCGCAGCGCCGCCACGATGGCCATCCCGGATGAACCGCCCAGCAGCAGTCCCTCCTCGCGAGCCAGCCGGCGAGTCATCTCGAAGGAGTCGGCATCCTTGACCGCCTCGACAGCATCGGGCACCGCAGGATCGTAGTTGCCCGGCCACATATCCTCGCCGACGCCTTCGACGAAGAACGGGCGGCCGGTGCCGCCGGAGTAGACCGAACCGTCCGGGTCCGCGGCGATGACCTTGACCGGACCAGCGGCACGATCGGCGGAAATCTTCTTGAGGTAGCGTCCGGTACCGGTGATGGTGCCGCCGGTGCCCGCACCGATCACCACGTGGGTGAGCTTGCCGTCGGTATCGTTCCAGATTTCCGGGCCGGTCGACTCGAAGTGGCTTTCCGGGGCTCCGGGATTGGAGAACTGGTCTGGCTTGTATGCGCCATCGATCTCGCGGACCAGGCGATCCGAGACACCGTAGTAGGACTCAGGGGATTCCGGGGCTACTGCCGTTGGCGTCACGACGACTTCGGCTCCATAAGCGCGCAGCACATCGCGCTTTTCCTCGCCGACCTTGTCCGGGGTGACGAAGATGGTGTTGTAGCCCTTCAGCTGTCCGACCATCGCCAGCCCGACACCGGTGTTGCCACTGGTAGGTTCGACAATAGTTCCGCCGGCCTTCAACTCGCCGCTTTGCTCCGCACGCTCAACCATTTTCAGGGAGATGCGATCCTTGATGGATCCGCCCGGATTCAGGTATTCGAGCTTGACCAGCACGGTGGCTTTGATACCGTCGGTCACGCGATTGAGTTTGACAAGTGGCGTGTTGCCAATCAGATCTAGAACTGTAGACGCATACTTCATGTCAAGAACTTTACCGGCGGATGACACACATGTCGTGGCCACTCGTAGCTTAGCGTCATCCAGTAGCCATCGCTGGCGCGAAATGTTAGCGAGAGGCCCGAACAGGGGAAGAGGTACAGAGCGTGCACACCGCGGCGATCAGCAGCACCCACGACCCGCAACGTCCGGTCAATTTGCCGAAGTCCTTGGGGATTCTGCGTCGCGGCCTCGGCGACCCGACCATCCGACTGTCGGCCACGGAGGCCTGGTTGGCCTTTGCGACGCCGCAGGGCGATGCGACGCTGCACATCTTTAAACCGTCGATTAATGGCGTCGCTCGGTTCGACGCGTGGGGACCGGGTGCGCGGTGGGCCATCGAATACGCGCCGGAGCTCTTGGGCAGCCAGGACGATTGGGCGCGCTTCGATGAGCCGGGTTTCTTCGCCACCCTGCCCGAACTAGTGCAGCGCCAGCGCAGGGATCATCGGGATATGGTGCTGCCGCGGACCCACCGGATCTTCGAGCATGCCGCCGGTGCGGTGCTGGAACAACGCGTCACCGGGATCGAAGCAAATCATGCTTGGCGCTGGCTGATCCGGCACCATGGAAGAACCGCACCCGGCCCGGCGCCCGAGGGGCTGCGGCTTTTTCCGCGCCCGGAACAAATCGCTTCGCTCAAACGCTGGGATTGGCAAAGCGCCCGGGTTGAGGATCAGCGGGCGCAGACGCTGAGCAGGCTAGCGTTCGCCGCGAGCCGATTGGAATGGTGGGCCGCCTTCGAACTGGGTGAGAAGAAGCCGCAGGCTAGCGGCGCGGGCACTCTGGAAGCTGCGTTGCTGGCCATGCCCGGCATCGGACCTTGGACGGTTGCCGAAACCTTGCAGCGTTCCCACGGCTCCCCCGACCACATTTCGGTCGGCGACTATCATCTGGCGGGGTTTGTTGGACAGATGCTGACCGGACGTCGCGTCAAGGATTCGACAATGCTTGAGCTGTTGTCGCCTTTTGCCCCACAGCGCCAGCGCGTGATTCGGCTGCTGCTGCTTTCCGGCCAGAAAAAGCAAAGCTTCGGGCCACGCTATGCCCCGTTGGATCATCGAGGTCGTTAGCAGCCCGAAGCTTTAGTTGCCAGATAGCTTTTGTACTATTCCGCCTGCGCGCCTTCCTCGGCGATCTGTGCGTGCACCTCGGACATGTCGATGCCCTTCACTGCGGTGACTAGATCTTCGAGCTGGGCCGCATTCAGCACACCAGGCTGAGAGAAAACCAGGACCTTTTCGCGGAATGCCATCACGGTCGGAATCGACGTGACATTGGCAGCGCGGGCCAAACCCTGTTCGGCTTCGGTGTCCACCTTCGAGAACACAACATCAGGGAACTTTTCCGAAGTTTGCTCATAAACCGGCGCGAACTGACGGCAAGGACCGCACCACGCTGCCCAAAAATCAACGAGCACAATGTCATTGTCTTCAATCAGCTGGGCGAATTCTGCTTCGCTCACATTTTTAGTTGCCATGCTTACACGGTAGCCGAATTCGGTCACAAGTACGTAGCTGAGAGACATTTTGCGCAGTGAGGAAACCCGGAATATCGGGATTTTTGCGTATTTTTCCGGGGATGCAAAAAACTCCCAGATCCTAAGATCTGGGAGTCATTTGTGGCAGATACTGGATTCGAACCAGTGAAGGCGTTGCCAGCTGATTTACAGTCAGCCCCCTTTGGCCACTCGGGTAATCTGCCCCGTTTGTTCACGTCGGAACGAGAAATAACTCTACAGGAGTTTCGGGGAGTTGTGAAATCGGGAGGCGCATTTTTGATGTAAGCCTGATCACAGCCCAAATTCGCGCTGCTAAACCGGTAGGCTATGAAGCGAATTGGACCCGTAGAACACCAAGGAGAAATCACATGGCTAGCGATTCCACTTTTGATGTCGTCAGCAAGGTAGACAGCCAAGAAGTCGCCAACGCACTGCACCAGGCCCAGAAAGAAATCGTGCAGCGATACGACTTCAAGGGCGTCGGTGCCGAGATCGACTACAGCGGCGAGAAGATCCTAATGAAGGCCAACGCCGAGGAGCGCGTCAAGGCTGTGCTGGACATCTTCCAGTCCAAGCTGGTCAAGCGCAACATCTCGCTGAAGTCCTTGGACGCCGGCGAGCCCTATGCCTCGGGCAAGGAATACCGCATCGAGGCCTCCATCGTCGAGGGCATCGCCCAGGACGTTGCCAAGAAGATCAATAAGCTCATTCGCGACGAAGCGCCGAAGGGCGTCAAGTCCACCATTCAGGGTGATGAGCTGCGTGTTTCCTCCAAGTCCCGCGACGACCTGCAGGAGACCATGACGCTGCTGCGCGGCTTCGAGGAAGCCGACCTCCAGTTCGTGAACTTCCGCTAGGAACCAGCCCGAGTGCCAATGACAAAGCCGTTGCCAACTGTTCGTTGGCAACGGCTTTGTCATTGCATGGTGAATTTTCTGTCGAAGTGCTAGTGGCCGCGGGCCATCGCTTCCAACCGGGCGACTCGGTCGTCCATGGCGGGGTGAGTCGAGAACATTTGCTTCAGGCGCGAGCCGAAGGGGTTCGCGATCATCAGATGCGAGCTGTTCACCAGCTTCTGGTCTTGCGCGGCCAGCGGGGCGGCGCTGATCCCGGATTCAAGCCGGCGCAAGGCGCTGGCCAGCGCCAGCGGATCGCCAGTGAGTTTGGCGCCGTCTTCGTCCGCATCGAACTCGCGGGTTCGGCTCACAGCCATCTGGATGAGCGAGGCGGCCAGCGGTGCCAGCAAGGACATCGCGATCAGTGCAATCGGATTGACGTTGCGGTTGTCCCGTCCGCCGAAGAACAGCATGAATTGGGCGACGGAGGTGATCACGCCGGCCACGGCCGCCGCCACCGACGAGGTGAGGATGTCGCGGTTGTACACATGCATCAGTTCGTGGCCCAGCACTCCGCGCAGCTCGCGCTCGTCGAGCAGCTGCAAGATCCCCTCGGTGCAGCACACCGCGGCGTTCTGCGGGTTGCGCCCGGTCGCGAAGGCATTGGGCGAGGTAGTCGGGGACACGTAGAGCCTAGGCATCGGCTGCTGGGCATTAATCGACAGCTCGCGAACGATGCGGTACATGGCTGGCTGATCCGCCTCGGTGACGGGGTAGGCATGCATCGAGCGCAGGGCGATCTTGTCGCTGTTCCAGTAGCCATAGGCGGTGGTGCCCACGCCGATCAGGGCAAAGATCCAGATGAATGAGCCGTTTCCGCTGCCGAAGGAAATCAGCGATCCGAGCGCCAGCAGGAGGGCAAACATTCCACCGAGCAAAAGCGCGGTTTTGAAGCCATTGTTGTGTTGATGCACCTTGGGTCCACTCCCCATGTTCGAAATCCCATTGCGGTTCTCTCTAGTGTATTTGAACGAGCAAGTCGGCATGTTTGTTCCCCGCCGGAGCCCTCTCCCCTGGTGCGAGCTGGATCACGGTGCGCCCCGCCGGTGTGATTTAATCCCCGCCTGAGCCGCGGCGTGACTACCATCACCTTGCGCGGCCGTACCCGGCCCTTGGGCATACGATCGACTGACAATGCTCTGATCCACGGCGCCGCCTGCGGCCCGTGGTGGCTCGGTGGAAGTGGAAACGATTAACTGATGAGTTCCGGAAGCACTAAACCAGTTCGCTCCGAACATTCCCTTGGCCTGATCCAAGGCACGACCGCATATTTGGTCTGGGGGCTGCTCCCCCTGTACTTCCTTTTGCTGCCGGAAATCTCCGCCTTCGAATTCGTCGCCGTGCGCATCGTCTTCTCGCTGGTTTTCTGCGCCCTGCTGCTATTCGTGACCAAGCAGATTCGCTTGTTCCTCAGCATGTTCAGAAATCGCCAGACGGTGAGCCGTCTGGCGTTGGCCAGCGTGCTGATCGCGGTGAACTGGACGCTCTATGCCGTGGCGGTACTCACCGGCCATGTCCTTGAGGCATCGCTGGGCTATTTCATCAATCCCATCGTCGCCATCGTGCTCGGCGTGCTTGTCCTGAAGGAAAGACTGAGCCGGTTGCAATGGGCCGCCTTGGCCGTGGCCACGATTGCGGTGCTGGTTCTGACCTTCGGCCTCGGCCGAGTCCCATGGATCTCACTGGGCTTGGCGTTTTCCTTCGGCTTCTACGGACTGGTCAAGAGCCAGGTGGGGAAAAGCGGCACCGCCCTTGGGGCGCTGACCATGGAAACTCTGATCCTGGCGCCCCTGGCCGGCGTCTTCCTGATCTGGACGTCGAGCCAAGGCTCCTCGGTCTTCACCGGGGTCGAACTGCCGATGCTGGCCCTGTTGGCCGCCAGTGGCATCATCACGGCCGTGCCCCTGCTGCTTTTCGGCGGGGCCGCACGCCGCCTGCCGCTGAGCACCCTGGGCTCCTTGCAGTTCCTGGCCCCGATCATGCAGTTCATCCTCGGCCTGCTGGTTTTCGGCGAATCGATGCCCGTGGAGCGCTGGATCGGGTTCGGGCTGGTCTGGACGGCGGTTGTGCTGATCATTCTCGACATGGTTCGCACGCCGCGGACCGGGCGCGGCCCAGAACCAAAACAGGTTAGTTAACGCACAAGTGGCCTGGTTTATTGGAACCAGGCCACTTGAGTTTGAGCGAGTTACGCGTGCTTGCGAATCGCTGCCTCCAGGACATCAAAGGCTTCGCTCAGCAGCGCGTCTCCGATGACCAGCGGAGGCAACAGGCGCACCACATTGCCGTAGGTGCCGCAGGTGAGGATCAGCACACCTTGGGCCAGGCACTCGGCGGCGACCTTCTTGGTCAGTTCCGCGTCTGGTTCCTTGCCGCCGGCCTTGACCAGTTCGAGGGCAACCATCGCGCCGCGGCCGCGGACGTCGCCCAGCGCCGGAACATCCTTTTGCAGGGCTTCGAAGCGGGCGAAGAACTGCTTTTCGATCTCGCGGGCACGCCCGGCCAGATCCTGCTCTTCCATGAACTTGATGCTCTCCAGCGCCGCGGCTACGGCAACCGGGTTGCCGCCGTAGGTTCCGCCGAGTCCGCCGCCGTGCACCGAATCGAGCAATTCTGCGCGCCCGATGAGTCCCGACAAGGGCATGCCGCCGGCAATGCCCTTGGCCACGGTCACCAGATCGGGTTCGATCCCTTCGATTTGGGAAGCAAACCACGCGCCAGCGCGCGCGAAGCCGGCCTGGACTTCATCGGCAACGAAGACGATGCCGTTTTCCTTGGCCCACTCGACCAGGCGCGGCAGGAAGCCGGTGGCCGGGACAATGAAGCCGCCCTCGCCCTGGATTGGTTCGATGATGATCGCGGCAATCTGGTCGCCGCCGATCTGCTTCTCCATGGCCAGGATCGCGCGCTCGGCTGCTTCCTTGCCGGACATGTTCGGGTTCTCTTCCCGGTAGGGGTAGCTCATTGGCATCCGGTAGATCTCCGGTGCCAGCGGACCGAAGCCGCGCTTGTATGGTGCCGCCTTGGCAGTCAGGCCCATGGTGAGGTTGGTGCGGCCGTGGTAGGCGTGGTCGAAGGCTACAACCGCCTGGCGGCCGGTAGCCACGCGAGCGACCTTGATCGCGTTTTCTACCGCTTCGGCCCCGGAGTTGAAGAATACCGCGCGCTTCTCGAAGTTGCCCGGAGTGATCGCCGCAAGCTTCTCGGCCAGCTCGATGTAGTTCTCATAAGGGGCCACCATGAAGCAGGTGTGGGTGAACCGAGCCGCCTGCTCGGCGACGGCCTTGGCCACCGCAGGGTTGGAAGCGCCTACGGAGGTGACCGCGATGCCAGAACCGAGATCAATGAGCTGGTTGCCGTCTACGTCGACGATTATTCCGCCATCGACATCGGCTGCGTAGACCGGCAGGCTGGAGGCCACGCCGGCGGCGACCGCCTTGGCACGGCGGGCGCTCAATGCTTGGGACTTTGGTCCTGGGAAGGCACCATTAATCTGGCGTTTCTGCTCAATGCGGTAAGTAACGTCCACCGTGTTTCCTTTCGAAAAATATTGCCGGTCCTTGATGCCGGAATGACTCTATCTAGAAGAATATGGCCGTGCGGCATATTGCTCTACCCGTACCAGCACAATAATGAACCATATTCACAGTGCACTTGCACAGAGAAAAAGCCTCCTCCCTTCCGGACACATATCCGAAAAGGAGGAGGCTTAGTTCTTTAGGCAGTGACCTAGTGGTTATTCGTTGCCAGTGGTGGCCGGCTCGACATCGTCATCGTGCTTTTCCGGATTGCGCGAGAGATTCACTAGGCTGATCGCCAGGCCGCCCCAAATGGTCAACATGGCGATGATCATGAAGGTGATTGCAATGCCGCTCATGGCTAGTACTCCTTTCCGACTGGATCGGGCAATTCTTCTGCCTCGACTTTTTTCTGATGTTCCGCAAATTCGGGATCATTCAGCTTCGATTTCTTGCTCCATGGAACGAGCGAGAGCAGCACGGCACCGACGATCAGTGCGCCTGCCATGCCCCAGCCGAAGATGCCGTTGAACCAGACCGGGTAGCCGGAATACGGCTCGGAAATCTTGGTCTGGATCTCGTTGATCAGCATGTAGCCAAGCGCCGCCGGGCCGACGCCACCGACGAGAACCATCCACGCGGTGCCCAGCTTGATGGAGCTGTGGCGGTTCAGGTGCTTGGCCAGACGCGGCAGCATGCCCAGGCCAGCGCCGAAGACAATGATCAGCACCAAGGCACAGGCGAGAATGCCGAACTGGTTCACGAATGCGTCCATGGTGTCCAGCAGGTACAGCCCGGTCGTGGTCGGGAACAGAATCATCGAGATCAGCGCCACCGGAAGGGTCACCACCAAGGTGGCGGCCTTGCGGTTCCAGCCCAGCTTGTCTTGGAACGCCGCCACGATGACTTCAAGGATCGAGATCAACGAGGTAATCCCCGCAAAGACCAGCGAACCGAAGAACAGCACGCCGATGACCGAGCCGAATGGCGCGGCGGAGACGATGGTTGGGAAGGCAATGAAGGCCAAGCCGATACCGCTGGCGGCCACATCGGAAACCGCAGAGTTCGCGTTGTAGGCCATGAAGCCCAGCGCCGCGAAAACACCAATGCCGGCAAGCAGTTCGAAGCTGGAGTTGGCGAAGGCCACCACGTAGCCCGAACCGGTCAGGTCGCTCTTGCGCCTCATGTACGAGGAGTAGGTGACCATGATGCCGAAGGCGATAGACAGGGAGAAGAAGATGTGGCCGAAGGCCGCAGCCCACACCCCTGGGTTCGACAGCGCTTCGAAGTTCGGAGTGAAGAAGGCGTTCAGGCCATCGACTGCTCCGGGCAGGAAGACCGACTGGACGACAAGGATCAAGAACATCACGATGAGCAGCGGCATAATGAAGCCGTTGGCACGTGAAATGCCCTTGTTGACACCGGCAACCATAATGATGATGGCTACCAGCCAGACGCCGAGCATTGGCCCGAAGACCCCGCCCACGATATCCATTGAGACACCGGCTTCCGGCGCGACCTGGAGGAAGCCCTCCATGAAGAAGGTCGCGGCGTCATCGCCCCAGGCCTTCGTCAGGGAGAACCAGCAGTACATGGCTGCCCACGCGATGATGGCCGCGTAGTAGATGGCGATAATGAAGCAGATCAATACCTGCCACCAGCCAAGCACCTCGGCCTTGCGGCTCGCGCGGCGGTATGCCAGCGGGGCCGAACCCCGGT
This sequence comes from Glutamicibacter sp. 363, assembly GCF_052379505.1. Taxonomy (NCBI): domain Bacteria; kingdom Bacillati; phylum Actinomycetota; class Actinomycetes; order Micrococcales; family Micrococcaceae; genus Glutamicibacter; species Glutamicibacter sp. 363. Next base: position 111,510 of record NZ_JBQSYR010000014.1, on the reverse strand, counting down.
AGCGGTGGCCGATCGAATAGTCCAGGAATAGCAGTGGAATACCGGCGCAGAGAATTGCGACGAGGTAGGGAATCAGGAACGCGCCGCCACCGTTCTCGTAGGCGACATAGGGGAAACGCCAGATGTTTCCCAGACCAACGGCTGAACCAATCGCCGAGAGAATAAAAAGCTTGCGCGACGAGAACGTCTCGCGCTTGCCTTCAGCGAGTGGAGCGCCCTTTTTCAAAGATGGAGTGCTCATGGCACTAAACTAGCGCAAATGGTTCACATTATGGGCAATTCTCCAAGAAAATTGTCCATAATCTGAACAACTGGGTTTTTCGGGAACTTTTGCGCGGCACCATAGAATTGCCGTATGGCAATCACACTACGCGCCCTATTGGCCCTTGACGAGCTGGATCTTCGTCCGCTCAACGATCATTCGGCAGCCAATGACACCGCAATCACCTGGGGCGCGGTCACCGAACTTCTCAATCCGGCAGACTTCCTCACCGGCCGGGAAATCGTGCTCACCACGGGGGTCCGGCAGAAGACGACGGCCAGCCAACGAGAATTCGTCAAGACCCTCGCGCAGAATGACGTCGTGGCCTTGGGCTTCGGCACCGGCTTGGGCCACAAAAATGTCCCAGCCTCAATCCTGCAGACAGCAAATGAGGTCGGCCTCCCGGTCTTCGAGGTTCCCTATCAGATTCCCTTTGCCGCAATCACTCGCATCATCGCCGAGGCGCTGAACGCGGACCACCTGCAGCGGCTCGAACGCCTGCTGCGCTCGCACCAGCGGCTGACCCGCGCATTGCTGTCCTCCGATCTGGACACCATGCTCGATGAACTCGCCCGGATATTGAAGACCGACGTGGCGTTGACTCTTTATGGCGAAAGCATCAGCGGCAACTACGACGAGCAACGCGATTGGAATAGCCTGCCGGTGGCCACCGGCATCCGCGACAAATGCATTCTGCACCTAGCGCAGCCGTACGCGCCAGATCCTCTGATCGAATACGCGCAGTCGCTGATCGGACTTGAGGTTGCCAACAACGCCCGGCTGCTCGCCTCGGAACGCCAAGCCAACGGCCAGGTGCTAGCGGACCTGGCCGCCGGCACGCTGGCCGGGGACGATGCGACGGTCAGAATCGGCGCGCTGGGGCTCAATCCGAAGCGCGAGCATGCGGTGATCTTGATTCAGGCCGCGACGCACCCCGAACGCTTGCCGGCGCTGCCCTTGCCGGCCGAACTGAGCTCACAGGTTTCCGTAATCGTCGAGGACCGCCTGGCGATTATCGTGGCACACAACCAGCTGCAGCATTCGATTCGACGACTTGATGCCTACCTGAATGACGCGGGTATCACCGCACGGGTGGGATATGGCGGGCGCTACCCGAATACCTCGGGCATCCGGTGGAGCTATTTTGAAGCTCTCGAAGCCTTGCGCCATGGTGACCGCGTCAACGTGCCCAATAAGTTGTCGCTGACCTCGCTGTTGCTCGCCGCCCGAGATGTTCCCTTGCAGGACCTGGCCGAGGAAGCCTTGGGACCGATTCGCAAATTTGATGCAACTCACGATTCCGACCTTGAACGGACGCTGCGCGAATACCTCAATCGCGACGGCTCGGTAGGCGCCGTCGCGGAATCACTGGGCTTGCACCGCAATACCGTGCGCTATCGCATGCAGCAGATCTCTGAACTCACCGGGTACGACCCGAACGTCACCAGCGATCGCGTGCAGCTGTGGATCGCGTTGAGCGCACTTGAACTGGGCTAATTCTCGATAGGATAAAGACATGGCTGACATGTTTCTTGAAAAGTTCCGTTCCCTCGTCCCCAAGTACCTTGAGGACCAGTGGAATGAAGCTGACGGATTGACCGCCGAAGAATTGGCCGAGGGGCTGGCCCAATCGGGGGTTTCCATTCCTTTCGTGCTCGAAGAGTTCTACCTCGCGGTCGGCAATAACGAGGACTTCACCGAGGCCTACCATTTCTTCTTCGACCCCGAAGAGCTGGAAATCGACGGGGATTACCTGTTGTTCCTCGAAGACGAAGAAGAGAAATACGTGTGGGGCTTTAAAGCCTCCCAGCTCGACGTGCCGGATCCGATCGTATACCGCCGCAATAATGCCAAGGGAACCTGGGTCAGCGAAGAAGGAACCTTCAGCGAATTCACCTTGGACCTGTTCAGCTGGGTCTTCGAAGAACTAGCCGCCGAACTGGATGACTAGTGCTGCATAGTTCCCATGAACCAGCAGGATATCGCTGCCCTTTTTGCGAGCTTGTCAACGAGCAGCCATTTAGCGAAGGCAACCTCTGCGCGCCGAGCGATCTGATTTATCAGACCGAATTGGTTGCCGCGATCATGGCCTGCGACGGATTCGGGAACTACGGCGGTCATGTGATGATCATTCCCACCGCGCATTTGGAAGCGCTCTACGACCTGGACGAGCGAACCGGCGCTGCCATCATGCGGGAGACCAAGCGCGTCGCCCTGGCGATGAAATTGGCGTGGAATCCGGAAGGAACCAGCACCCGCCAGCACAACGAGCCTGCGGGCAATCAGCATGTCTGGCACTATCACCAGCATGTGTTCCCGCGCTATGCAGACGACGAGCTGTACCGCCAGCTGCGCCACCGCGTCCCGGTCGACGAACGGGCGCAGAAGGCCAGGGAGCTGCGCGCGGCGCTATGCTCGCCCGATCACCCAAACCGGTTACAGCAGGCGGAAATTATTCGCTGAGTGAGGATTGCGTTTCACCCCTTCACCAAGCGCCCTGCACCGGCTACGGTTATGGGAACAAACCGGCTACGCTCTTTGGTGATGGTGATGGTGCAACGCAGTAAAGACACGCATAAACCCACGATCCTGGCCGTTCTCGCGGTCTTCGTTTCCTGCGCCGTGCTCTGGAGCATGACTCAAGCGACACCCAGCGCGGCACAGAACTGGCTAATCATAGCGTGGGTTATTCTGGCTTCCGCGGCGACCGCAGGCATGCTCAATACTCCGAAGGTTTCTCGGCTTGCGTGCTTGGTGATCACTCTTGGGTCGTTGGCTGTTGCGCTGTCCGCTAAGCTCTCGGGGATTAGCGAACCGCTGCTGCTCACCCCGTTCTTCGGTCTCGCATTTTGCTTCTTCCTGCAATTGCTCGCCGCGAAAAATCCGGCAGTGCCCTAGCAGATTAAAACAAAGCGCTGCTTGCGATCCCGATTGAGATCGCAAGCAGCGCTTTGGTGCGTAGAACTAGGCTTCGCGGGTCACGACCGCATCGGCGAAGGAAATCAGCGCCTGCTTGATGGTTCCCTCGGGCAGTGGCGCAAGTACGGCAATGGCGTCGTCGGCCCAGCGGCGGGCGACTTTCCATGCTTCGGTGGTGGCCGGGTGCGCGGCGACCGCCGCGACGGCGACCGCCAGCGCCTCATCGGTGCTCAAGTCCGCCTCGACCAGTGCTACGGCCGCCTGCGCCGCTTCGTCGCCGTGCTCGGCTGCTTGGCGCAGCAGCAAGATTGGCAGCGTCGGCACGCCTTCGCGCAAGTCCGTGCCGGGAGTCTTGCCCGATTCGGCTTCCTTGGACGCAATATCAATCACGTCGTCGGCTACCTGGAAGGCGACACCAACCTTTTCACCGTACTCGCGCAGCACATCGATAAATTGCGGGCAGCCGCCGAAGTTGGCGCCATAGGCCCCGGAGGTTGCCAGCAGGGAAGCGGTCTTGTCGCTGATCACCTGAATGTGATGGGCAATCGCGTCTTCGCTTTCGCGCGGGCCGATTGACTCGTGCAGCTGGCCGAGGCACAGCCTCTCGAAGGTGCGCGCCTGCCAATTCACCGCCTCGGTACCGAGCTCGGCGCCAAAGACCGACGCACGGGCGAAGATCAGGTCTCCGGCCAGGATGGCCACAGAATTTCCCCAGACCTCATGGGCGGTCGGTGCACCGCGACGCATGGGAGCTGAGTCCATCACGTCATCGTGGTACAGCGTAGCCAGGTGGGTTAACTCAACGATAGCGGCGGCCTTGATGACCTCGTCGTTGATGCCCTCGCCGAGCAGCGCCGTGAGCAGCACCAGCAGGGGGCGCACACGTTTGCCGCCGGCCTCCACAAGGTGGCGGCTGGTGGCATCTATCAGCGGGTCGGAGTTGGCGATCGCGTCGCGCAGCAGCTTCTCAACCTTGGCCATGCCGGTGGAGATGGCGGGACCATACTCCGGGTCCTCGGCGATCAGCGCGAAGCCCGAGGGAAGATTGAGGGCCGCAGCGAGTACCGCGGTTTCAGGATTCAGCTCAATCGAGTCGGACACGTCGTGCCCGGCTGCGGTCCAGTTGCTCTTGGAATCAGTCACTGTTTTACGGCTTACTTATCTTTCATCGGGTTGGTCATCGCAGAGTGCGAAGACTCCATGCATGCCAAATGCACGCAAACTTCACTCTAGCCGATGCTTACCAGTCAACGTCTTCGGGCGCTCCGCAACCACCGTCAATGACAGTCGAAGTACCCGAACTGTATTCGCCCCCGAGTTTACCGGTTGGCGCGGGCCCGGAGGAACAGACCCGGCGCATCTCACATGGGTGAGCAGCAACACCTCCACGCGACCGTCCAGCCTGTTGCGCGGTAGGCTTAGCCTTATCATGTCTGCCGATTCGACCGCTCTCGCCGCCAGCGCGCATCAATCAACGACACCGGCCCTGACCAGTGTCACCTTCGATTTCAAAGATGCCGCGCAGTCATTAATTTCCGATTCCCTCCGCCACCACGCCATGGTTTGGACGCGCAACGGAAATGGCCTCGTTGGATTCGGCGTCGCCGCCCAGATCCACACGCAGGGCGAAGAGCGTTTCGCACAGGCCCGGGGATGGTTTGCCCAAATCATCAAGCTGGCGCAGATCACCGACCCGATTGCCCGTCCCGGCAGCGGCCTGGTCGCCTTCGGTTCGTTCGCTTTCTCCTTCACCAGCACCTTCGCCTCACGGCTGGTCATCCCTGAGGTGGTCCTGGGCAAGGACGGGGAGCAGGCATGGATCACGATCACCGGACCGGCGAAGAAGCTCGAAGGGATGAAATTTGCCGACGCCCTGCGATTGGCCGAGGAAAAGCTCGCGAGTTCGGCAATTCCCGCCCAGGATCCGGGGGAAATCGAGCTCACCACCGGCCAGCTCACCGCGGGATCCTATCTGGAAGCCGTGACGGCGGCGCTGGGACAGTTCGAAGAGCGCGGCATTTCCAAACTGGTGCTGGCGCGCGACATCCTGGCTCGGAGCACCAAGCCGATCGACCTGGCCTCGGTGCTGCGCATCTTGACCGAACAATATGAGAATTGCTGGACCTACGCCGTTGATGGATTGGTTGGCGCGACTCCGGAGATGCTGGTGCGCGTCACCAACGGACTTGCCGAGGCTCGCGTGCTGGCCGGTACCCTGGACCGGGCCACCGAAGGCGCCAATGCGCCGGGCTACGCGCAGGAAAAACTCTTCGAGGATCCCAAGCAGCGCCACGAACACCAGTTGGCTATCGACTCGCTGACCGAATCCTTGAACCCGATTTCCCATGGCATGCAGTCGCCCGAGGAACCGTTTATCCTCGCGCTTCCCAATGTCTGGCATCTGGCAAGCGACGTCCGCGCCGAATTGCGCGCCGACGCCGAGGGCCAGCTCCCCTCGGCACTGGATGTTGCGCAGATTTTCCACCCGACCGCCGCCGTATGCGGCACCCCGACGAAGCCTGCCGGAGTATTGCTGCGCGAATTGGAAGGCATGGACCGCGGCCCCTATGCCGGACCGGTGGGCTGGGTGGACAGCCGCGGGGATGGCGAATTTGGCATCGCACTGCGCGGAGGAATGCTCGAAGCCGAGAATCTCATGCGGCTCTACGCAGGATGCGGCATTGTGCCCGGCTCCGAACCGGTAGCCGAGCTGGCCGAGTCCTGGGCCAAGATGCGTCCGATGCGCCAGGCCCTGCGCGCGGAATAGAACCCAGCGGCCGATGAGCCGAATCTGAGCATAAGCAAAGCTGATGCTTTGCGCGTCATGTGTGATGGAAGTCTCGGTCTAGTGCGTCCGTGGTTATGATTGTTCCTACGCAATGATCCACTCGCATTACCGAAAGTAGGTTCTGATCCTATGCGTCCTCTCAAGAAACGCTTCGTTTCAACTCTCGCCGTTTCCTCGGTGGCCCTCTTGGCCCTCACCGCCTGCGGTTCGGGGACTTCCGATGAGTCCGAAGACAGTGGATTCCCGGTCAACGCCGGCAAGCTCACCTTTTGCTCAGATATCCCCTACGAGCCTTTCGAATTTGTCCAGGACGGAAAGAATGTCGGCTTCGACATGGACATCGCCGCCGAAATCGCCAAGGATGCCGAGCTCGATCTGAATGTCATCGATGCCAGCTTCGACTCGATCGAGTCGGGCCTGTTCAGCGTGCAGTGCGATATCGCGATCTCCTCGGTCTCCATCACCGAGGAACGTGCAGCCAAGATGGATTTCTCCACCCCTTACATGGACGATGATCTGGTGCTGATTGCGGCCGAAGGTTCGGGAGTCACCGATCTGGAGTCCGCGAAGGGCAAGAAGGTCGGCGTGCAGCAGGCGACCACCGGCGAGAAGTACGCCAAGGAGCAGGGGCTGAACAACACCATCGGCTACGAAGATGCCGGCCTGCAGACCCAGGCGCTTCTTGCTGGCCAGGTCGACGCATTGCTGGGCAACCAGTCGGTGCTTGGCTACACCATCAAGGACAAGCCAGGCTTCAAGGTGGTCGCTGACTTCAAGACCGGTGAGCAGCTAGGTATTGCGGTACCAAAGGAACAAGCCGAAACCCTCGAGCTGGTCAATGGCACCCTGAAGCGTCTGACCGATGCCGGCACCATGGAAGAACTGACCGTGAAGTGGTTCGGCGAGAAGTAATTCTGCATCGCTGAACGAATGAACACCAGGCGGAGTCGAGGCGAGACTCAAAAAGTCCTCGCCTCGGCTCCCCTTACCTTTACGAGAGGTTTTCAAGCATGGCAATGACTACAAGTCAGCGTGCCCGCATGAGCAAGACCATCCAGATCGTGATCTTCGTGATCGCGGTCATCGCGATTCTGTTTGCCGTGGACTGGGAGAAGGCACGCTATGCGTTCTTCTCCTTCGAAAAATTGGGACCGATGTTCCCGGACATGATCCTGATTGGCTTGCGAAACACCGTGTTCTACACGGTGATTTCCTTCGCCTTCGGCCTGGTCCTGGGTTTGCTGCTGGCACTGATGAAGATGGCCTCGTTCGCACCGTACCGGTGGTTCGCAACCGCATTCATCGAGTTCTTCCGCGGCATTCCCGCCATCCTGGTGCTCCTGGCCTTCGGTTTCGGTTTGCCTCAGGCATTTGGAACCAACTGGCCACAACCGGTGAACATCATGTTCGCCTTGGGTCTGGTCTCCTCCGCCTACATCGCGGAGACCCTGCGTGCAGGTTTGCAGGCTGTGCCCAAGGGCCAGACCGAGGCCGCCCGTTCGCTGGGCATGCCCGCCTGGCGCGCAATGGTCACCATCGTGATCCCGCAGGCATTCAAGATCGTGCTCCCTCCGATGACCAACGAAATCATCTTGCTGACCAAGGACACCTCGCTGGCCTTCATCCTCGGGGCCGCCTTCACCCAATACGAGATGACCAAATTCGGTCGTGACGGCATCTCATCACTGGATGCAGGTATCACTCCGCTGGTCGTTGCCGGTCTGTTCTACCTGGTGATCACCATTCCGCTGAGCCTGATTGCTCGCAAGTTCGAATCCCGCTCGGCGCGGACCAAGCGATAGTTAGGAACAGAGAATGACGACTCCAAATAATGAGCTATCGGTCAAAGCTTCGGGCGTGAGCATCGTCGGGCTGCGCAAGGCCTACGGTTCCAATGAAGTGCTCAAGGGAATAGACCTCGAGGTCAAACCGGGTGAAGTGGTGTGCTTGATCGGCCCTTCGGGTTCCGGCAAGTCCACCTTGCTGCGCTGTGTGAATCTGCTCGAACAGCCTAACGGCGGAACCATCCACGTGGCAGGTTTCGAGACCACCGATTCGGAGGTCAATCTGGATAAGATGCGCCAGAACGTGGGCATGGTCTTCCAGCAGTTCAACCTCTTCCCGCACCTGACGGTGCTGGAGAACTGCACGGTGGCCCAGCTCAAGGTGCTCAAGCGAAACAAGAAGGACGCCAGCAAGATCGCCCTGAGCAATCTGGAACGGGTAGGCCTGGGAGATTTCGGCGAACGCTACCCGGATCAGCTCTCCGGTGGGCAGCAGCAGCGCGTGGCGATCGCCCGCGCGCTCTCGATGGAACCAACGCTGATGCTCTTCGACGAGCCAACCAGTGCCTTGGACCCCGAGACGGTGGGCGAAGTTCTGTCGATTATGAAGAACCTCGCCAAGTCCGGCATGACGATGCTGGTGGTCACCCACGAGATGAGCTTCGCCAAGGAAGTTGCCGACCGTGTGGTGTTCATGGACGGAGGCATCGTGGTCGAAGAAGGCAAGGCCGTGGATGTGATCGGCAATCCGCAGCAGCCGCGCACGCAGGACTTCCTGCGCCGGGTTCTGGACCCAACACACGTAGACCTCTAGGCGGCATGGTCCGCAAAAAGCAGGGCATGGAGTCGGCGATCGCTGATTCCATGCCCTGCTTTTTTGGGATTACGCGGGCCAGCGAAGTTCGGCTATGCGCGAGGCGAGTTCCAGGCTATCGGCCCGCAGCCCCGCTCTGCTCGCAGCGATTTCGATCAGCCGCAGCTTGCATGCCTTGGGGGTCCGCAGCGCCTCGCGCAGCTCGGTCCGCGTCGCTACCAGTTGGTATCGCCATCCATAAGCCGCCGCCAGCGCCTTCAGCCGGGCATTTTGCGGCGTGGCGAAGAGCCGCTCGACCGTCTGCGCGTAGCGTCCTGACTGCTCTACCTGCCCGTGTTCCAGCGTGGAGAAGATCGCGCCTCCCCCGTCGTTATAGACCACCACGTCGAGGTCCGGCTCCGCTTCCCCCGGGGTCCACGCCAGGGAACTGGCGTCATGCAGGAAGGTGATATCTCCCATGACGCTCAGCGTCGGTTCACCGGTGGCCACCGCCAGGCCCAGCGCGGTCGAGATCGTTCCGTCGATCCCGGCAAGCCCACGGTTGGCGAATACCCTAGCCCCGGCCGCGGCGGCGGGAATTGCGGCTAGGTCGAAGTCGCGGACGATATTCGAGGATCCCAAAAGCAGCGGGCCGCAATGCGTCCGCCAAATTTCCTCGGCAACCACCGGGCCGGTGAGCAGCGCTTCGTCCGCCAGGCCCTGCCGTACGGCGAGCGCCTGGGCATCGAGGTCCCGCCAAGCCGCCATCCACCCTTCCGGCGCGCTCCCGGCGAATTCGACCAGTTTCTCCGGTTCGCTGATCACCATTTCGCGGCGGCGTCCGGGTTCATACCAGGCCACCGGTCCCGGCTGCCAGATCGCGGTGGACACCGCTCGGTTCGCCAATAACTTCCCCACCGGGCGGCTGAGCGTAGGACGGCCGAAGAGCACCACGCGGTCAATCTGCCCCGCCCCCACGGCAAGCAATGGCCGGTAGTGGCCGATGGCCTGGGTGGAATGGCGTGCGTTGGAGGATGGTTCGGCGAACAGCGGCAGGCCGAGCGCCTCGGCGAAGATCTGGGCTTCGGCGCCGGCTCCATGGCCGGCGACCACGACGGTACGGCGGGTAGCCAGGCCCTCGGGTTTGGCCCAGGGTGCCGGCGCTGTGGCCGTGTGCCACCGCCCCGGGCTCAGTTCGGTCCAGGCCTGCTTCTCGACGCGGTCTGCGTCTGCGGGCGTCAGCGGGTCGCGGAATTGCAGGTTCAGCTGCACCGGGCCACCAGGCTGCCGGGTTGAACCTGCCAGGGCCGCAAGTGCTTGGGCGAGCGCTGGTGCCGGGTCGGCACCCGCGGCGACGTTCAACGCCGCACGCACGTGGGAGCCGAATAAGGTCTTCTGGTCGGTGCTTTGGCTTGCGCCGGTCCCCAGTAGTTCATCGGGGCGGTCGGCGGAGAGCACCAGCAGCGGCGTTGCCGTGTGGTTGGCCTCCATGATGGCCGGCAGCAGCTGCCCGATCGCGGTTCCGGAGGTGGCGGCCAGCGCGACGGGAATCTTTGATCCGTGGCTCAGCCCCAGCGCCAGGAAGCCTGCAGAACGCTCGTCGATGCGTACGTGCAACCGCAAATGTCCGGCGGCTTCCGCCTCGGCTGCGGCGTAGGCCAGGGGTGCGCTGCGTGAGCCCGGGGAAAGCACCAGGTCGCGCAGCCCGGCGCGAATCAGTGCGGCCAAAATCTGACGCGCCGTGTCAATTGCCGGTTGTCCTTCATCCTGCCGCGCGCTCACGCCGTGTTCCACCCCTGAAGTATCGCCTGAAAGCATCGGTTCAAGTCTATGCCCAGTTATGGCAAGACCCCGGTGCAGGCGCTCAGTGCTGCACTGAGTCGCCCTCACCGGGGTCTAGGGTCGGCTAAGACTGAAGACTAGTCTTTGTTATTGCCGTTCCCATTACCGTTTCCGTTGTTGCCATTTCCATTGTTTCCATTACCGTTGCCCTGCTTGAAAACCTGGACCACGGATGGGCGCGGGCCGTAGAACTGGCCCTTCCCGACCGAATCTGCGGAATTGATGAAGTCTGGAAAGAGTGAGGTCGGCTGCGCGAAGCTGCCGCCCTCGCCCGGGTGCTGGACGGAGACGAAGACCGAGTTGTCCTTGTCGTGCACTACCGGGCCGCAGGTCTCCGCACCGGTTGGCACTGCCAGGAACTGCTCGACCCGTCCGCGATCCTTGCCGTGCAGGCTGACCTTGTGCAAGGCGTCAGACAGGCCGATGACCCCTGGTGCGCCATCGGTGGAGATCCACAGGTTGCCGGCCGAGTCGAAGGCGAGGTTGTCCGGGCAAGAAATCGGCGAGACCTTATCGGTCGGGTACCCGGAGAAGTAGGTCGAGGAGTTGACCCGTGGGTCGCCGGCAACGAGCAGGATGTTCCAGGTGAAGCGGGTGCTGGTTGCGTCGTTCCCGGCTTCGGTCATTTCCAGCACGTGGCCGTCGCGGTTCGCGATACGCGGGTTCTGCTCGGTAGCGCCTTCCTTGCCGGCCTTGCCGCGGTCGGTGTTGTTGGTCAGCGCGACATATACCTTGCCCGATACTGGGCTCGGCTCCACGTCCTCTGGACGGTCCATCTTGGTGGCGCCGGCCTTGTCCGCGGCCAAGCGGGTGTATACCAAGACCTCGTCAACGCTCATGCCTTCGACCATCGATTCACCGTTTCGCACCAGTGGAATCCACTGGCCGGTGCCGTCGAATGCGCCGTCCGTTGGAACCTGGCCGCTTCCGTCAAATTCGGAAACCGGGGAGTTCCCGGCGAACTTGGCCACGTACAGGTCGCCCTCGTTGAGCAGGGACATATTGTGCTGGCGATCGTTCTTGCGGTAGGTGTTCTTCGAGACGAACTTGTAGATGTACTCGAAACGCGAGTCATCCCCCGAGTAGGCAACTGCCTTGCCGTTCTTCGCAATGCGTACCGTAGCGCCCTCGTGCTTGAAGCGCCCCAGGCTGGTGTGCTTGACGGGCGTGGAGGTTGGATTCTGCGGATCGATCTCAACGATCCAGCCGAAACGGTTCGCTTCGTTTTCGTAGCCCGCATTGTTCAGGCCAAAGCGTGGATCGGTCAGTTCCCAGCCTCGGTCGGTAGCACCGGTGCCGAGTCCGTAACGGGTTTCCTCGGCGGTTCCGCGGCCCTGGAAGTACTGGTCGAAATTCTCTTCGCCGGAGAGCACGGTGCCCCATGGGGTGGTTCCGCCGGCGCAGTTGTTCAAGGTACCGAGCACAAGCTTGCCGGTTGGATCCGCGACGGTCTTCAGCAGATCGCTGCCGGCGGCAGGGCCAGTAACGGCGAATGGGGTGCTTGCGGTGATGCGGCGGTTGCGTTCCCCGCCGACCACGTAGGTCCAACGCTTGTCGTTCTTCTTGCGCTTGATCTCCACGACGCTCAGACCGTGGGAGCTCATCGCGATGCGGCGGGCTTCGTCGGTGTTCTCGGCAAACCACTGGGCATCGAACATCATGTCTTCGTTGGAGTACTCGTGGTTGGCCACCAGCACGCCGGTGCGTCCGGAATACTTGTCGGCGATGATGTCCAGGTAGTCGCAGTTATAGCCGAACTGCAGGTCCTGGGCCTTCGCGGACTGCTTCATGGCGTCGAATTCCGGGCTCGACTTGAATAGCGGATCGCCCCAACGGATGATCGCGTGCCAGTCGTAGCCTTCGGGGACGCTCATATTGTCCACGGAACGCGAAACCGGATCGATGGCTTCGAATTTCAGGTGGCCGCCTTTGCCGAGGCCGGTCTCCACCAGCGGTGCGGCCACGGCGCCCGGGGCTCCCAGCAGCTGCGGGCCGATCACCAGCGCCGAGGCGCCGACTGCGCCTAAGCCGAGCACGTTGCGGCGCGAGAGGGCCTGGTCGGCGATGTCCTTGAAGTAGCTATTACCCGAGGTGTTGCACTCTGGCTTAACGCAAGCGTCGCCACATTTGAAGTGGCAGGTAGCTGCGGAACGTCCGCCGCGGGTGTGGCCCAGCATCGGCAACAGGGTTCGGATGGGATTCATAACTACGGCACTTCCTCATTCTTTGGCTCAAGTTCAGGGGAACGAACTAGTTGAGCTTTTCATCAAGAGGTGAGCTGTTGCCGTCGCGCAGGTTAACTGCGCGTAAACACCTGTCAGGAACGGTTTTCTGGTTGCTCCAGATACGCGTAGCAGTCACGGAGGCGTTGTTCCCACCAAATTCTGCGTGGCGCGGCGACCCGCAGCTTGAGCAATTTCTCGGCTTCCGGCTCCACTGATCGAACCGGGAGCTGACCGGCGGTGGCCAGCAACGGCTTCGAGGTCACGTCCTCGGCGAATAGCGAGCCGGTGGACAGTCCGCAGGCATAGGGAAGCTCCGGCAGAGCCGCAGCCAGGGCGGCGGCCTGCGCCAACCCCACGGAGGTGTCCAGGGCGCTGGAGACCACCACGTCCAGCCCTGATTTGGCGGCGATTTCCAGCACCGCCTTGATGCCTCCCAGGGGCTGGGCCTTGATCACCATCAGGTCCGCTGCACCCAGGCGGGCGACTTCGAGCGGATCGGTATGTTTGCGCACGGCCTCGTCGGCGGCGATTTTCAGCTCTACTCCGCGGGCACGCAACCGTTCGCGGACCTGGGCCAGCCCGGTAATTCCGGGAACCGGCTGCTCGGCGTACTGCAGGTCGTATTCGGCAAGTGCCAGGAGCGCGGTGACGGCTTCCTCGATCCCCCAGCCGGTATTCGCATCGACGCGCAAGGCAGCCTCCGGGAAGAGCTGGCGGGTCTTCGCGACCCGGGCAATGTCATCTTGCAGGCTCTGGCCCTTCTCGGCGACCTTGATCTTGATGGTGTGCGGCGCATCGTAGTTCGCCAGAACACGGCTCACTTGGTTCGCAGCCACCGCCGGAAGCGTCGCATTGACCGGGATGCTGGAGCGCAGGGCCGGCGGGAAGGGCTGATAGGCGGATTCGATGGCCGCGGCAAGCCAGCGCGAGGCCTCTGGCGGACCGTATTCGAGGAAGGCGGAGAACTCTCCCCACCCGGCCGGACCCTGAATCAGCAGGGCTTCACGCTCGGTCACCCCGCGGAATTTCACCCGCATCGGTAACCGCACCACGTGCGCATTCGCTATCAGTTCTTCCACCGGAGGCAGGGCAAAATTCATAAGCCTAGACTATCGATAGTGTCTAGGCTTACAGGCATCGGCGATAGGGCTGGCCCGCCGAAATGTGAGATTCTAGAGTCATGAGTCCGCGGTCTTTCCTCAGTACCCCTCGCCACCTTCGCTGGTGGTGGGCCTTGGTGCTGCTCGCCGGACTATTTGCCGTCGAATATTTGTTCTTCGTTCAGCTTCGCGTAGGGCAATGGGCCGATCAGGCCGCCTTCGTGGGCTGGACCCAGTGGTGGCCGCGCACGGAAATACTTGACCCGGCGCGCGAATTCTTGAATCTCCTGCCGTGGATCTGCGCCGGAATTTCAGGGATTTTCTTGCTCTACCGGGTGATTCGGGATCGTAGTTTCCTGCGTGCGGCCCTTGCCGTCGCGGCGGTGGCCGCGGCGTTGCTGAGCACCCAGGTACTCAAACATCTGCTTCTGGAACGGCCCGACTTCAATTTCGGCACGGCTGGTAATTCTTTCCCTTCCGGACACACCACGGCAGCCGCCGCAGCCATGGGGCTGATGTATCTCATTTCGCCGCCCAAGCTTCGCCCGGTGGTGCAGCCTATCGCCTGGATCTTCGCGACGGCCACGGGACTCGCTACGCTGATCTGCGGATGGCACAGGCCCAGCGATATCGCCGGAGGATTCCTCATCGTGGCGTTCTGGCTGGTGCTGGCCAGCGCCATCCTGCAGCGCATCCAACCGCTGGCACCGGTCGTTTCAAAATCGGCGTGGTCCCGTAGGACCGGGATAAGCTGCCTGGTGATCTGGTTGCTGGTTCTGGCTGCCGCAGTCTTGCTACCGCACCCGCACATCCAACGCATCCCCGAAGCGCTGCTGATCGCCTATGCGATCCTGGGATTGGTGCATGTGACTGCGGTTTCGCTCATCGCCGGACTGTGCCTGCGCTCGGTAATCCTGGGTCCGACACGCCAGCTGCAAAGCTAGAAGGATACGCCTCGCCGAGGCACGGTCTATTTGACCTCGTTGGCCGGGACCTAATGACCGCCGGTCAGGCTTGCTGCAATTTTGCCTGCAAGATCCCGGCCGCACGTTGCGACTCGGGTACGGTGACCGCGAAGCGTTTGCCGTTGTGCAGTTCGAGGGCCAGTCCCTCGCTCTTGCCAAGCGCCACGGCGGAACCTCCGGGGAAGAACCGCCAGCCCCAGCCGCCCCACAGCATCGGTGAAATTTCTTCGCTGTGCACATCCTTGATCTGGTCCAGGGCAAGGGTGCGCAACGGGAACCCGAAGATGGCCGAGGACACCCGGAGTTTATCGCCGTGGATTCGCACGCGCACCAGACAGATTCCGAGAACCAATGGGGTCAGCAGCAGCACAAAGATCGGTCCAGCGACCAGCAGAATGAGGCTTTCGGAACCGTCATCGCCCTTCATCACGGTCAGCATGAGGATACCCATCACCAGCGGGAATAGTCCCAGCAGCCAGAAACCCCACGGGGCGCTGGCTTTCTGGTTGAATTCCTCGGTGGCCTTCTGGGCCACGACCTGTACCGGTTCATCCAGCTTGCGCCCCTGAGCTTGGGCTACGCGACGGCGGCGCTGTTCTTGGCGTTCGCGCCCGAATTGCTGGTACACCCCGGCAATCCAGACCGGCAGCAGGCCGATGAGCGAAGCGAGCACACCAACAAAGGTCATCCCACCGCTCACCGCCTGGGTGGGATCCCCGGCTAGTGCCGTAGGCACGGCGCAGGCTACGAACAGTCCGGCGCTGGTCCACGCTGCCATGGCGCCGAGGAACAGCAACGCAATATGCAGCATCGGCTTGTTGGCCAACGCCAGGGAGAGCAAACCGAGCAGTCCGCCGCCGATGGCGAGGCTCAAGCACACCGCCACAAAAACACGGGTGTCGGTGAAGCCGTCGGGGTATGAACTTCCGGACCAGTGGGTGGCGGTGATCGCGGGCAGGCTGTCACCCAGGACCAGTCTCGTTCCCAGCACCACCAGGAGCGGCAGCACCAGCAGGAGCGTGACCAGCGAACGGTGCTTGACCTCAAAGCGTGATGTTGAAATGATCGCATCCTATTCACTGGGGTTGGTGCTCGGCTGGTGCATGTCGATTTTTGATACCCTGAATGCCTCGCCGAAGTATTTAAATCATTCTAGTAAACGCTTCATGGCTTGCAAATACTTGGTGTGATTGCCAATCATTGTGCTGCTTGGCCGGCAAATAGCTATCGCCCGGCACGGGGCCGGGCGATAGCTATTGATTGATCTTCTTCCCTACAGCGCTGTCAGGGCCGCCTTCGGATCGGTCATGGCATCTGCCACGAAGCGCAGGAACCCTGCGGCCGTTCCGCCGTCGCACACCCGGTGGTCGAAGCTCAACGTCATCTCGCAGATCGAGCGAACCTTGATCTTGCCGTTGACTACCCACGGTTTTTCGACGACCCGGCCGATGCCCATAATTGCCGCTTCTGGGTAATTGATGATCGCGGCCGAGCCATCCACGTTGAACACACCGTAGTTGTTGATCGTGAATGTGCTGCCGGACAGATCGCTGACCTGCGCCTTGCCCTCACGGGCCAGGGCCGCGAGACGGGCGAACTCTGCCGAGAGCTCGACGGCGTTGAGCTTATCTGCACCACGCACGTTCGGCACCACCAGACCGCGATCGGTTTGCGCGGCGAAACCAAGATTCACCCCGTCGAACACGGTATGGCGCAACGAGCCATCGGCTTCGGTGTCGATGCGGCTGTTCATCGCCGGGAAGCGAGCAAGCCCGGCGACGGCGAAGCGTGAGATCAACGCGAGCATGCTTGGCGCACTGCCCTGCGCTTCCTTGAGCTTGCCGCGAAGCTTCAACAGCTTGGTGACATCCACGTCCACCCACACAGTAGCTTCGGGAATCTCTCGGCGCGAGGTGGCCATCGCGTTGGCGATGGTCCGGCGCACGCCGGTAAGCACCTGCGAGCTGGCCACCGGCAAGCCGGTGCGCGCATCGGCCTCCGCGGAGGCCGGCTGCGCTGCCGAGCCCTGGGCAGGCTTGGCCTGCTCCTGCTTGGCCTGCTCCTGCTTGGCCGGAGCTGGAGAATCGGCAGCAGCTGCGCCCTGGCCAATGAGCGACTGCACATCGCTGCGCAGAATCAGCCCGTCGGCTCCGGTGCCGCGCACCTGGTTGATATCCACGGAGTTCTCGCGGGCGAGCTTGCGCACCAGCGGATTGATAACCCGGGTGGCCACCGAGGTCGTTTCGCTGGAAGCCGCTGCCGTGGTGATGCCGTTGCGCGGGCGACGGCGGCGGCTGGCGCCGGTCTTGGCGGCACCGGTTCCGTAGCCGATCAGCACGTTGCCGCTGCCTTCGTCTTCTTCCGCTGGCGCTTGCGTTCCGGCAAGCTCCTCCTCGAGGTAGCTCTGCGCACCGGCGGCTGGATCGTCGTCCGGGGCTGCTTCCGCTCCCCCGGTATTCACCGAGAAGAATGGCTCATCAACCAGCATCATCTGGCCGGCCTCGCCGTGCAAGGTGGAAACTACGCCCTCGAAAGGCGAGGGGATCTCCACCAATGATTTGGCGGTTTCCACCTCTGCGATGGGCTGGTCCACGGCCACCGAGTCGCCGGCGGCAACCATCCAGCGAACAAGTTCCGCCTCGGTCAGCCCCTCGCCCAAGTCGGGCAGGAGAAAAGTCTTGACGCTCATTTATGCCTCCCACTGAAGTTGATCTACCGCATCGAGGATGCGCTCGGCACTTGGCAGGTTGTATTTCTCCAAGGTTGGTGCCGGATAAGGAATGTCGAAACCGGTCACCCGCAATACCGGGGCGGCCAAGGAGTGGAAGCAGCGTTCCTGGACGCGGGCCACGATTTCGCTGGCTACGGAGACGAACCCTTGGGCTTCGGCCACGACGATCGCGCGTCCGGTTTTGCGTACCGAGGCGCAGACGGTCTCATCGTCGAAGGGCACGATGGTGCGGATGTCGATGACTTCGAGGCTGATGCCCTCCTCGGCGGCGAGTTTTGCCGCTTCCATGGCGGTGGACACGCTCGGCCCGTAGGTGATCAGCGTGGCGTCGGAGCCGGCTCGGGCGATCCGCGCACTGCCTTCGGTGCGTGCCGCACGCTTGGCTTCGTACTCGGCGGCCAGCTTCGTGAGGTCCACCTGCTCCTTGGACCAGTAGAGCTTCTTGGGTTCGAAGAACACGACCGGATCCGGCGAGTCGATCGCCTCGCGCAGCATCAGGTACGCGTCCTTGACGGTGGCCGGGGTAAAGACCTTGAGTCCCGGGGTGTGCGCGTAGTATGCCTCGGAGGAATCGCAGTGGTGCTCCACGCCGCCCACGCCGCCGGCATACGGGATGCGGATGACCATCGGCAGCTCCACCTTCCCGCGGGTGCGGTTGTGCATCTTGGCCACATGCGAGGCGATCTGCTCGAAGGCCGGGTAGGCGAAGGCGTCGAACTGCATTTCGATCACCGGGCGCATCTCGTTGATGGCCATGCCGATGGCCATGCCCACGATGCCGGACTCGGCCAGCGGGGTGTCGAAGCAGCGGTCGGTGCCGAAGCGTTCGGTCAACCCGTCGGTGATGCGGAAGACCCCGCCCAGGGTTCCCACATCCTCGCCGAAGATGACCACGGAGTCGTTGGCCACCAGCGCGTCGGCGAGCGCGGTGTTCAGCGCCTTGCCGAAGGTGACCGGCTGGTTTTCGTTCGCTGCCTGGGCGGCTGCGCGTGCGGTTGCATCGCTGACGTTCGGGTTCACCCGTGATGTCGTGGCGGTCATGGCTAGGCCTCCTCGCGGGCTAGTTCGTCGGCCAGCAGCGCCTGCTGCTCGGCCAGCTGAGTGGTTTTGGAAGCAAATACGTGTTCGAACAATTCGCTCGGCGGAGTATCGGCGTCTTGGTTCATGCCGTCGCGCAGCTGCTTCGCGACCGCCTCGGCGCGCTCGGTGATCTTCGCCTGCGCTTCCTCGGTGAGCAGTCCGGCATCGTCGAGGTAGGCCTGCATGCGCGTCACCGGGTCTTTGGCGATCCAGCCCTTGACCTCGGCGTCCTCGCGGTAGCGCTTGTCATCGTCGGCATTGGTGTGGGCCTGCATGCGGTAGGTGTGCGCCTCGATCAGCAACGGGCCGTTGCCTTCGCGGGCCAGCCGCACCGCGCGTCCCATCACGGCCATCAGCGCCATCAGGTCGTTGCCGTCTACGCGCTCGCCTGCCATGCCGTAGCCGACGGCCTTGTGCGCCAAGGAGGGTGCGGCCGACTGCTGCGCGAGCGGCACGGAGATGGCGTACTTGTTGTTCTGCACGAAGAAGATCACCGGAAGCTTGAAGACCGCGGCGAAGTTCAGCGCCTCGTGGAAGTCGCCCTCGCTGGTGGCGCCGTCGCCGCACATGGCGACCACCACGGTGTTCTCCCCGCGCAACTTGGCCGCATGGGCCACGCCAACCGCGTGCAGCAGCTGGGTGGTCAGCGGGGTGGACATCGGAGCGCAGTTGTACGCCTTGGGATCGTAGCCGCAGTGCCATTCACCGCGGAAGCTGGTCATGACCTCCATCGGGGCTACGCCCTTGGTGAGCACGGCGACGGTGTCGCGGTAGGTCGGGAACAGCCAGTCGCCGGCGTCCAGGCACAGGGACGCAGCCACTTGGCAGGCTTCCTGTCCGTGGCTTGAAGGGTACACGGCCATGCGTCCCTGACGGACGAGGGCCGAGTTCTGGTCGTTGACACGGCGGCCGACGGCGAGGGCGGAATATGCGTCCATGAGCTCGGCGGGGCTTGGCAGCGGGTACTCGTGCCCCGGCTCGGTGCCTTGCTCGCTCTGCTCGCGCAGCGTTCCATCCGGATCCAGAAGATTAATCATGTGCCGCGCTGGCAGCATGTAATCTTCGGGGGTAATCCCGAACTTCTTGCTGACCTCGGAGATGCGATCTTCGTGAGCTTCGGTGCTCATGCCATCCCGCCTTTCATTCTCTGGTTGGGTCTCAAGAAACCATGTCCTGTGACTCAACTCACCCAAACATCATTTGCAATCAATTATGCGCAGGGCACTCAATTTGTATCCAGTCCGGAGTCGAATCGTAGAAAGTTGCGCTGAGGATCCGTATACTTGTAGACGATTAGTACGCACAAAATGGGTTTGGCGAATACTCGTCCTGCCCCTGCAAGGAGAAGAAATGGCCGCGGATGCGGAGCTGAAGCTGGACGATGTTGACCGAGCGATCTTGGCCGAGCTCACCAACGACGGGCGGCAATCGGTGACGACGGTGGCGCAGCGCGTGCACGTTTCCCGGGCCCACGCCTATTCGCGAATCGCAAAACTGCAAGATGCCGGGGTCATCACCCGATATACCGCCGTGATTGATCCGGTGAAGGCGGGGTTGAAAGCCAGCGCATATGTAACCCTGAAATTGCGCCAGCACTCCTGGCGGGAATTGCGCGACCACCTCGCCTCGATTCCCGAGGTGCACCACATTGGTCTGGTCGGCGGAAATTTCGATGTGATTCTACTGGTCCGTGCCAAAGACAATCTGGATCTGCGACGCGTGGTTTTTGAACATCTGCAATCCTTGCCTACGGTGCTGGACACCCAGACCTTACTGATCTTCGAGGATTCCGATACCCGCTAAGCGCGGACAGCAAAAAGCGGGCGGAACAGCATTTACTGTTCCGCCCGCTTTTCGCCGTTTAGTTGCCGCCGGTAAAGACCGGTGGCCGTTTCTCCTGGAAGGCCTTGAACCCTTCGGCATAGTCGCTGGTGTCGCACAGCGCCGCCTGCGCCTTGTTTTCGGTGCGCATGGAGGTCCAGAGCCCTACCCGCTGATCGCGGATCTCGGCGACAAGCGCCTTGGACGCGACAAAGGCCTGGGTCGCGCCGCGGGCCACCTTCGAGATAATCTCTTCGCTGCGCTCGATCAGCTCATCGGCCGGGAACGCGCGAGAAAATAGTCCCGAGCGCACGGCCTCCGCGCCGGAAATCAGCTCGGCGGTATAGATCATGTCGAGCGTCCGGTGGGCTCCCAGACGCTCGGTGAGCAGCCAGTGCCCGCCGGAGTCGAGGGTGGCGCCGAGATTTGCGAACGGCGAACCGATCTTCGCATTCTCCGCGACATACACTACGTCGGTGGCTACCGCGAGGCCCAGCCCAACACCCAGGCAGGCGCCTTGCACGATGGCGAAGGTGGGGGCCGGGAAACTGGACATCTTCTCCAGCAGCGGCTGAACCTGTCCATCCAGGTACCCCATGACGTCGTCATCGGCCGGGTTGACTCCGGAAATATCCCGGCCCGCACAGAATCCGCGGCCTTCGCCGGTGAGCACCAGCGCTCGTACCGTTCCCTCGGCCACCCCGGACGCTGCCCGGTCGTAGGCCTCGGAGAGCTCACGCAGAGCGGCCGGGTCCAAGGAATTCATCTTCTTCGGTGCGTTGAGCACCACGCGGGCGATGCCCTGGTCAATGCTTAGCTCGATCATGGCTTATCCCCTAGGAGTCGAAGTTGACGCTGAGCTTGTCGCTGGTTGGGTGCGACTGGCAGGTCAGCACGTAGCCGGCCTCCACCTCTTCCGGTTCCAGCGCGTAGTTCTCCGCCATGGACACGGTTCCCGAGGTGACCTTGGCACGGCAGGTGCCGCAGACCCCGCCGGCGCAGGCGAAGGGAACGTCCTGGCGGACTCGCAGAGCCGCATTGAGCACGGTTTCGTTGGCCCGTACCGGGGACTTCACCTCTCCCTGCAAGCCATCGAGGGTGAAGCTGATTTCGATGCTCTTCTCGTTTTCATCGACAAGCACGGGCCGTCCCACATGGCCCTGCGGACGATTCGGCTCACCGGTGGTGAACAACTCGAAGCGCACCTTTTCACTCGGGACTTCCAGCTCGGTGAGCTGATCGCGAACCATCTGGACCAGTTCGAAGGGACCGCAGAGGAACCATTCGTCGACCTGCTGTGCCTGCAGCACATTGGTAAGCAAGGCCGAAAGCTTCTCGGCATCGATACGTCCGGAGAGCAAGGGGGAAATGCGCTGTTCGCGGCTCAGCACGTGGTGCAATGCCAAGCGAGCCGGGTAGCGATCCTTCAGATCTGCCAGCTCCTCCAGGAACATTACGTCCATGGCCGCCTTATTGGCGTAGATCAAGTCGAATCGGGTATTTTCGTTCGCTTCGAGAATGGTGCGTGCAATCGCCAAGACCGGGGTAATCCCGCTGCCGGCGGCCACCGCCACGAACTGGTCCTGGTTCACGGTATCCACCGAGCTCGGGTCGTTCATTTCGGTGAGCTTGTGCTTCGAAATGAACGCGCCGGTGGGACTCATCACGTCGATCTGGTCTCCGGCGACAAGTTCTTCGTTGGCCCAGGTGGAGAATTGGCCGCCAAGGTCGCGCTTGATTGCGACCTTGATCAGCTCACCGGTCGGTGCCGCGCAGATCGAGTAGGAGCGGCGAACCTCAACTAGTTCGCCCTCCGTGTTTGGCAGTTCCTTGCGCAGCGCGACGTACTGGCCTGCCAAGTAATCGAAGTCGCTTGAAAGCTCTGCCGGGATCGCGAAGCTGACTTCGATGGAATCCTTGGTCAGCCGGCGCACCTCGGCGACCGTCAGGCGGTGGAAAGTGGCCCGACGACGGGTGGGGGTAGTTTGTTCGCTCATGAAAGCACCTTGAAATAGTCGAAGGGTTCTAAACAGTCTTTGCAGGAGTACAACGCCTTGCACGAAGTCGAAGCGAAGCGCGCGAGCTCTCGGGTGTTCAGGGAATGGCACCGTGGGCACTTGACGCTCATGCCTACGGTGACGCGCCCGCTATGTCCGGTACCGGTCGGCGGGGCAATTCCATACTCTTCGAGTTTGCGCTTGCCATCCTCGGTCATCCAGTCGGTCGACCAGGCCGGGGTCAGTACCAGCTTCACGTCGACCTTCTCGATGCCCACCGCGCGGAAGGCCAGGTACAGATCTTCGGTAATCACGTCCATGGCCGGGCAACCGGAATAGGTCGGGGTGATCACCACCTGCACGCTGCCGTCCGCATTGGCGTTGACCTCGCGCAAGATGCCCAGATCCGCGATGGACAGCACCGGAATTTCTGGATCAGTGACCTTCGCGGCAACGCCATAGAGTTCTTCTGCACTGGTTATTGCATTGCTCAAGACTGCTGCTCCCTTCAAACGGATTAGGGAATCGGTTACCAGCTCGCACCGGGGTGCTTGCGGGCAAGAACTTGCATCTCGGCCAGGATGTAGCCCATATGTTCGGAATGCTCTCCGGCGCGTCCATGCGCCATCGCCGATCCCGACTTCGGTTTTTCTAGCCCGGCTTCGGCGAGGACGGCGGTGATCTCCGCGTCCCATGCATCGCGCAGCGAGGACGGGAGAACCGCCACCTCGCCGAGTGTGCGGTGCAGCTCCTCGTCCTGGAACATCTCTCCGGTGTATGGCCAGAGGATCTCCAGCGCGTGGCGCATCTTTTCGGCCGATTCCTCGGTTCCCCGTCCCAAGCGGATGGTCCAGGCGATGGCGTGGTCCCGGTGGTAATCAACTTCCTTGACCGCCTTGGCGCAGATCGCCGAGATGGTTTCATCCGTCGATTCCAGCAATCGGCTGTAGAGCAGGTGCTGGTAGATCGAGACGATGAGCTGGCGCATGATGGTCACGCCAAAATGTCCGTTTGGCTGCTCCACGATATGCAGCGAGGTAAATTCCTCTTCCTCGCGCCAGTAGGCCAGATCATCTTCGGTCTTATCCCAAGCCAAACCGGCATAGGTCAAAAATGAACGGGCATGGCCGAGGATATCAAGGGCAATATTGCCCAAGGCAATATCTTCCTCGATTTCCGGCGCACGGGAGATCCAGTGCGAAAGCCGTTGGGCCAGGATCAGTGCGTCGTCTCCGAGGTGCAGGGCATAGGCGGCGACTTCGTCGCTTGGCTTGGCTCCTGCCACCGCGATGTCTTCCGGGCGCAGCGCGTTGCCCGGGGTGACGCGGGTGGCCGAGGCCAGCGCGTCGCCGAAGCTATCGAGCGAAGCGTCGAGCTCTTCGTGGTTCACAGGTGCTTCACCCCTTCGCTTGCCTTGTAGTAGGTGGCGTGGCGGTAGTCCTTGCCCTGCGGCGACTCGAAGAACGCGTCCTTGCTGTCCGGGTCGGAGGTGATGATATCGGTGGAAAGCACCACCCAGAGGGAAATGCCTTCGTTGCGCCGGGTGTACAGATCCCGGGCGTTGCGCAGGGCCATTTCCTTATCCGGGGCATGCAGCGATCCGGCGTGCACATGCGAGAGTCCGCGGGAGGAACGGACGAATACTTCCCACAGGGGCCAATTGCTCTTTTGGCTCATGCTAGGCAACCTCACTTTGTTCTTGCTTTTCGGCGTATGCGGTAGCGGCTTCACGGACCCAGGCACCTTCGCGGTGGGCCTTGCGGCGGTGTTCAAGCCGCTGGGCGTTGGCTGGACCGTTGCCCTTGATGACGTTCATGAATTCGTCCCAGTTCAGCTCCTTGTGGATCCACTGTTTCTTCTCTTCATCGAAGTGCAGGTCCGGATCCGGCAGGGTCATGCCCAGCACCTTGACCTGCTCTTCGATCATGCCCACGAAACGCTGGCGCAGTTCATCGTTGGAGAAGCGCTTGATCTTCCAGGCCATGGACTGGGCGGAGTTCGGCGACTGGTCATCCGGTGGACCGAACATCATCAGCGAGGGCTCGTAGAAGCGGTTGATGGCCTCTTGCGCCATCTTCTTCTGTGCCTCGGAGCCGCGGGAGAGGGAGAGCAGGATTTCGAATCCCTGGCGCTGATGGAAGGATTCTTCCTTGCAGATGCGCACCATTGCGCGTCCGTATGGACCATAGGAGGCACGGCATAGCGGCACCTGATTGGCGATGGCAGCACCGTCGACGAGCCAACCGATGGCTCCCATATCGGCCCAGGTGCGTGCCGGGTAGTTGAAAATCGAGGAGTACTTGGCGCGTCCGGTCAGCAGCTGGTCGTTCAGCTCGTCGCGGTCGGTGCCCAGGGTTTCGGCCGCGGAGTACAGGTATAGACCGTGGCCGGCCTCGTCCTGGACCTTCGCCATCAGAATCGACTTGCGCTTCAAGGATGGGGCGCGCGTAATCCAGTTGGCTTCTGGCTGCATGCCGATGATTTCGGAGTGAGCGTGCTGGGACACCTGACGGGTTAATGTCTTGCGGTAGGGCTCTGGCATCCAGTCTCGAGGTTCTACCCGGGAATCGTCGTTGATCAGGGCGTCGAAGCGCGCCTGCGACTGCTGCTCTTCATAGCTTGGGACGGCACTCAGTCCCGGCTCCTGCGGTGTGGTCGGGGCCATGGTTCACCTCACTGAAATTCAATTTACATACTGACCGTTCGTTCAGTATATGAGGGTGCGCTCGATCACGTCAACACCACCGCCGGGACGGGCGTCACATTCGAAGGCAGGCGCCCCGAAATGGGTCTGAGGGCGCAAAAATGCCCCAGGCGGCACCTGGGGCATTTATAGGGTTTTGCGGCTACCGGCTATGCGTTTACGGTGGCCTTCTTGCTCTTGAAGATCAACGCATCGACCGATACGCGGCCCGGCCCCACGAGGAGCAACGCAAGGGCGCCGGCGGCCAATGCCAGCACCAGCTCAATGCCGCCGTTCTCCACGAAAACGCCACCCGGAACATGGACCATGAATAGCGCAACGACCATTTGCGCACCCAGCAAGCCTGCGAACACGCGAGTCAGCAAGCCGAGGATCAAAGCTGCACCGCCGACGATTTCAAGGGTAGCGGCGACCGGTGCGATAATTCCGGCGGCCGGAACGCCCATCTGGCCAAAGGCCGCCGTGGTGCCTTCGAGGGTGAACTGGAAATACTTCTGCCAGCCGTGAGCCAGGAAGAGGAAGCCGAAGGCAAGGCGCAGCATGGTTTGGGCGATGACCTGCAGGCGTGGATTATCGATGAGGTTATTCATATGGGTGCTCCTGGTGAATTTTCCAAATGCATTGGATCTCGAATGGTCAGCTCCGCGCCGACAGGTCGGCGCTAGCTCTGCTTCCAGCCTAAGTTAATTTACTTTAATCTTCAACTAATGTTGCGTGGTGCAACAACCAAGCCCAATAAGTGCGCACACAAATTCGGCCCGCCTTGGCACCGCCTCGGGTGAGGACGCTGCAAGGGCGGGCCGAATTTACGCGGTAGCGCTAGGAAAACCTAGAGCACCTTGGAGAGGAAGTCGCGGGTACGTTCCTGCTGTGGGTTGCCGAACAGCTCCTCTGGCTTGCCTTCTTCGCAAACCACACCACCATCCATGAAGACCACGCGGTCCCCCACTTCGCGGGCGAAGCCCATCTCGTGGGTGACCAGCACCATGGTCATGCCCGAGTCGGCGAGTTCCTTGATCACCTGCAGCACCTCGCCAACCATCTCCGGGTCCAACGCGCTTGTTGCCTCGTCGAAGAGCATGATGCCCGGGGACATCGCCAACGCACGGGCGATCGCCACACGCTGCTTCTGTCCGCCGGAAAGCGAGGCCGGACGGGCATTGGCCTTTTCCGCCAGGCCCACACGGGCCAGCAGCTCTTCGGCCTTGGCCCGCGCCTCGGTCCGGTTCAGCTTCTTCAGCTCCACCGGTGCCAACATGATGTTCTCTGCCACCGACATATGCGGGAACAGGTTGAAATGCTGGAACACCATGCCCACATGGCGACGGACCTGGTTAATATCGACCTTCGGATCGGTGACGTCGAATCCGTCAACAACCACCTTGCCCGAGGAAATATCCTCCAGCTTGTTCAGGCAGCGCAGCAGCGTTGACTTGCCGGAGCCCGAAGGCCCGATCACGCAGACAACCTCGCCTTCGCCCACCTGAAGATCGATGCCCTTGAGGACCTCGTTGGAGCCGAAGGACTTGCGCAGTTCCTGGACCTGGATCTTCGTCGTGGCGGTTTGCTCGCTTACGGTGCTCACTTGTTAAACCTCCGATCGGCAAAGTTTGCCAATTTGGTCAGGGCCATGATGGCGATGAAGTAGATGATGCCGACGATGAACAGGGTCTCGGTGACACGGAAGTTCGCCGCGTAGATCTGCTGACCCTGGTAGAGCAGCTCGGCAAAGCCGATGGCGAGCAGCAGGGAGGAATCCTTGAGCATGATGATCAGCTGGTTGATCAAGGACGGAGTCATCATCTTGAAGGCCTGCGGCACCACAACCTTCTGCATTGACTTTCCGTAGCCAAGGCCCAGCGAACGGGAGGCTTCCAGCTGCCCTGGATCAACCGACTGGATACCGCCGCGAACGATCTCGGCAATATACGCGCCGGCGTTCAGCGACAGGGTAAGCACACCTGCAACCCAGATGCTGACATCCCAGCCGGTGAGCTGAGGCAGACCGAAGTAGAACATGAAGGCCCAGAGCAGCAGCGGCGTGCCACGGAAGATATTGACGAATGACGTCGAAATTCCGCGGACCACGATGTTGCCCGAAATCTTCATGAAGCCGAAGAGCAGACCAAGAACCATGGCCACCGCGAAGGAAATCGCCGTCACCAACAGGGTATTCCCCAAACCGGTCATCAACGCCGGCAAGGACTTGGCCACCAGGTCGAAGAAGTTGCTGGGCACCGCCGCGCTCGGATCGGCCAGGTACTCGTTCAGGATCTTGTCGTACTCCCCGCTGGCTTTCAGCTCGGCCAGCCCGTCGTTGAAGGCCGCCAGCAGCGCGGTATTCTCGCCCTTGTTGACCGCGAAACCATAGGAGCCGCCCGGCACCTTGTCGGTCACCGTCTTCAAACCGTTGTTCTGCGCGATGCCGTAGGCAAGGACCGGGTAGTCGTCGATGACGGCCACGGCGCTGCCGGACTTCACCGATTCGTACATGGTGGCCGACTGGTCCAAGGACTTGACGGTGAAGCCGTACTCGTCCGCGATGGACTTCGCGTAGGTCTCGCCCTCTGAACCGGTCTTGGCTACAACGGTTTCGCCCTCGAGGTCTTCATAGCCCTTGGTGGTCTCGTCGTCGCGATCCACCGCCATCTGAACACCGGATTCAAAGTATGGCTCGGAGAAATCATAGATTTCCTTGCGCTCGTCGGTAATCGACATACCGGCGATCACGCCATCGACCTGATTCGAGGACAACGCCTGCAAGGCAGCGCTGAAGCCCAGGGAACGAATCTCGACGTTGAAGCCTTGTTCCTCGGCGATGGTATTGATCAGATCCATGTCGATCCCGGTGAGCTCGCCATCCTGGCGGAACTCGAACGGAGCGAAGGTGGTGTCGGTGCCGATGACGTAGGTTTGACCCTCGACGCTCTCGTTGCCCTGGGCCAACGCCCCGGGGGCCCCGGCCACCAGCGCCATGAAACCGATGGCAGCCGCAGCAATCCACCGAGTCAAACGCCTCGACCTCAAAGTTGTGCGTGTGTTTTTCACTGCTGAATCACTTTCTATTGCGAATAGGGCGCTTTGCCCTTGGTGCAGTTCGATTCTTTATGTTAGTTAGCCTATGGCCAATGTCGGCCGGCCGACACCCTTTGCACCATGTCCGCGTGCCAAAACGAGGAATTTGCCGCCCGATTCCTGTCCGCGCTGAGCATAGCCAACCCCACAATCGCCGCTGGTGAGATTGAATGGGTGCATGACTTCTGCATCGATTACCGCTAGCGCGCCGCTCGCAGCGAAGATTCCCACGATCCGCGAATTCCATGGTGATAACTTCACCGACGAATATGAGTGGTTGCGGGAAAAAACCAGCAAGCAGGTACTGGACCACCTGAACGCGGAGAATGCCTACACCGATGCGGTCACCTCGGATCAGGAAGAGCTGCGCCAGGAGATCTTCAAGGAGATCAAGGCGCGCACCGTTGAAACCGATTTGTCGGTTCCCACGCGGCGGCGCGGCTGGTGGTACTACACCCGTTCGGTTGAAGGTAAGCCCTACACCATCCAGTGCCGGGTCAAGGCCGAAGACTCCCCCGATACCCGCGCCGACTGGACTCCGCCGGTCATCGACCCGGTCGAAGCGCTGCCCGGGGAGCAGGTGCTGCTCGACGGCAATCAGCTGGCCGAGGGCCAGTCGTTCTTCGCGCTGGGCGGCATGGCCATCAACGAGCCGAGCAACCTGCTGGCATACTGCATCGATACCCAGGGCGATGAGCGCTTCACCCTGTACATCAAGGATCTGGAAACCGGGCAGCTGCTTCCGGACGTCATCGAGGGCGTGTTCTACGGACTGGCCTTCTCCCCCGATTCCTCCACCGTCTACTACCTGGTCGTTGACGACACGTGGCGCCCGCACCAGGTGCGCGCCCACGTGCTGGGCAGCGATCCGGCCAGCGATACGGTGGTTTTCCAGGAAGATGATCCGGGCATGTGGCTCGGCTTCGATCTCAGCGCAGACCTCCAGCAGCTGCTGATTTCCAGCGGCAACTCCGAATACGCGGAGACCAGCGTTTTGGATCTGAACGACAAGGACGGACAGGTGCGCTTGCTCGTTCCGCGCGAACTGCGTCTGCTCCACGGGGTCGACCTGCTGCCCGGAGACGATCGGCGCGCCCTGATCACCCACGACCACCAGGCACCGAACAATATGCTCTCGCTGGTCGAGCTGGCGCAGCTGGGCGCCGACACCGACCCGGCAAGCTGGCGCACGGTGCTCGGGCACGAGTCCACGGTCAAGATCGAGGGCACCGCGCTGACCGCCACGCATCTGGTGGTTTCCGTGCGTCGCGATACCTGTGAACGGGTTCAGCTGATTCCGCTGGAATCGCTGGGCACCGAATCGCAGTTGCCGGTGCTCGAGCCGGCCTTCGACGAGGAGCTGTTCACCGCCGCCGCCACCTTCGCAGATCTGGAAGCCCCGCTGATCCGCATCGGGTACACCTCGGATTTCACTCCGGCGCGCGTCTACGACCTGTGGCTGGATGACAAGGAATTGGTGCTGCGCAAGCAGACTCCGGTGAACGACTACGACTCGGCGGACTACCTGTCCACGCGCGAATGGGCGACGGCCGCCGATGGCACGAAGATTCCGTTGACGGTGATGCGCCGCGCGGATTTGGACACCTCGGTGCCGAATCCGGTGCTGATCTACGGCTACGGCTCCTATGAGGCGTCGATGGATCCGGGATTCGGGATTCCGCGGTTGAGCGTGCTGGACCGCGGGGTGGTCTTCGTGATCGCCCACGTGCGCGGCGGCGGCGAGCTGGGCCGCGACTGGTACCTGCAGGGCAAGAAGCTGTCCAAGCGGAACACCTTCACCGACTTCATCGATGCCACGGTGCATCTGATCGATGCGGGCTGGGCCGATCCGGCGCGCATCGCGGCTCTGGGCGGCTCGGCGGGCGGCCTGCTGATGGGCGCCATCGCCAACCTGGCCCCGCAGCTGTACACCTCGATCATCGCCCAAGTTCCCTTCGTGGACCCGCTGACCTCGATCCTGGATCCGGAGCTGCCGCTCTCGGCCCTGGAGTGGGAAGAATGGGGCAACCCGATCGAGGACAAGGAGGTCTATGAGTACATGAAGGCCTACTCCCCCTACGAGAACGTTGCGGCCGTGGACTACCCGCGCATCGCCGCGGTGACTTCCTTGAACGACACCCGCGTGCTTTACGTGGAGCCGGCCAAATGGGTGGCGAAGCTGCGCGAGGTCGGCACCGGCAGCGAACCGATCTTGCTGAAAACCGAGATGGAAGGCGGCCACGGCGGCGCCTCGGGCCGCTACGAGGCGTGGAAGAATCGCGCCTGGGATTACGCCTTTGCCCTCGATGCGCTGGGCAAGAACCCGGCCACGGCGAAGTAACCCGCGAGGGAACCTAAGCCTGAATCCACCGATCCGCCCACAACCTTCGATTGATTTCGATGGCTGTGGGCGGTTTCGTTTTTCGGCGCGGTGCGAAACCGGTTCGGTGATGGGATACCAGCAGTGCGAGGAACCCTTTATTCTGCGTGCTCATCAGCGCCTTTGCCGCCGAGCGGCGCCGGCTCTCCGCGTAATTGTGACGTCCGCCATTAGACAGCAGGGCTTGAGATGGGTCACAATCTAGTATTACCTAATGATCGTTCGGTAACTAATTCGGCGGAGGTCCCTATGAGCGAAACCCAAATCGATAAGTCACTACCCCACGCAATCTTGCACAATGACTATGCCACCCAGTGGATGGGCATTGAAGTGGTGGAAGTGAGCGACGGGTTTGCGGTCATTACGATGACGCTTCGCCAGGAAATGCTCAACGGCTTCGGCATCGCCCATGGCGGAATGATCTTCTCGCTGGCCGATACCGCGTTTGCCTTGAGCTGCAATCCGCCGGAAGGCTCCGCGGACACCATCACCGTGGCCTCCGGCGCAGACATCAATTTCCTCAAGCCAGGGATCCCGGGACGCCTGCTGACGGCAACCGCGCAGCGCGTCTCGCAGCAAGGACGCAGCGGAATTTACGACATCACGGTCACCCAGCCGGGAACGAATGGCGGGATTGAAACCGTGGCCGAGTTCAGGGGCCGCTCGCGCACCGTTCCCAAGCCTAAGAACCGCTAAAACATTCAGTCACCACACGAAAGTATGAGCATGTCACAGCCAACTGACCGCGATAACTTGCCCAACCCACTGGATCCCGAAGAGACGATGAGCCGGGACCAGATCGAGTCGATTCAGCTCACTCGACTGAAGGAAACGCTGGACTACGCGTACACCAATG
Organism: Glutamicibacter sp. 363; assembly: GCF_052379505.1. Taxonomy (NCBI): domain Bacteria; kingdom Bacillati; phylum Actinomycetota; class Actinomycetes; order Micrococcales; family Micrococcaceae; genus Glutamicibacter; species Glutamicibacter sp. 363. The sequence continues at coordinate 80,188 of NZ_JBQSYR010000014.1, read as the reverse complement.
TTCCTTACTACAAGGACAAATACGATGCGGCTGGCGTGCACCCCACAGACTTGAAGGAACTGGCAGATCTGAAGCTGTTCCCGTTCACCGAAAAAGAAGATCTGCGCAAGAGCTACCCCTTCGGCATGTTCGCCGTTCCGCAGCATCAGGTGGCGCGGATCCACGCTTCCTCGGGCACCACCGGCCGCGCCACCGTGGTGGGCTACACCCAGCAGGACTTGGATGACTGGGCCAAGATGGGCGCACGTTGCTTGCGCCTCTCCGGAGTCAAGCCAGGCTGGAAGGTCCACAACGCCTACGGCTACGGCTTGTTCACCGGTGGCATGGGCGCGCACGCGGCTGCCGAGCGCCTGGGCACTACCGTCATTCCGATGTCCGGCGGACAGACCGAAAAACAGATTACGCTGATCAAGGACTTCGAGCCGGACGCGATCCTGTGCACCCCGACCTACCTGCTGACTATTGGCGATGCCATGCAGCGGGCAGGCTTGGACCCGCGCGACACCTCGCTGAAGGTCGCCGTCTGCGGCGCCGAACCGTGGACCGAAGAGATGCGCCACGAGCTGGAAGAGATGTTCGGCATCGACGCCTGCGATATCTACGGCCTCTCCGAAGTCATGGGCCCGGGCGTGGCCGGCGAATCGGTCGAGCTCAAGGACGGCAGCCACATCTGGGAGGACCATTTCCGTCCCGAAATCGTGGATGCGTTCGACGAAACCAAAGTATTGAACGACGGCGAACACGGCGAGCTGGTCTTCACCTCGCTGACCAAGCAGGCGCTGCCGATCATCCGCTACCGCACCCACGATCTGACCCGCCTCCTGCCCGGCTCGATCCGCCCCGGCCACCGCCGCATGGGCCGCATCACCGGGCGCAGCGATGACATGATCATTCTGCGCGGGGTGAATCTCTTCCCAAGCCAGATCGAAGAGCTGATCCTGAAGCTGCCGGCGCTCTCGCCGCACTTCCAGCTGGTGCTGACCCGTCCGGGCCGCATGGACCAGCTCGCGGTCAAGGTGGAGCGCCGGGCCGGCGCGTCGGCCGCGGAAGCCGCCACCGCGGCAACCGACCTGGCGAAACTGATCAAGATCCATGTGGGATCCTCCTGCGCCATCGAAGTATTGGATCCGGAATCGCTCGAGCGCTCCATGGGCAAGCTCAAGCGCATCTATGACATGCGAGACAAGTAAAGCCTGCTTGTCGTGGGATAATCGAGGGATCATGAGACTTATCGACAAAGCTAACACCCCGCTCAAAAGGGGACGCCCGGGCTACGACCAGGAGTCCGTCCTGCGCATCGCGGTCGAGGCTTTTAACGAACACGGGTATGAAGCTACCTCGATGGGTAAGCTGGCGGACCGGCTGGGCATCAGCAAGTCCGCCATCTACCACCATGTTCCCTCCAAAGAGGATCTGCTGCGGCTGGCCCTCGATGAGGCGCTGATTCCGCTGGAGGCGGTCATCATCGAGGTGCGCGCCCATCAGGGCAGCGCCGATGAGCGCCTGGATTTCTTCTTGCGTGCAACTTTCCGCATCCTGATCTCCAAGCGCAGCTACGTGACCTTGCTGCTGCGGCTGCGTGGCAACACGGAGCTGGAACGCGCCGCGCTGGAACGTCGTCGCGCCATGGACCGCCAGCTTGCCGAGCTGGTGACCGCGGCGCAGTCCGCCGGGAAGCTCCGCGCGGATCTCGATCCGCGCGCCACCGCACGTTTGCTCTTCGGCCTGATCAACTCCGTGGTCGACTGGTTCCGTGAAGATGGCCCGATCGATGCAAAAACCCTGGAAGATCAGGCGATCACCTTGCTCTTCGACGGATTGCATTCCACCGGCGAATAAATTCACCAGCTCGGCCCCGAGGGACCGCCCATTTGGCGCGGTCGCCTCGGGGTCGAGCTTTTTATTACCTTCCCGAACTCGGCCGATAATCGTCTTCACAGGTTGCGGCGATAGCATCATTAGGGTGCGTTTTGCGCCCGCCCGATCATTTCCCAGTCAATCTAAGAAGCGTCGTGGAAGAACTTTTTTACACTCTTTTCTCCCAGCTGCCAGGCACCGATTCAGGCATGCAGGTCGCACTGTTCTCACTGAGCGCGCTGCTCTCGGTGGTCGCCTGTGCCTTGCTGGCACACCGTAATGATCTAGGTTGGTGGGCCCAAATTCTCGCGGTCTTCGCCGGTCCGCTGGTCATTTCAATGCAGTATGACACCCTGTTCCTGGTGTACGCGATCCCGGCCCTGCTCATCGGAGTCTTCGGCCTCTGGCGGTTCTCCCGATACAAGTTCCACGGAAAGTTCACCCGGCAGGTGCTCCGTGCACCGTTGGGGCTCTCCGCAATCATCGCCGCGGTGCTCGGGGTGGCGGTGCTCACCGCCTTGCACCTCGGTGAAATGCTCACCACCGGTTTCGCGTTTACTGCCGGCACCGGCACCATTTGGGTTTCCTATCTCACCGAGGCCGTGGTGCTGGTCTCCTTCGCGCTCATCGCCTGCGGCATCCGTGCCGGGTGGCTGCTGATGGCCCTGGCCTCGGCCGTCTACGTGGCGACCCTGTTCGCCAACAACCCGGCCTTCGCATTGCTGCTGGTCTGGGTGTTCATGGTCATCGCCTCGCTCTATGCCTGGTTCATGTGGCGCGCGCTGCCGCGGCGGGACTCGGCGGATCACGCGGTCGGAACACCTGCCGTGGCCGACTAGCCTCCGGCACTTTCGAAACGACAAAAGAGCAGTGGCTGCGGAATCTTCTTCCGCAGCCACTGCTCTTTTATTCTCGGCTCTTAGTCCTGCCAGTTGGCATAGATGGTGTCTTCCTTCTCCACCAGCGTCAGCACGTCGTAGGTCGCGACGATCTCATCGTCTTGGTTGTGCAGAATCGCATCCCAGGCGACCTCGCCGTATTCATCGGTGACCCGCGGGGTGATCTTCTTGGCCGTCAACGTGACGCGCACCGAATCACCGACGGCCACCGGGGTGATGAAGCGCAGGTTCTCCAGGCCGTAGTTGGCCAGCACGGGTCCCGGAGCCGGCTCCACGAAGAGCCCGGCGGCCCAGGAGACCAGCAGGTAGCCGTGCGCCACGGTGCCCGGGAAGAACGGGTTGGCTTCCGCGGCCTTCGGGTTCACGTGGGCGTAGAAGGTGTCACCGGTTTCGTTGGCGAAGGCGGTGATCTCCTCCTGGCTGACCTGGCGCAGGTCCGAGGCCAGTGCGTCGCCGATCTTCAGTTCGGCCAGCGACTTGCGGAACGGGTGCACGTTGCCGGGTGTGGCGCCGAACTTCTCGCTGCCGGCAAGCTGCCGCGCGGCACCGGTGTGCCACACGCCGGTCAGCGCGGTGAGCATATTCGGCGAACCCTGCACCGCGGTGCGCTGCATGTGGTGCATCACCGAGCGGATACCGCCCAGTTCCTCGCCGCCGCCGGCGCGGCCCGGTCCGCCGTGGACCAGGTGAGGTACCGGCGAGCCGTGGCCGGTGGTGCTGCGTGCGGTCTCGCGGTTCAGGATGTGCACGCGCCCGTGGTGCGCTGCGATGCCCAGGGTCAGCGCGCGCATAATTTCCGGATCATTGGTGCACACCGTGGCGACCAGCGAACCGGAGCCCATGGCCGCCAGCTCGATGGCTTCATCCACGGAATCGTAGCCGATGACCGAGGACACCGGGCCAAAGGCTTCGCGGGAGTGCAGGATCGGGTTGCGGGCATCCTCCCAGCGCAATACCAGCGGAGACATGAAGGCCCCGCCTTCGGCGATCGCATCGCGTTCCGGGGCCACGCGTACCGCCGGGGCATCCAAGCGGCCAAAGGCCAGCTCGCCGCCGGCGTCGAGCATGTCTTGGACCGCGGCGCGCACGTCTCGCAGCTGCTCGACGGAGGCGAGCGCGCCCATGGTGACGCCCTCAACGCGCGGGTCACCGAGCACCACACGCTCATCGATGCGCTTGCCGATCGCATTGATCACCGCGTCGACCTGGCCGGCAGGGACGATATTACGGCGGATAGCGGTGCACTTCTGTCCGGCCTTGGAGGTCATTTCGCCGACAACCGCTTTGACGAAGGCGTCGAATTCAGCGGTGCCCTCCACCGCATCCGGACCAAGAATCGCGGCGTTCAACGAGTCGGTTTCGGCGCTGAAGCGCACTCCCCCGTCGATCACGTTTGGGTGGGACTTCAACCGGCTGGCGGTCGCCGCCGATCCGGTGAAGGAGAACATATCGCGGTAGTCGAGGTGATCCATCAAATCGCGCGCGGAGCCCGAGATCAGCTGCAGCGACCCTTCGGGCAGAATGCCCGATTCGATGATCATGCGCACAGCGACTTCGGTCAGGTACCCGGTAGGTGTCGCCGGCTTCACGATGGTGGGCACCCCGGCGATGAAGGCCGGTGCGAACTTTTCAAGCATTCCCCAAACCGGGAAGTTGAAGGCGTTGACCTGGACGACTACCCCGGACAGCGCGGTGTAGATGTGCGAGCCGAGGAAGGATCCGTCCTTGCTCAGCGGTTCGGCGTTGCCGTCGATGATGACGTTGCTGTTGGGAAGTTCACGGCGTCCCTTGGAAGAGAAGGTGAACAGCACGCCGATGCCGCCGTCGATATCGACCATCGAGTCGATCTTCGTGGCGCCGGTCTTATAGGAGACCTCGTAGAGATCCTTGCGGCGCTCGTTGAGGTACATGGCAAGTTCCTTGAGCTTCAAGGCCCGCTCATGCAGGGAAAGCTTGGACAGCTCGCGCTGTCCGACGCCGCGGCCGTACGCGACGGCTCCTGCGACGTCTAGGCTTCCGCCGGTGACGGTGGTGAGCAGCTCACCGGTATTGGCGTCGCGGACTTCGGTGCCGCCCTGGGCTTCGGGGGTTTGCCATTGACCGGCAATGAAACTTGGGACCACACCAATCTGGGATGTCGACATCGACATAATTCCTTCCTGAACGATCGGTCAGTAATACCATTAACAGTATCAGCAACCACGTGATCGACGACACTCGGGAGCAGAAACAATGGCTAATACGTCCTCCGCTACCCCGCCCGCAGAACCATGGAGCATCGAGCTCGGCGAAGCGGCGGGCTCCTGGACTGCGGTGAAGTACGCCTCCATCTTCGGCACGGTGGTCGTCGCAGCGGAGTCCAATGCGACCCGTCACCGTGCGGCCAGCGCCGGGATGCCTACCCTGACTGCTACACCGATCAAGCCCGGCCGACGCGTGGGCAGCCAACTCGCTGGCCGGGATTCAGCGTTTCGCCCAGACCCCGAGCTCGTTTCCGCTCGGATCGGCAAAGTGCAGCCGGCGCCCGCCGGGGAATTCGTAGGGTCCTTGCAGTATCCGGCCGCCAGCGGCGGTAATCCCCTGAGCCGTTGCATCCAGATCCTCGGAATACAACAGGACCAGCGGGCCGCCGGCCGCGCGCGGCGCCTCGGCGAGCGTAAGCCCGCCCACCTCTTCGCCGTCCCCAGCACCCGAGCCGATCCCCGCATAATTTGGCCCATAGTCGTTGAAAACCCAGCCGAAGGCGCCGGCATAAAAAGCCTTGGCTTCGGCCAGATCGGTGACGCTTAGCTCGATGTAGTTGAACGCATGGTGCAGTGACTGAGGGCTCATGCGGTGAGCTTACAACCAAGGCCGCCGAACTGTCACGACCTCGGTCGGCTAGCCAGCAATTGCAGCCGCTGCAATTGGGTTTCGGACATGCCGCAGGTCGCCAGGAAGCCCCGAGCGCTGCCCAGCCATTCGAGGAATATTTCCAGTTCCGCAGCGCGTTCGGCGATCGCTCGGCGCAGTTCGGGTTCACCCTGATGGGATTCGTAGGGGTGCTTGCGCGGGGAGACCCGGTGCCATTCGTTGATGCCGCGCACCGCAAGCTCATCCTGCTCAAGTATTTCCCCGCGCCGCCCGGCGAGATCGAGCAGGAGCGTGGCGACAAGCCCCGAGCGATCGCGTCCAGCAGAGCAGTGCACCACCGTGCCGCGCTCGGTTTCGGCGAGCGCCTCGAACACCGCGCGCAGCTGGCCGCCGAACTCTTCGCAGACCAGCCGGTACATGCTGGTGTGATTCATATAGGGCACCGCAACCGCCGCAAAGCGCTCGCTGCCGGCGGCCTCCAGCGGCAGCCGGAGGATTTCCATCCCTTCCAGAACCCCTTGGTCAACCACCGGGTCATGTTCGCGCCGTTTGACCTCCCCGTGGTTGCGCAGGTCGATGACGCGTTCGATTCCGTCCCGGCGCATCTGCTGCCAGCCGAGGCTCGTAAGCCATTCATGGCGCCCCATGCGATAGAAGGCCCCGGTGATCCATCGGGCATTGATCGACCCATCCCAGTTCACATCTTCGGGAAGTCGGCGATAGTCGGGAGCGTGGCCCATGGAACCCATTGCATCACATCGGCTGGTTCCTGTAGAGTTCTAGTCATTGGCAAGTGCCAATTAGTCTGTCAAGAAGGAGGGGTAACGATGAATGTCTTCTGCCCGCATACATTCCCACCCCTACTTCCCAAGGACTCACAGTGTCTTCATACCCCGGAAAATTCGCCAATTTAGACGATTCCGAACCTCAGCTTCGCACCCGGCGAAAAACCATTACCTGGGACGAAACCTCAATCGATGAGCTAGGTCCCCAGCAGCGCTATTCCAGCTGGCCGTTGATCGAAAAATCCTGTCGCGGTCCCAAGCCGTATCCCGCATGGTTGATCGAGGACGCCGCGGCCATCGACCTCGAGCTCGGCGTGCTGAAAACCGGCAAGGAAGGCGAGGTCTTCCTGATCGAGCGTGCCACCTCGCAGCGCAGCGTGTTGCTGGCGGCCAAGCGTTATCGCAAGCGGGACCAGCTGCAATTCAGTCGTTCGCAGTCCTACAGCGAGGGGCGCTCCGCGCGCCGCTCGCGTGATAATCGAGCCATCGACAACAACTCCAGCTATGGACGCGAAATCGCCGCCATGCAGTGGGCGAGCGCGGAATGGACCTATTTGCGCCGCTGCCATGCCGCTGGCATACCGGTCCCCTACCCGGTGCAAATCGAGGGAACCGAGATTCTCATGGAGTTCATCGCGGATCCGGACCGCCCCGGTGTCGCGGCACCGCGGCTGCAGCAGCTGCCGCGCAACGATCCGCGCCTGCCAATGCTCTGGGACCAACTGGCCGAGGCCATGGAGAAATTTGCGGCCATAGGCATCGCCCATGGCGACCTGTCGGCCTACAACCTGCTGGTCGCAGGCGAGCGCCTGGTGGTGATCGATGTGCCCCAGTGCGTGGACCTGGCCGGGAATCTGCACGGGCTGGACTTCTTGCATCGCGACTGCGTGAATATGTGCGACTGGTTCACCTCCAAGGGGCTGGAACGGGACGCCGACGCGTTATTCACCTCCTTGCTCGCGAGCATGTTCGCCTAAGCAGAAGGCAGCGATACTCGATAAGAACCAGCACCTTGGTGGTGATTCTTATCGAGTTTCGCTGCCGGCAGGGCGGTTAGAGTCGAGCAGACTCCACCGGAATCCATAGTTGGCCACGTCCGCTGCTGCCATCGGCATCTGGCTGGATGCTGAGCAGCTCGGGACCGGGAACCCAGCGATATGGATTAGCCGGGAACCATTCGGTGGCCGCGTCCGCCCAGAGGCGTTGAAGGACCTCCGGGAATTTCCCTTCGGCTTCAAAGACCACCCAGGTGCCAGCGCGGACCTGGATAGCTTCAAAACCCTGCGGGATCTCCTGCGTGGTGGCTACGGCTTGCCAGTAATCCAGTTCCGAGCCTTCGTCCCGTGAATCTTCGATGTTGACCGACGCCGAAACCATGCCCGGCAGGCCAGGTTCCGCCAGCTCTTTGAGCCGGAGCATCTGTTCCGGAACAAGACTCCTCTGGAATTCGATGATGTGCGGATTTGGCCCCTCATGGATCAGTGGAACCCGGGCGGTAAATCCAATAAGCCGGAACTCACCCAGCTCTTCAATACGGTGCTTCATGTCATGGCTCCCTTCAATGCGTACATGAATCCTCAAGCGAGGTTGGGAGCGGAGAACTGCCCCAGGTCTGCGTGCCTCGCTCGGCGTCAAACCATGCAGGGCCTTGAAGGCTCGATTAAAAGCCTCACCCGAGCCATATCCGTAGCGGACGGCAACATCCAGAACAGCATCACCGGCAATGATCTCTGCGGTCGCAGCGGTCAGCCGACGCCGCCGAATGTATTCGGATATCGGCAGACCCGCGAGCGAAGCGAACATTCTTCGGAAATGATATTCCGAGGTCAGCGCCATGCGAGCCAGCCGCGCCACATCAATTGGCTCGGTCAGATCCGCGTCGATGGCTTCTATAGCTTCATTCCACTGATGCACGTGTTCTCCTTCTCCCACCATTGAACTCTAGGGAGATTCAAATGTCGCGCACCCGATAATTGATGCCATAAAAAGTCAGCCCACCCGCGTGGAAATAATCCCAGGCAAGTGGGCTGGCAGACGAAGAGGAAGCTCAACGTATGAGATTCAGTTCGTCTAGCGCTGACGCCCCGGTAATCTACCGCGACTGGCTCACATCCTAAGTTCCTCGAATACCTAAATCAAGACCGTCTCCCCATCAGCCTTTCCGCCGCCCGGGGGCCTGATGCGGTCATCCAGCTGGAATTGGATAATGCCAAACGCATCAATCTGCGCGCACTTTGGACATTCCGGGATCACGATCAAGAGTTACCTCGATTGGGAGGTGCGGAGGCTCGAAGCGAGCAATCAAAGCCATAGGGTCGTGGCGGCCCGGGGCAAGGGCCGGACGGCCTCGATCTGCTTGACCGATTAAGCGGTCTGGTTGGTGTTTTCGCAGGAAAATTCACCTGGCGCAAAAAGCAGCCCGCTCGGAACGGCGAGATGCCGTTCCGAGCGGGCTGCTGAAACCAGGGGTGATTACCAGGTGTAGAAACCCTGGCCGGTCTTTCGGCCAAGCTTTCCCTCGGCCACCAGGTCCTTCAGAATCTGCGGCGGAGCAAAACGATCGCCCAGCGTCTCATGGAGGTATTCGGCAATTCCCAGACGCACGTCGAGTCCGACGATATCGGTGGTCTTCAGCGGTCCGGTCGGGTGCTTGTATCCCAGCACCATCGCGTTGTCGATGTCTTCGGCACTGGCCACCCCTTCTTCGACCATGCGCATGGCTTCCAGCGCGATGGCCACGCCAAGCCGCGAGGAGGCAAAGCCCGGTGCGTCGTTGACCACTACCGCGGTCTTCCCCAGCGCCGCTACCCAGCCGCGCGAAGCTGGCACAAGTTCCTGCGCGGTCTGCTTGCCGATCACGACCTCGATGAGCGTGGAGGCCGGCACCGGATTGAAGAAATGCAGACCCAAGAAGTTCGCCGGGCGTTGCAGTTCTTCGGCCAGGCCGGTCACGGACAGCGAGGAGGTATTCGAGGCAAGGATTGCCTCCGGCGCGAGCACCGCCTCCACTGCCTGCAAGGAGGAGACCTTCAGGTCCCAGATTTCGGGAACTGCTTCGATGACCAGACCGGCGGCCGCGAAGTCTGCGTAGTCGGTGCTGGTTGAAAAGCGGGCCAGGAGTTCCTCGCGGGACTCGTTCACCGCACCGCGGGCGAGCGACTTATCGACCGAATCGGCGACGCGCCCGTAGGCTGCGTCGGCCGATTCCTGATCGCGTTCGACCACGGTCACGGCCGCTCCGCTGGTCAAGAACGCGTGGGCGATACCGGCACCCATGCGGCCCCCGCCGAGGACTCCGACGGTTCCGGGCAGTTTATTTGCTACGGCGTCATTGTTCATATGCCTACTTCTTCTTTCGATCAAGGAATGCCTGCATCCGGTCAAACTTTGCCTGCGACTCAAAAAGCATGCCCTGAGCCAGGGTGTCGATCATCGGGTGCGCCTCGCGTGGAGCGTGGAATACCGACTTGGTGATGCGCACCGCCAGCGGGTCCTGGGCGCCGATCCGATCGGCCAACGCATCGGCGGCCGCATCCAGCTCGCTCGCGGCGTGCAGTTCGGTGATCAGCCCCACGCGCAGGCATTCGGCCCCGGTGAGCACCTTGCCGGCCAGCAGAATATCCTTCGCCACCGGCTCCCCCACCAATTCCTTCAGCCGCCAGGTGGCGCCGGCGGCGGCCATGATGCCGAGGTTGGCCTCCGGGTTTCCCATGCGCAATTCTTCGGTGCCGATGCGGAAGTCGGCGGCATAGGCCAGTTCGGCCCCGCCTCCCAGCGCGTAGCCGTCGAGGGCGGCGATCACCGGCATCGGCAGCTTGGCGATCCGCTCGAAGATGCTCGAGTTGATTCCGGCGAGCGCATCCTCGCGTCGGCGTTCGCGCAGCTGGGCAATATCGGCTCCGGAGGCGAAGATGCCCTTGGATCCCTTGGGCTTTTCCGCGGTGGGTTCCTGGCCGGGGCTGCCGGCCAGGATGAGGATTTTAGGTTCGCGTTCCAGCTGGCTGCAGACCGCGTGCAGTTCATCGACCATCTGCTGGTCGATCGCGTTGCGGACTTCCGGCCGGTGCAGGCGTACCCAGAGCCGGTCTGCGGTTTCCGAGATCTTCAGCGTGCCGAAGTCGGCGGGGTTCAAGCTCATGCCTAGACGCCTTCCACCAGCAGTGCAGCGCCCTGGCCGACGCCAACGCACATGGTCGCTACGCCGAGCTTCCGTCCGGCGCCGCTCAGCTCGCGTTCCATGCGGCCCAGCAAGGTGATCGCGATGCGTGAACCGCTGGATCCCAGCGGGTGCCCCAGCGCGATCGCGCCGCCGTCGCGGTTCACGATGCCCGGGTCCACCCCCAGCTCGCGCATGCTGGCCAAGGACTGCGAGGCGAAGGCCTCGTTGATTTCCATGGCACCGAGATCCGAGATGTTCAGCCCGGCCCGGGCCAGCACCTTGTTGGTGGATGGGACCGGGCCCATGCCCATGATCTCCGGCGCGAGGGCCGCCGCCTGCCCGTCGATGACCCGGGCGCGCGGCTTCAAGCCGAAACGTTCGATAGCCCGTTCGGAGACGACGAGGATCGCCGAGGCGCCGTCGTTGAGCGTGGAGGCGTTTCCGGCGGTGACGACCGAGCCGCCCTTGACCACCGGGCGCAGGGAGGAGAGGACCTCCAGGGTGGTGCCGGGGCGTGGGCCTTCATCGGTGTCCACGAGGTGTTCACCCTTGCGGGTCTTCACGGTGACCGGAACGATCTCGTCCTTGAAGCGGCCCGCGGCGATCGCGTCGATGGCCTTGGCGTGGGATTCCACCGCGAACTGGTCTGCGTCTTCCCGGGAGATGTTGTACACCCGAGCGACCTCTTCGGCGGTTTCCGGCATCGAGTAGGTCGCCTTGCCATCGCGGGAGAGTTCTCCGGAGAGGAAGCTCGGGTTGGTGAAGCGCCAGCCGATCGACGTATCGAAAACGGCTCCCGGTTTAGCGAAGGGCTTATCCGGCTTTTCCATAACCCACGGGGCCCGGGACATGGATTCCACGCCGCCGGCAACGACAATATCCGCCGCCCCCGACTTGACCATGTGGCTTGCCATGGTGATGGCACTCATCCCCGAGGCGCACAGCCGGTTGACCGTGATGCCCGGGACGCTGTCGGGGAAACCTGCCAATAACCAGGCCATGCGGGCCACGTTGCGGTTCTCTTCTCCGGCGCCGTTGGCGTTTCCGAAGATCACTTCCTCGACCGCGGCCGGATCGATCCCGGCATCTTCGACGAGCTGGCGGATGGTGATGGCGGCCAGATCATCCGGGCGGACACCGCTCAACGCTCCGCCGTAGCGGCCAACAGGGGTGCGCGTTCCGCCCACCAAGAATGCCTCAGCCATGAATACTCCTTCGTACTCCGGATTCAGATCCGGCTCGCTTCGCGCGAGCAGCATCCGTCCCGGAAAGATATTGATGCCAGCAGAGTGATCCCCACCACGCAAACTTACCGACCATTCGTTCACTAATAGAATCACAGATAGGCTCGCCCAGCGTCAAGAAAGCTACGCGCAATGCGTGGATTCGCTCGCTCCCAAGTTGCGGAGATTCTTCCTCCAAATATAGACGGTACGAAAGATCTGCATGTCAAAGATTGATTCTAGAATGAAGCTCACGTAACCTTTGGTAACTGACCGACTCTGGAGATATCCCCAGATCGTGGACCGTCTCCAAGGCCATGTAGTTCGGAAGGCTTTGGGCATCCGGTCGACGGAAAGCTGAAAAGTAACGGAGCATTTATGCCGCCGGAAAACAGCCACCCAAAAAACAATTCAGGTACCGAGAATTTCACGCCCGATCTCAACCACGACATCGGCCCCGATATGGGCACCGCCGCCGGACGACGCGAAGTGCGCAAAGCCACCGCAGCCTCGGCAATGGGCAATATGACCGAGTGGTTCGACTACGGCGTCTACGCGGTAGCCGTCACCTATATCACCGCGCACTTCTTCCCCACCGAGGGCGGGACCCTGATGGCCCTGGCCACGTTTGCGCTTTCCTTCCTGGTCCGCCCGTTAGGCGGCCTGGTGTGGGGCCCCCTGGGCGACAAGCTTGGACGCAAGAAGATCCTGGCGCTGACAATCATCATGATGTCGCTGGCGACGTTCCTGATCGGCGTCTTGCCCACCTACGCTTCGATCGGTGTCGTCGCGCCGGTCCTGCTGATACTGCTGCGCATGGTCCAGGGCTTCTCCACCGGTGGCGAGTACGGCGGCGCGGCTACCTTCATGGCCGAATACGCCCCGGATAAAAAGCGCGGGTACTTCGGCTCATTCCTGGAGTTCGGCACCCTGGGCGGTTTCGCGCTCGGCACCGCGGTGATGCTCTCCTTGCAGGTGATGCTCGGCGAGCAGGCCATGATGGACTTCGGCTGGCGCATTCCCTTCTTCATGGCCCTGCCCATGGGCCTCATTGGCTTGTACCTGCGCAGCAAGCTCGAAGACACCCCGGTCTTCCAAGAAATGGAAGCGGCCGGAGAAACCCAGGAAAGCGGCACCCTCCGGGCGCTCATCGGCTCCTACTGGCGCCCCATGCTGGTGATGAGCGGCCTGGTCATCGCCTTGAACGTCGTGAACTACACGCTACTGAGCTACATGCCGACCTACTTGGAGACGCAAATCGGGCTGGCCCCCAGCGCCTCCCTTGCAACGATCTTGATCGGCGAGGTAGCGATGATGGCGGTGATCCCGTTTGCCGGTTCGCTCTCGGATAAGATCGGCCGAAAACCCATGTGGAACATCTCCGTGATCGGGCTGTTCATCTTCGCGCTGCCCATGTTCTGGCTTATGGGGCAGAGCTTCATGTGGGCGATTGTCGGCTTTGCGGTCCTCGGTTTGCTGTACATCCCGCAGCTCGCCACGATTACCGCGACCTTCCCAGCGATGTTCCCTTCGCATGTGCGTTTCGCCGGATTTGCCATCACCTACAACGTGGCGACCGCGATCTTTGGCGGCACCGCCGCCATCGTCAACGAAGCGGCCATCGATGCTTCGGGTTTCCTGCTGTTCCCGGCCGTATACATGATGATTGCCTGCGTGATCGGCATGGTGGCCATCAGGTTCATGCCGGAGACCGCAGGCGCTTCACTGCGCGGTACCGAGATCCCGGACGCACTGGACACCGGCATTCTGGCCACCGTTCCGGCCAATGAGCCGAAGGCCGAGCAAAGCTAGGGCTTCGGCGCGAAGCACTAAGGGGTTTGGTTCCCGCCATTGGGCATGAACCAAACCCCTTAGTCGTTTGCTGCAGGCTTTAGTGGTCCACGGTTACTTTGGCCTTTTGGCCAACGAACTTCCAACCGATGAAGAGCAGGATCGCGAACAACGGGATAGCGGCGATCGTGTACAAACCGATGTGGAACACCTCGCCGTTCTCTCCGGTCAAGGTATCGAAGGAGATCAGGGCGGTGATGACCAGCAAGGAAACGAGGCCGACCCATCCGGTGACCGGCGCTCCCGGCATGGGGAGCTTGGAAATTTTTCCTTTTTTCTTGCGCAGCATCAATTGGCAGGCGAAGATCGTAGCCCAGGTGAACAGCACGCCGATCGAGGCGGTATTCAATGCGAGGTCGAAGGCGAAGGTACCGCCAAGCCACACGTTGAGCAGCACGCCGAGCAGATAGACCGCTCCCACGGTAAAGATGCCGGCCGAAGGAACAAAGCGTTTATTCATCTTGGACAGCCAGGCCGGCGCGTGCCCGTTGCCGCTCATCGTGCGCAAGATCCGGCCGATGGAATACAGCCCGGAATTGCACGAGGACAGTGCGGCGGTAATCACCACAAGGTTCATCACCGAACCGATCCAAGCCAACCCCATCTTGTCGAATACGGTGACGAACGGGCTGACTCCGGATTCATACTCATGCCAGGGCAAGATCATCGCGAGCAGGCTGACGCTGCCGATGTAGAAAACGAGAATCCTGAAAACCACCGCGCGAATGGCAGAGGGAACTTCCTTCTCCGGATTCTCCATCTCGCCTGCGGCGATACCCACCAGTTCGATCGCGTTATAGGCGAAGATCACCGAGTTCAGCACCAGGATCGAGACGAAGAATCCACGCGGGAACATGCCGCCTTCGCCGTTTTCATTGCCGATAAAGAGGTTCGACACCGAAGCGGTGTGTTCCCCGATCTGCGCGTTGGTAACCACCATGTAGGTGCCAACGGCGAGGAACAAGATGATCGCGGTGACCTTGATGAAGGCGGCCCAGAATTCGAATTCCGCGAATGCCTTGGCGCTGAACAAATTGATCGCCACAAGCATCGCCAGCGCGCAGAGCGCCGAGGCCGCAACCGGCAGATTCGGGAAGAAGTACTGGAAGTACAGGCCAATGGCAACCAGCTCGGCGATTCCGGTCATCACCCAGTTCAAGAGGTACATCCAGCCCGAGACGAAGGCGCCCTTGGGGCCAAAAAGCTCACCGGCATAGGACACAAAGGAACCCGAGGTTTGGCGGTACATGATCAATTCGCCCAACGCCCGCATCAGCAGATAGGCGATGCCCCCGGCCAGCGCGTAGGAGAAAATCAGCGCCGGTCCGGTAGCCGCCAGCCGACCGCCAGATCCCATGAAAAGTCCCACACCAATCGCACCACCGATGGCGATCATTTGCACATGTCGACGTCCGAGGGTTTTTTTGTATCCTTCGGAGCTGATCTCAGCTTCTTTGATGCCCGGATTGTGGTGGCTAGATGACACGTACTCACTCCTGAAATGCTTAGGTCCTCGGCTTGCCCATGGCGACTGCCAGGCTCAAGGCTCCGAGGAAAATTTACTCCCTTTGGCACGCAAAGCACGAATCATCGCCGTGACACGTTCTGCTAGAGACCGGTCTTTGCGCGCACCTACACCGAGATCTCCGGCCGTTCGACTAGCATTTAGAGGGTGAGTAGCCAGAATAATTCAGCCCAGCCAGAAAAGGTCTCCGACATTTTCGACCCCGTGCGTTGGCGCGTTGTCGAAGGTTTCGATTTCACCGACATCACCTACCACCGCCAGGTGGAGCGTGCGGCAAGCGGCGAGATCCTCCGCGACCTGCCGACGGTGCGCATTGCCTTTGACCGTCCCGAGGTGCGCAACGCATTCCGCCCCCATACGGTAGACGAGCTTTATCGCGCGATGGATCATGCGCGCATGACCAGCAACGTGGCCACCGTCTTGCTCACCGGCAACGGTCCATCGCCCAAGGACGGCGGGCATGCCTTCTGCTCCGGTGGCGATCAGCGTATCCGTGGCCGTGACGGCTACCGCTACGCCGAGGGCGAGACCGGCGAATCAATCGATCCGGCCCGCGCCGGGCGACTGCACATTCTCGAGGTGCAGCGCCTGATGCGCACCATGCCGAAGGTTGTGCTCTGCGTGGTCAACGGCTGGGCTGCCGGTGGCGGCCACTCGCTGCATGTGGTCTCGGACCTGAGCATCGCTTCGAAGGAACACGGCAAGTTCAAGCAGACTGATGCGACCGTGGGCTCCTTCGACGCGGGTTACGGTTCGGCATTGCTGGCCCGACAGGTCGGCCAGAAGACCGCGCGGGAGATTTTCTTCCTGGCCCGTGAGTACTCCGCCGATGACATGGTGCGCATGGGCGCGGTCAACGAGTCGGTCGAGCACGCCCGCCTCGAAGAGGTTGCGTTGGAGTACGCGGCAGACATTGCCAAGCAGTCCCCCCAGGCCATTCGCATGCTGAAGTTTGCGTTCAACCTGGCAGATGATGGCCTGGCCGGCCAGCAGGTCTTCGCCGGGGAAGCTACCCGGATGGCCTATATGACCGATGAAGCCGTAGAAGGCCGTGATGCCTTCCTCGGCAAACGCGACCCTGACTGGTCCAACCACCCGTACTACTTCTAAGCCACGGAGGATTAGCTGAGTATGCAGGCACCCCACCACAGTCTCATGCAGGCGTTGGCCGCCAACGCCAACGATTCCGGACCGGCCCTGGAAGTCCTTGCGGACCCCTCGGCGCCCGGCGGTCTGCAGGTCGCTTATCTGCGCCCGGAGGAGCTTCCCGGGTTTGCGCAGACCATGGTGGTGGTGCGCACTTCCGGGTCCACCGGGAGGGCCAAGCGCACGGTGCTCAGCGTCTCGGCGATGGCAGCCAGCGCCCAGGCCACGGCCGAGTACCTCGGCTTCGAGGGACAATGGCTGCTGGCCCTGCCGGTGCACTATGTCGCGGGACTCAGCGTGCTGACCCGTTCGCTTTTTGCCGGGACCAATCCGGTGAGCATGGATCTTCAGGGCAGCTTCTCTGCGCAGAAGTTCACCGACGCGGCCGAGGAAATGGTCGATGCCCACCGCCTGACTTCCCTGGTCCCCACCCAGTTGGCACGCCTGCTGGACAATCCGGAGCCACGGACCATTGCGGTGCTGAAGCGTTTCGACGCCATCTTGCTCGGCGGCGCACGGGCCAGCAAGGACCTGCTGCAAAGCTCGCGGCATCTGGGCCTGAAGATCTTCCAAACCTATGGCGCGGCGGAAACTTCGGGCGGTCTGGTCTACAACGGAACCGCCTTGCCGGGAGTGAAACTTGCCGAACGCCAGGGACGCATCCTGGTCTCCGGCCCGATGCTCGCCGACGGCTACGCGAATAATCCCGAGGCCACCGCCGAACACTTCGTCATCCACGAAGGCGCGCGCTGGTACCTCACCGATGATCTGGGCAGCGTCGACGGCAACCGGCTGAGCATCGCCGGGCGTATGGACGATGTGATTAATACCGGTGGCGTCAAACTGTCGGCCGGGAAAATCGAAGGGCTGCTCGAAGAGTTCTTCCAGCAGTGCCTGGTGCTGCCGGTCCCCGACGCGCAATGGGGCCAAAGCGTAGGTTTAGCCTATTCAGGTCCGACAAATACGCAGGATGCTTTTGAAGCCGTGCGGCAAACCATTGGATCCGCGGCCGTTCCCAAACGGGTCCGCCACTACCCTTCCGGGCTTCCAATGCTGCCCAACGGGAAGTTTGATCGGCGCCGGATCCTCGACGAGTTGCGCGCCGGCGGCTGATCCGATTCGCCTTGCCCGAAGTTTCGCGGGAAACTAAGGGGTCCGAGTTTTTGGTCTCGCCGAAAGGAACGAGAAGTGGCAACGCTTTCCCAGTGGGTCGCCGGCGCACGCCTGCGCACCCTGCCCATCGTCATCGCCCCGGTAGTCATCGGCACCGCGGCCGCAGTGGGCGAAACCGGCCAATTTTTGTGGTTCCGCTTTGTGCTTGCCCTGCTCGTGGGGCTCCTGCTCCAGGTCGGCGTGAATTACTCAAATGACTACTCCGACGGAATCCGCGGAACCGACGACGAACGGGTCGGCCCGCTGCGGCTGACCGGCGCCAAACTCGCGAAGCCGAAGCACGTGAGAAACGCCGCTTTCGGATGTTTCGGGTTGGCGGCGATTCTCGGATTGCTGCTCGTTATTCTTTCCGCTTCATGGCCGCTGCTCTTGGTGGGCGTCGCCGCGATCTTTGCCGCCTGGGGTTACACCGGCGGTAAGAACCCTTACGGATACCGTGGTTGGGGAGATCTCTACGTCTTCATTTTCTTCGGCCTGGTGGCCACGCTGGGCACCACGTACACGCAGATCGGTCAGCTGACGCTGGCTTCCCTGCTCGGTGCGATCGGTACCGGCCTGATCGGCTGTGCGCTGCTGATGGCAAATAACGTCCGCGATATTCCCACGGACCGCGAAGTTGGAAAAATTACCTTGGCGGTGCGATTGGGCGAACAGTCGGCCCGGCTGAGCTACGTGCTGATGTTGAGCGCCGCCATTGTCCTGCCGCTGTTGCTCACGGGGTCAAACGGTTGGATGTGGCTCATCCTGCTCAGCTTCATCCCGGCCGCCGCTCCAAGCTGGCTGATGCTGCGCGAAGAATCGCTGCCTAAGCTGGTGCTGGTGCTCAAGCAGACGGGCCTGGTCAACGTGGTCTACGCCGCGCTCTTCAGCTTGGCCATCATGCTGCACACCTGGCTCTAAGACAGAAGCCTTCCAAAGTGAACAACTTTGGAAGGCTTCGCTTATTTGTTTTCCGGTCGCTGCGATTCGTCGAAGGAATCCTCGATGGCTTCTTCGGCCAGCTGGGATTCGGTCTTCGATGCGCTGGTTTTGGCAAAGGCGTTGCGCGCGTCCTCGTTTGCTGCCAAACGTAGTTTGTTGAAGAACAAATAAGACACGGCAAAGGCGACTATCAGGGCAATCAGGCCCGAGGTGAAGATCGGCCAGGCCATTAGCTTCCACATTGCCAAGAAGACAACGCAGAACAGACCCAACCGAAGCACCGAATATTTCACAAACTGCATACGTTAAAGTCTACCGATGAACCTGTGAGCCAGAAAGTCATTAGACTAGAGGCATGGTCCGCATCATTATTTTTGCCGCACTCATTTCGGTGGCGCTCATGATCTACACATTGATCGAGTGTGCCCGCACCGAGCGACATCGGGTGCGCTCCCTGCCCAAAACGGCATGGCTAGTCATCATCATTCTCCTGCCCCTGCTCGGGCCGGGATTGTGGTTTGTTTTAGGTCGTCCAACTGCGGGGGCAAGCAAGTTCCCGGACACGCAGAATGCTCCCGACGACGACGAGGATTTCCTCCGCCAGCTGGAAATCTGGCGGCGCCAGCAGCAGCGCGAAACCGAGCTCAAAGCACGTGAGGAAGAACTCAAACGAAAAGAGCGCGAAGCGAAGAAGAAACCTAATAAGGGTAATTCTTCGGACGATTCAGATACTCCGTCCAAAGACAGCTAATTTTCAGCAAAGCGAACTGCAGGGCCCGGCTTATGCCGGGCCCTGCAGTTCTTTCTACGCAACGTTATCGATGCGGTGCTAGCCCGTGCTGATTCCAAGCCCGGAAGGCCGCTAAGCTGCCGCTGGCGGCTGTTGAGCGGCGGCTTAGCCGCGGTGGACTTCAACTTCCGGATCGGTTGATCACGACAAGGAGCTTCCCGGGCATGGAAAAGCCCCGAGGGCTGGACCTTTGGGTGGTCCGTCCCTCGGGGCTGCCCCGGCGACCGGGGTCCCGGGTGTGGGCTAGACTCCGGCGTAGGAGTGCAGGCCGTCGAAGAACATATTCACGATGGTGAAGTTGAAGATCACGCAGCCGTAACCGATGATCGACAGCCACGCCGAACGGGGCCCGGTCCAGCCACCGGTAGCTCGTGCGTGAAGGTAGCCGGCGTAGACCACCCAGATCACGAAGGACCAGACTTCCTTCGGATCCCAGCCCCAGTAGCGTCCCCAGGCCGCTTCGGCCCAGATCGCGCCGGCCATCACGGTGAAGGTCCACATGACAAACGAAATGGTATTGATCCGGTAGGCGAAGTTCTCCAGCGCGCCCGCTCCGGGAACCAAGCGCATGAATGGCAGCTTGTCCGGCTGGCCGGCGGCCAGCTTGCTCATCCGCGAGTGCTGGATCAGCTGCAGCACGTTCATGGCGAAGCTGATGGAGAACAGCGCCGCGGCGAATACCGCGATGGACACATGGATGACAATCCACGGGCTCTGCAAGGCGGGTACCAGGTGGCCCAACGGAGTGGGGAAGCCCAGGGTCGCGCCGCACAGCATCAGGGTCACCAGGCCGATGATGAAGCTGCCCATGAACCGCAGGTCCTTGAAGAACAAAACCACCAGGTACACCACGGTGACCACCAGCGCGCCGGTGGACAAGAACTCATACATGTTGCCCCACGGCACGCGGTGCGCCGCGACGCCGCGGGCGACGACCGCGAAGCCATGCATCGCCACGCCAAGCCAGGTCAGCACCACCGCGATGCGTGCGATATTGCGCGTCGAGGAGTGCTCGGTGTAGTTCATCTTGTCGTTGACGATGTCTTCGCCAACGTTGTCGGCGCGCGCCGGCTGCGCACCGCGCTTCGGGCGTTTCGGCTGCGCCACCGCGGTCGTTCCGGCACCAACGAGCATCTCGGAGTCGCGTTTTAATGCGGCCGCATCAATTTCGCTGATGCTCTTATTGCTCTTGGCCAGGTCCAGCGCGAAGAAAATGAAGGCAACCATGTAGACGAATGCCGAAAGCAACATGAACAGCTGGCTGTAGTTGCCCAGCGTTTCGTTGATTGGCGCGAGGTTTGAGCCGTTAGGCATTTACTTCTCCTTGGTCCTGCTTCTGGCTGGCCACTGGCCACTTGCTGTCAAAGATATTGTGCAACTCTGCGGATTCACGTTCAAGGCGCGGATCCTCGCCGCGGGCCAGCAGCGCGTATTCAATGCTGCGCTGCCCGTCCTCGTTCTTCAGCTTCACCCAGACGCGTCGGCGCGGAGTGAAGAGCGAGACCGCCAGCCCCGCGAGGGACAAGAAGGCGAAGATGAGGATCGGCGTTTTGCTCGGATCGTAATTCACATCCACGGCGATGAAGCGCTTCAGGTCGTCGAAGGCGATGCTCCCCTTGCCATCGGGCAGGTCATAGGTCTGCCCGGCTTCGAGCACTATGCCGCCGGAGTCGAGATTGCGTGAATTCACCTCGGTGAGGTTCTCGGTGTCCAGCACATACACGTTCTGCGGCACGCCGTCGTCGAGGCCCAGGTTTCCGGCGAAGGAGTTCAGGTGAAGCTGCGGGTTGATCGCGTTGGGATCCCCGGAGATGCCAAAGCCGGTTTCATCGACCAAGGCGGTGGGCAGCAAGAAGCCCTGGAAACCCAGCTGTTCTGGTTTCGCGTCCGGTGCCTTGATGACCATCAGGGAGGTGTACACCGAGTCCTGCGGCACCGAAACCACCGGGCCGGAGAAGGACACATCCCCGTTGCCGTCACGGACCGTCACCACCGGCGCGTAGCCGTTGCCGACCAAGTACACGTCGGCGCCGTTGATGCGCAGCGGGTGGTTGACCTTCAGCTCTTCTTTCACCGGTTCGGCATCGGCAGAACGCCGGGTCTCCACATGCGCGGTGAAATCCAGGGGCTGGCCGAAGTGCGTCTTCGATTCGCGGTCGAAGACGATGTCGAATTTGTCCAGCTTCACCGAATAGGCGGTGAGATTCTCCGGGTTGAAGCTGGTGCCCGGGGTGAAGGAATCATAGGAAACCAGCGAGTTCACGAAGGTCTCCCCCTCCACGATGACGCGCTGCCCGGCGTAGCCGAAGGCTCCGCCGATGGCCACCGAAACGAGCACACCGATCAGCGAGATGTGGAAGGTCAGATTGCCGATTTCCCGGGTGTAGCCGCGTTCGGCCGCTACCGAACGACCGGTTGCATCGGAGCGACGCTCAACACGGTAACCGCGCTTGCGCAGCACCTTGTAGGCATCATCGATGACTTCATCATCGCTAGGAGTATCCGCTTCATCTTCAACCAGCGAAAGTGAGGTGTACTGCGGCAACCGATCGAGTCGGGCGGGAGTGCGTGGCGGCGGGGTGCGCAGTGCCTGCGCGTGCTTCTTCACCCGGGGAATGATGCAACCCACCAGCGAAACGAAGAGCAGAATATAAATCGCGGAGAACCATGCGGAGGAATACACATCGAAGAGCTGGAACCGGTCAAGCCAGGGGCCGGTTGCCGGGTTCTGCTCGAGATACTCATTGACCGTCTCGGGGTTCATCGACCGCTGCGGGAAGATCGATCCCGGAACCGCAGCGACCGCGAGCAGCAGCAGCAAGAACAGGGCGGTTGGCATCGAGGTCAGTTGCGTCCAGATCCACCGCAGCGAACCAAGGAAACCCAGGGCAGGTGCGTCGCCTCGGTCTTTGCCGGTTCGTTTATTTTTCGCCATTAGATCGGCAACCTCACTTCATTGGCAAACCAGTTTTGTAATTCAGCGACCCAGGTTCCCCAGAGCCCGGAGATCATGACCAGTCCGAGCAGGATCAGCATTCCCCCACCCAGACGCATAATCAGCAGCTGATGCTTGCGGAAGAATGCCAGCGCCTGCATGCCGCGCTGCAATCCGAGGGCGATCAGGATGAACGGAAAACCCAATCCAAGGCAATAGAACACCGTCAACAGCGTTCCGCGGGCAACGTTCGCATCGGTGCCAGTGGACATGATCAGCACCGCGCTGAGCGTAGGCCCGATGCACGGGGCCCAGCCCAAACCGAAGGTCAGCCCCAGCACCGGCGCTCCCCAGAGCCCTGCCGGTGGTTTCCGATGAATTTTTCGGTCCCGTTGCATCCAGGAAATTCCGCCCATGAAGACGATGCCCATAAGCACCACGACCAGGCCCAAGGCCTGGGTTACCCAGGCGCCGTTGAACTTCAGCCACGCGGTGGCCTGGCTGAACAGCACGCCGGCCGCGATAAAGACTACCGAGAATCCGAGGACAAACAGCAGCACGCCCAGCAGGACCCGACCGCGGCGGTGCTCGCGCAGATCGGCGCCGGTCAGCCCGGTGACATAACCGAGATATCCCGGGACCAAGGGCAGAACGCACGGTGAGAGGAAGGAAACCAGTCCCGCAAGCATGGCCACCGGGGCGGCCAGCAGCAGCGACCCGTCGAGCGCAATGTCGGCGAAGGGATTCGAAGAGATCAACGGGAGGCTCACAACTCTTCGGTGAGCGCGGTGTCGATCAGGGACTTCAACGTCCCCTTTTCGATAGCACCTATGACGCGGGCGCGAACCCGTCCCTCGCGGTCCAGAACCAGCGTGGAGGGAACCGCCTGCAGTGGTACGTATTTGGTCATCGCCAATTGGATCTGGCCATCGGTGTCTTGCACGGATTCATAAGGGATTTCGAAGCTGCGCTCGAAGGCCAGCGAGGCTTCGGCCTCATCGCGGACGTTGACTCCGATGAATGGAACGTCCTCGCCAAAGTCCTCGGAGAGTTCTTTCAGGTGCGGTGCCTCGATTCGGCACGGTGCGCACGCGGCGTACCAGAAGTTCAGCACCACCGGCTTACCGCGCAGGGCCGCCAGATCGATGGGCGTGCCCTGATAGGTCTCGGAGGTCAGTTCGATTGGCTCGCTGCGCTTCGCGGGCAGATATTCCTGCACCGCGCCGTCGCCGGCGATGTAGTTTTTGTTATCTCCGGAGCGCGCCTGCTTGGCTAGCGGATCCTCGGTGACCGAGCATGCGGCCAGCGGCACAGCCGCCGCGGCAACCAGCATCGAGCGCAGCATGGTGCGACGATTCAGGAAGCGAGGATTCTGCGAGGATTCATTCATTTGGCTTAGGCTCCAGGGATGTTCGCCGCGCCCGCCAGCAGGTCTGGGCTCGGTTCGGTGTAATTCACGGAGCGAAGTTCGTCTCCGTCAAACTCAAAACTCGTTATTGAGCTCAGCGTGCATTCGCGCTGGCGTGGGTCATGCCAGAGCGGCTTGCCTTCACCGGCGCGCCGGGTCACCCAGATAGGCAGCTGGTGGCTGACGATAATGATCTCGGCGCCGTCGCCGTGTTCGGCCACCGCCGCCTGGCGCTGGTCGTCCATGGCCTGTCGCATGCGAGCGACCTGCGCGGCGTACGGTTCGCCCCATGAGGGTTTCAGCGGATTGCGCAGCAGCGGCCAGTACCGCGGATTCTTCAGGTGGGTTTTGATCTGGGCCAGGCCTTCAAAGCTGTTGCCTGCTTCGATCACCCGATCATCGGTAATGATGGGCAGGCCCAGAGCCTGGGCCGCAGGTTGCGCGGTCTGCTGCGCACGAAGCAGCGGGGAGGCGACCAGGCGGACCACACGGGCGCCTTCGGCCTGACGCTTGGCGAAGTACTCTCCGGCTCGATCCGCCATCTGGAAACCCAGCTCGGAAAGGCCATAGCCCGGGATCCGGCCATACAACACGCGGTTCGGGTTGAAAACTTCCCCATGGCGCAACAAATGAACGGTTGAAACTGGCATGGTTACAGTCTCTCAAACAATCAACCTAAAAGATGAAAATTGTGGCCACGATCAAGTATTCACAGCCTCTGCATGGGATTCCCATATCAAAAAACCATCCTTTCGGAGGGGCACATCACAAACGCCACGGACTAGGCTAGTAGTTAGAGTTACTCACCGTTTAGCAGCAATCAAAGGACGATCATGAGCACCAACGATCCGAACCAGCCAGGCCAGCCCTATGACCCGTCAGCCGGGTCCGGGAGTTCGAACCCGAACCCCTACGGCGAAAATCCCTACGGTGGGCAGCCGACCCCCTATGGTCAGCCGGCAGCGCAGCAGCTTCCGCAGTTCCAGCAGCAAGGTGGCTACGCTCCGGTTCAGCCGCCTGCCGAACGTCCCAAGACCTTGCAGATGGCGTTTATTTTCATCATGCTTGCCGGGGTGCTCAGCGCCGTAGCCAGCTGGCTGATCAACAGCACCAACCTCTTCGGCAATATGGTGCGTTCGCAGTGGACCATGTTCGAAGATCAGATGCGCATGCAGATGGAGTCTTCCAACGACGCCGCGATGAATGCAGAGATCGAACGCATGATAGAAAACCCGGACACTTTCCTGGCGCAGATCACTTCCACAATGACCACCTTCACCGTGGTGGGCATGTTCATCACGCTCATCGCCTACTTCCTGGTCGGCTTCTTCGTCGGTCGAGGGGTCCGCGCGATGCGGATCATCGCCACGATCTTGGCGGCCATCTCCGTAGTTGGCATGCTGATCAGCCTGCCGATGTTCAGCATGTACGCCAATGCAGCTGATGCCACGATGATCAATGTGGTCTACGCCCTTGGATTCATTGCGGGCATCGTCGGCGTGGTCTTCGCCTGGTTGCCGGCTTCCTCGCAGTACATCGCGCAGCGCCGCCAGGCGCGCCGGGCTGGCTACCGCTAAACCGTTCGGGTCCTCGGACCCAGCGCTGAAAAAGGCGTAGGCCGTGGCTCAGCTGAGCCACGGCCTACGCCTTTGGATTTTAACTGCCCGGTTGCCGCCTAGCGTTGTACCGCGTGGTAGGCCAGGATCTGCAGCTCGGTGGACAGGTCCACGCGGCGCACGATCATGCCTGCCGGAATGCGCAGCGGCTGTGGCGCGAAGCTGAGCACCGACTTCACCCCATGCTCCGCAAGCGCGTCGATCAGCCCCTGGGCCGCGACTCCGGGCACCGCTAGCACCGCGATGTTGATCTGTTCCCGCCGGATCACCGCGCCGAGCTCATCGACCGGTTCCACGACAAAATCGCCGACCTCGCTTCCGACCAGGGATTCAGCCGTATCGAGGATGGCGCGTACCTGGAAACCTCGGCTGGCAAAACCTGCGTAGCCGCTCAAGGCACGTCCGAGGTTACCGGCACCGAGGATGGCCACACGCCAATCCTGGTTCAGGCCCAAGGTCCGGTTGATGTGTTCGGCCAGCTCTGTCACCACATATCCGACGCCACGAGTTCCATAGGAACCGAGCAAGGAAAGATCTTTGCGCAGGATCGCCGGGTTCACTCCGGCTTCCTTGGCCAGCACACCCGAGCTGGTGCGTTCCACGCCCTGGGCTTCGAACGCATTGAGCGCACGCAAATACTGGGTCAGGCGGGTCAGCGTCGCTTCGGGCAGAACCCGCGGTTCAAGTTCAGCCATGCGCCGCTGCGCTGTTCTTCGAGCGGTCCGGTAAACGCATCAAGGGGCCTCTCATGCCATTAGCTGCCCAACAGGCGTTCGAGCCGCTTGGCATCGATGGTCCAGAAGTCCCGAACCTGACCATCAACGAGAAGCACTGGTACCTCTTCGTGGTGGCGGGCCAGCAGTTCGGGGTGCTCGTCGATGTCTATTTCGGAGAACTCCATGTTCATCCGTTCGGTGACGTCTTTGACTGTCGCCCTGGCGGCCACGCACAAATGGCATCCTTGGCGCACCAGCAACTGGATCTCATGCATTTTACTCACCTGTCCATAATCTCACGAGCCGCAACCAGCGTCTAAGTCGGCAATGAAATAAACTGGATCAAATGCAGTCTTCAGAGCACCTCACCAGCCAGAACACGTCTGCGCCACGCGACGTCGTTGCCGCCTTCTTCGACGTAGACAACACCATGGTCCGTGGTGCCTCGCTATATTTGCTGGCCCGGAAGATGCATCAGCGTCGCTTCTTCCAGTTACGCGAGATTCTTTGGTTTGCCCTCAAGCAGCTGCGCTTTGCCGCCCGCGGTGAGCATCTGGGCGACATCCATCAGATTCGCGACCGTGCGCTGCTGATGGCCAAGGGCATTTCGGTCGCCGAGATGGCGCAGATTGGCCAGGAAATCTATGACGAGTACATCGAGCCCAAACTGTGGAAGGGCACGGTCTCCATCGCCCATCAGCATCGCGCGGTGGGCCGAGAAGTTTGGCTGGTCACCGCGACCCCGCTGGAAGTAGCGAACGTCATATCCGAACGCTTGGAACTCACCGGCGCCTTAGGGACCGTGGTTGAAAGCGTGGATGGAAAATACACCGGCGCGCTGGCCACCCCGATCTTGCATGCAGCCGAAAAAGCTCAGGCCGTTCGTACGCTGGCTAGGGAACGTGGAATCAAGCTTTCCAAGTCCTGGGCGTACTCGGATTCCTACAACGATGTGCCGCTGCTTGAGGCGGTGGGGCATCCGGTTGCGATCAACCCGGACGCGCGGCTGAGGGCCTACGCCAAGCGTCGCGGATGGCAGGTCTACGACTTCCGCACCGGGCAGCGTGCAGCACGGATCAGCCTGCGTCTGGCCGGCGTGCTGGGCGCAGTGTGGGCCGCGAAGCGTTCGCTGCCAAACCGCCGCGGGAAATAGCTGGGGAAAAAGCAATCGCCACCGTCAAGGTCAAGCCTTGATACGGTGGCGATAATTGCCAAGAGGCAAATGCTGCTTGAAGCAGATTTACTTCTTATTACGACGCTGGTGACGAGTTTTACGAAGCAATTTACGGTGCTTCTTCTTCGACATACGCTTACGGCGCTTCTTGATAACAGAGCCCATAGTGGTTCCTCACAAACTAAATAAATATGTCAACCAAAATGTAGGCCTAAGAACAAGCATAAGCCACAAGGTTGACCGGACGTTAAACGTTCCTTAATAGATTACCCGCTTTTCGGTCATGCTCTGACCATCGCGCGGCTATCGACCGAGGGAACCTGTTCCTCGCTGCGGATCAATCGCCGCAGCTTGCAGGTAGGCTTCCACTGCGTTTTCCGGAACGCGATAGGAGCGACCGAATTGAACAGCAGGCAAGTCGCCTGCATGAATCAGGCGATAAACCGTCATTTTGGAAACACGCATCATCTCGGCCACTTCAGCGACCGTCATGAAACGGGCTCCTGCAAAATTCTGTTTATCCGCCATAGGGGAATTTCTCCTGACGCTGATCTCTGATTCGTCGTTTATTTTGCTCGCGTGAACAAATACGACTTGGGATCAACATCGGCAATCATATTCACGTTCGCTCGATTCCAGTCTAGTCGCACTTACGTAACTTTTGCATCACGGAACACACCTGAACCACATTTAGATCTCAAATAGGAGCTTTTAAAGGCTGTTGGCCGCTGTCCCGATGCCAAGCATGGCGTCGGGACAGCGGCCAACAGGTCGCTTGCGAGTCGAGGGACTAGATCAGGCCCTGAGCCAGCATTGCGTCGGCTACCTTGACGAAGCCGGCGATATTGGCGCCGGCGACGTAGTTGCCTGGCACCCCGTATTCGTCGGCGGTGGTGGCGCAACGCTCGTGAATGCCGACCATGATCTCGGTCAGACGAAGCTCGGTGTGCTCGAAGGTCCACGAGTCACGGCTGGCATTCTGCTGCATTTCCAGCGCAGAAGTGGCCACGCCACCGGCGTTTGCGGCCTTGCCCGGGCCAAAGAGGATGCCGGCATCCTGGAATACCGAGGTCGCCTCGGCGGTGGTTGGCATATTCGCGCCTTCGGCCACGGCGATAGTTCCCGCGGCAACCATCTTCTTCGCCGAGGCTGCTCCAAGTTCATTCTGCGTGGCACACGGCAGGGCTACCGCGCCCTGCACGTCCCAGACGTTTCCGTCGGCCACGTAGGATACTTTCTTGCTTCCGCGACGCTCGGCGTATTCGCTGATGCGTCCGCGCTCGACCTCCTTGATCTGGCGCAGCAGTTCAAGGTCGATGCCATTTTCGTCGACGATGAATCCGCTGGAATCCGAGGCGGTAATTACCTTCGCGCCCAGATCCTGAGCCTTCTCGATGGCGTGCAGTGCCACATTCCCGGACCCCGAAACGACCACGCGCTGGCCGTCGAAGCTCATCCCGCGGGTTTTGAGCATCTCTTCGGTGAAGATCACCGCGCCGTAGCCGGTGGCTTCCGGGCGTACCAATGAGCCGCCCCAGCTCAGCCCCTTACCGGTGAGCACGCCAGATTCGTAGCGGTTGGTGATTCGCTTGTACTGGCCGAAGAGGTAACCGATCTCACGGCCACCGACTCCAATGTCACCGGCTGGCACGTCGGTGTATTCGCCGATATGACGGTAGAGCTCGGTCATAAACGACTGGCAGAAGCGCATCACTTCGCCGTCGGTCTTCCCGCGCGGGTCAAAGTCCGAGCCGCCCTTGCCGCCACCAATTGGCATACCGGTCAGGGAGTTCTTGAAGATCTGTTCGAAGCCAAGGAACTTGACGATGCCCAGATATACCGAGGGATGGAACCGCAGTCCGCCCTTGTATGGGCCCAGCGCGGAGTTGAACTCGACACGGAAACCGCGGTTGATCTGCACACGGCCCTGATCGTCGACCCAAGGCACGCGGAAAATGATCTGGCGTTCTGGCTCGCACAGGCGCTGAAGAATAGCGGCCTCTGCATACTCTGGGTGCTTCTGTGACACCGCTTCGAGGCTCTCGAAGACTTCGGTCACGGCCTGGTGGAATTCTGCCTCACCGGGATTACGGCGGAAGACTTCGTCGCGAATACTCGCTAGTTGCTTGTCCAAGTTTTTCTCCTCATCACTTGGGGCAGGCCTCAGGGGCGCGCAAAAGCCCACCGGCCCGGCAACTCTGCCCCACGCAAGAGAATGCCATGCCTGACATTCTCAATGAAAATTCTTTGTTACATACAGCGCTCGCCTGCGTAACGTAAATATCACCGAGCGCAATGCCCGAATCCGCTTTTACTCAGGTCAGATGGTTAACGTCGACGGCCGAAGCGTGGGATGCGCTCCAATATTTCTTGCGCTCTCCCCGTGACTTGTTCGAGCCCCCGCCCTACACTGCGTCCGAGCTGATGAGCTGCGGCTGGAAGTGCATTGGCGTCCTGCGGATCTTGAATCAGGTCCAGGTCCACCGGCACCAGCTCCGCCGCCGACTCCTCGGCCGGCAAAAACTCGACGCACCAGGACACCAAGGTGTCGATCGCTTCGCACTGCACACTGTAGATGCGGCGTTGGCCCTGGGCGGTCATGCTGACCAGGTCAGCTTCACGCAGAACCTTCAGGTGCTTGGAGACGGTCGGTTGAGATATCTCCAGCTGAACCACCAAGGCACCAACCGCCATCGGCTCGATCTTTAGCGCCTCGATGATCTTGCGTCGGGTTGGTTCTGCCAATGCAGAAAATACTTCGTCAATAGCCACAGACATTACCCTATCGGCATATGGCCTTACAGGAACGAATTTTTTGCCCCTGTTGAGGGTCGAGATTGATCACAGGAAAGCGAACGCCTTAGTCAAACCACGGGTCCAGTCCATAGAGCGGGAAAACTTCCTTACGCGTGGCGATGATCGTACGGTCCACCGGATCGGCCGGGTCATAGCCGACCTCCCAGTTCCGCCACCACAATTGGGCGTCGTCCCCCATCAGGTACGGCACCGCTCGGCCGTAGGTTTCCAGCACATGGCGCCGGAAGCCCTCCGGAACATAGGTGCGCAACGCAATGGGCTTGCCGGCGGCGATGGCCGTCAGGTGGGTCCAGGTGCGCGGCACTACGCCGGTGACGTTGTAGCCGCCGCCTCCGGTAGCCAGCCAGCGGCCCTGGCATACTTCGTCAGCCAGCTGGGAGATGTCCAGAGCCACCTGGCGCTGGGCATCCACCGATAGCTTCAGATTGGTCATGTCGTCATCGCGATGGGCGTCGCAGCCGTGCTGGGACACGATGACCTCCGGATTGAAGGCGCGCACCAGCTGCGGAACCACCGCGTGGAAGGCGCGCATCCACGCGGCATCCCCGGTCATCGCGGGCAATGCGATATTCACCGCGCTGCCCTCGGCCTGCGGGCCTCCGGTCTCGTTGGCGAACCCCGTGCCGGGAAAGAGCGAAAGCCCCGACTCATGGATGGAAATCGTCAAGACCCGGTCATCGTCCCAGAAGATCGCTTCGGTGCCGTCTCCATGGTGGGCGTCGACATCGATATAGCAAACACGTTTCGCGCCGCGCTCCAGCATGCGGTGAATGGCTGCGGCGGCATCGTTGAAGATGCAGAATCCGCTGGCCTTGTTGCGCTTGGCATGATGCATTCCGCCGGCGAAGTTCACCGCGCGCACGGTTGATTCATCCATGATCGCCTCCGCGGCGATCACCGAACCGCCCACGATCCGCGCGGCCGCCTCATACATCCCGGCAAAGACCGGGTCATCTTCGGTTCCCAAACCAAAGTCGACCGCAATCTGCGTGGGGTCGGCGCTGACCTGCTTCACCTGATCCAGATACTCCTGGTCATGAACGGTTCGCAGCACTGCGTCGCCGGCGACCTCGGGGGCCGAGATGCTCACCGTCGGAGCATCATAAACTTCAAGCTGCTCGCTGAGCCGATGGGTCAGTTCAAGCCTGGCGGGGTGCATTGGATGGTAGTCGCTGAACTTGTACTTCAAATACTGTTCATCCCAGAGCACCAAGGTGGGTTGCGGCGCATGTCGAGGTTCTAACACCCTTGTAGGCTACCCGATTGTGATCCTTGTAACCCATTTATGGCCGTCCGGGACAATTTGCACGTGTTTCGCGGGCCCAAGACGAGCGCATTCGGTTGCGAACGCGTAAATTACAAGGAGAACCCTCCGTCCCAACGAAATGGCGAATTTAGGCGATGAGCACCCAGAGCGAACCGCGCGACAAGGCGCGGGTAGCTGAATTACGCGAAAAGCGGCGCAAGCGGTGGCTGGAGTTGCGCGTGCGGATCGCTGACTTCACCGTCCGCTCCCCCGCACGCTTGGCCCTAGGCGCCTTCCTCGTGGCCATCGCGATATTCACTTCCCTGCTGGCGGCACCGTTCTCCTCGGCTTCCGGGGAAGCGACCGCATTGCACGACGCGCTGTTCACCGCCGTCTCGGCGGTCTGCGTCACCGGCCTGACCACGGTCTCCACCGCGGTCCACTGGTCCTTCGCCGGGCAGCTGATCATGATCATCGGCGCCTTCATGGGCGGGCTGGGAATCCTGACCCTGGCCTCGATCCTCTCCCTGGCGGTCTCGCGCAAGCTCGGCGTGCGCGGCAAGCTGATGGCGCAGAATTCCATGAACACCACCGGGGCTTCCGCCCTGGGCGAGGTCGGCTCGCTGCTGCGCATCGTGATCCTGACGGCGGTCAGCCTGCAGGCGTTGATTGCGCTGCTGCTGGTCCCGCGCTTCGCGGTGCTCGGCGAAAACCTGCCTTCGGCCATCTGGCACGGGGTGTTCTACGCGGTCTCCTCCTTCAACAACGCCGGCTTCACCCCGCACTCCGACGGGCTGGTGCCCTACGGAACGGACTTGTGGATCCTCGGCCCGCTGATGTTCGGGGTGTTCCTGGGTTCCCTGGGCTTCCCCGTGATCATGGTGCTGCTCGTCCACCGGTTCAATGCGAAGAAATGGAATCTGCACACCAAGCTCACCCTGATGGTGACCCTGATCCTGCTGGTCGCCGGCGCCCTGCTGTGGCTCGTGGTCGAATGGAACAATCCGCGCACCATTGGGACCATGGATTCCGGCGACAAGCTCGTCCACGGCCTGTTCGCCTCGGTGATGACCCGTTCTGGCGGATTCAACCTCGTGGACCAAAACGACATGAGCCAGGTCTCGGTGCTCATCACCGATGCGCTGATGTTCGCCGGCGGCGGTTCGGCCTCCACGGCCGGCGGCATCAAGGTGACCACGATCGCCGTGATGTTCCTGGCGATCATGGCCGAGGTGCGCGGCGAGCGCGATGCGAAGGCTTTCGGCCGGCGCATCCCGGAAGGCACCATGCGCGTGGCGGTGTCGGTGGTCGCCCTCGGCGCCACCCTGGTGATGGTGTCCACCGGCTTGCTGCTGGCCATCGACCAGGAGGTCGGCTTCTCCCGCGCGTTGTTCGAATCGATCTCCGCATTCGGTACCGTAGGACTGAGCATGGGAGTCTCCGCAGAGATGCCTCCCGCAGGCAAATACGTACTGAGCGCCCTCATGTTCGCCGGACGTATCGGAAGCATCACCTTGGCAAGCGCCTTGACCATGCGGCATCGCGATACGCTGTATAGCCTCCCCGAAGAAAGGCCGATCATTGGCTGAGAAAAGTATGGAGCACAACGCCCCGGTGCTCGTCATCGGGCTGGGACGCTTCGGCGCCTCGGTGGCCGAAACCCTGGTCAAGCAGGGCCGCGAGGTGCTCGCCATCGAGCGCAGCCCGGAATTGGTCCAGCAATGGGCCAGCACGCTGACCCACGTGGTGGCGGCCGACGCCACCAATATCGATGCGCTGCGCCAGCTGGGCGCTCAGGAGTTCAGCTCCGCGGTGGTCGGAGTGGGCACCTCGATCGAGTCCTCCGTGCTGATCACCGTGAATCTGGTGGATCTGGGGATCGAGCACCTCTGGGTGAAGGCGATTACGCCGTCCCACGGCAAGATCCTCACCCGCATCGGCGCGAACCATGTGATTTATCCGGAGGCCGATGCCGGGGTTCGCGCGGCCCACCTGGTCGGTGGACGCATGCTGGACTTCATCGAGTTCGATGATGGCTTCGCGATTGTGAAGATGTACCCGCCAAAGGAAACCCAGGGCTTCACGCTGGCCGAATCGAAGGTGCGCTCCAAATACGGGATCACCATCGTCGGGGTGAAAACCCCGGGCGAGGACTTCACCTACGCGGTGCCGGACACGATGGTCACGAGGCGTGACATATTGATCGTCTCCGGGCATGTGGACCTGCTCGAACGCTTCGCCGCCCGCCCCTAAACGGGCGTAGCTACGGCTATGGCGCCGGTACCCCAGTTCGGGGTGCCGGCGCCATAGAACGTTAAATCGCTGGACTAGCCGAGTTCTGCGCTGAGCTGCGCGGCACGCGCGGCGGCGGCCTTTGCCCCGGCTTCGATAATCGCTGGAATCCCCTGCGCATCGAAGGTCAGAATCGCTTGCTCGGTGGTGCCCTTGGGGCTCGTGACCGCACGGCGCATATCTGCCGGGTTGGCCTGCGGGTCAGCGAGCATCTTGCCTGCCCCGGCCACGGTGGCACGCGCCAGATCCATGGCGAGCTTCTCGTCGAGCCCCATGGCGATCCCGGCGTTGGTCATCGCTTCGGCCAGGTAGAAGCCATAGGCCGGGCCGGAGCCCGAGATCGCCCCGAGCGCATTTTGCTGCGACTCGTCGATCACGTGGACCTCCCCGGAACCGGCAAAGAGCTCGGCGACCAGGTTGATTTGCGTCTCGCTCACTGCCTGGCCGGCGCTCAAGCCGACGACTCCGGAACCAACCATCAGCGGCGTGTTCGGCATGGAACGGATCACCGGCTGTCCATCGCGCAACTGCCCCTGCATGGTGGCAAGGGTAATCGCCGCGGCCACCGAGACCACCACGGTCTGCGCAGGCAAGGCTTCGGAAATCTCGGCGCAGAGCGCGGTAATCCCTACCGGCTTCACCCCGAGGAAAACGATGTCCGCTTCGGCGGCGGCCTTCGTATTCGCTTCGGGATCTTCGTCGCCGATCAGCACGTTGATGCCCAGTTCGCGCAATTGCGCGGCACGGTTGTCGCTGCGCAGGGTTGCGGTAATTTTCTTCGGGTCATGTCCGGCACCCAAGATACCGCGCAGGATCGCGCCGTTCATTGAGCCCGTGCCCAAAAATGCGAGTCGGAGATTATTCGTAGCTTCGCTCATACAGTTATTTTGTCACCCGTTCAGAGTCTTGATTAATTGACAGATGCTGGCGTGCAAATTCGAGCGTCTGGCCCAGCCATTCTTCTTTTTGCCCCGCCTGCTTGGCCTTGCGCGTCGATACTTCCACCGCGACCACGCCATCCCACTGGGAATCGCGCAAGAAATTCAGCGATTCAACGACAGGCTGCGTACCCAATCCGGGCACCAAATGCTCATCCTTGCCGTTATCCAACCCATCACACAGGTGGACGTGGGTCAACCTGTCCCCCAGGTCCTCAAACGCTTGGCGAGAGTTCATCGTTGCAATGGCCGCATGGGAAAAGTCCCAAGTGACATGGCGATAGTCCTCGGGGACCGGGTTCCAATGCGGCAGATACATCTTGGAGGACTCACGTCCGCGGCTGCGCCACGGGTACATGTTTTCAACCGCGATTTTCATGCCAGTGGAGTCGGTCAGCCGGCGTACGCCCTCGACGAATCCTTCGGCATAGTTCCCCTGCCAACGAAACGGCGGGTGCGCAACAACCACGCTGGCTCCTACCGCTTTCGCCAGGATCACCGATCGCTCGATTTTTGCCCACGCCGAACCCCAGACCTGCTGGGTAAGCAGCAGGGTTGGCGCGTGTATCGCCATAATAGGCAATTGGTATTTGTCCATCAGGGCCATCAGCGCGGTGGCTGACTGACTGGCCTGGTTGCCGGTCACCAACACCTCAAGCCCGTCGTAGCCCACGTCCTTGGCTATCGCGAAGGCGTCATGTACGGTCAGCGGATAGACCGAGGCACTGGATAGTGTCACCGGTACCCGAGGTACACGCTGCTGGTCTTCCATATCCGACCCCTCCTCGTCGCGCCGCTGCATAGCGGCGCCTTTTCCAGTGAAGCGCTAGGCCGTAGGTTCGCCAAGACTTAAGGTCTTCAACGAGCCCAAGGCAACCTCTCCTACCCCCACGCTACTACTGAGCGGTGTCGAAGAGTCAAACATCACGTGATCAAAACGTCGCAGCATGAGACCTTCGCGTAACGCCCAAGGGCAGATGCGGACACTTTTGAGTTTTAATGCGCTCATCGCCTCATGAGCAACGATCGCACCGGCGAGCAGCTGCGGGGCGCGGATTTCCGAAACGCCCGGCAGTTCGGCGCGTTCGTCCCAGCTCATCGCGGTCAGCCGGTTGGTCCAGAGTTTCAGCGAGTCGCGGTGCAGCACGCGTTTGACGTATGGCCCCTCCCCGCTGGGGGCGGATCCGGTGATCCGCGACAGCGACCGGAAGGTTTTCGAGGTGGCCGTGGCCAGCGTGGGCTTGCCGTATTGGCGCAGCTCGGTGGTCGGGTCGGTGAGCACATCACGCACGTAGTTGCGCAGCTCCCGGACTTCCTTGATCGAAGGCAAATCGTTGGGCAGCCATTCGCGGGTCAGCCTGCCGGCGCCCAGCGGCACGGAGAAGGCGACCTGGGGGAATTCGTCGGTGCCCACCGCAAGTTCGAGCGAACCACCGCCCATATCCAGGTTGAGGATCGATTCGGACGACCAGCCGAACCAGCGGCGCACCGAGTAGAAGGTCATTCCGGCTTCTTCTTCGCCGGAAAGCTCCATCAGGCTCACACCGGTTTCCCGGCTCACCCGTTCGAGCACCGCTACGCCATTGGAGGATTCCCGAATGGCAGAGGTGCAAAATCCCATGAAGTCTTCGACCCGATGGCTTTTGGCGAACTCGGCTGCCTCCTTGATGAAGGCGATGAGTTCTTGCTGCCCCTCTTCGGTGATGGCGCCATACTCGTTGAGGTAGCGCACCAGCGACAACGGTCGTTTATGCGAGGCATAAGAGACCGGTCGGGCGCCTGGGTAGGCGTCCACCAATAATAGGTGGACGGTATTCGAACCAATATCCAAAACGCCAAGTCTCATGGTGCGCTCCTCAACTCAGAGACGAAGTCTACTTCTCGCTCTTCTTGGCGGTGGTTTTCTTCGCCGTGGTCGCCTTCTTGGCCGGGGCCTTCTTGGCTGCGGGCTTCTTCGCGGGAGCCTTTTTCGCTGCCGTGCGCTTCACCGGGCCACGGGCGCGCTTATCCGCCAGCAGCTCAATGGCTTGCTCACGCGTCAGCTCCTCCAAGGAGGTTGTGCGCGGCACGGTGATGTTGGTGACGCCGTCGGTAATGTATGGGCCGAAGCGACCATCCTTGACCACGATGTTCTTCTCGCTCGTCGGGTCCACCCCGAACTCGGCCAGCGGCGGCAC
Source organism: Glutamicibacter sp. 363 (assembly GCF_052379505.1). Taxonomy (NCBI): domain Bacteria; kingdom Bacillati; phylum Actinomycetota; class Actinomycetes; order Micrococcales; family Micrococcaceae; genus Glutamicibacter; species Glutamicibacter sp. 363. Next base: position 43,687 of record NZ_JBQSYR010000014.1, on the reverse strand, counting down.
CGCGGCGCGGCGGCCACGCTGCTTGGGCTGTGCGTAGATCGCCAGCGCCTCGTCGAGGGTGATGGTGAAGATCTGCTCTTCGCTGTCGATGGAACGCGAATCGCTGCCCTTCTTCAGATACGGACCGAAGCGGCCGTTCTGCACGGTGATCTCTTCGCCCTCGGCGTCGGCACCGAGCACCCGGGGCAGGCTCATCAGCTGCAGAGCCTCATCCAGGGTGACGGTTTCCACGGTCATGGTCTTGAACAGCGACGCGGTGCGTGGCTTGACCTTGACCGGCTTCTTCGGCGGCTTTGGCTTGCCGTTCTTGTAGTATTCCACCGGCTGCGCGGCGATTTCCTCTTCCGTGAGCTCCGGGATGATCTCGGTGACGTAGGCGCCGTAACGGCCGTCCTTGGCCACGATCTTGCGGCCGGTAGCCTCTTCGATGCCCAGCTCGCGTTCGGAGACCTGGGCGGTGGCGAACAGTTCCTCGGCCTTCGCCGCGGTCAGCTCGTCCGGAGCCAGTTCCTCGGGCACATTCGCGCGCTGCGGGTCGGTGCCTTCTTCGGCGCCTTCCGTGATGGCGCGTTCCAGGTATGGGCCGAACTTGCCCACGCGCAAGGTGATGTCATCGGTGATCTTGATGGAGTTGATCGCCCGAGCGTCAATGTCGCCGAGGTTGTCCACCACGTGCTTCAGGCCCTCCGGGCTGGTTTCGCCCTTGCCGCCGAAGTAGAACATGTTCAACCAGTCGGAGCGCGCACGGTTGCCCTGCGCGATTTCGTCCAGGTCGTCTTCCAAGCGTGCGGTGAAGTCGTAGTCCACATACTTGGCGAAGTGCTCTTCGAGCAGGCGGATTACCGAGAACGCGATCCAGCTTGGCACCAGGGCGCCGCCGCGCTTGGTCACGTAGCCGCGATCCATGATGGTGGAGATGGTCGGCGCGTAGGTCGAGGGACGGCCAATCTCGCGCTTTTCCAGCTCGGCGACGATGGACGCTTCGGTATAGCGCGCCGGCGGGGTGGTTTCGTGGCCCAGAGCGGTCAGCTCATCCCCGGTCAGCCCCTGTCCCACGGCGAGCTGAGGCAGGCGTGCCTCGGCGTTCTCCGGCTTATCTGCCGCGTCGCTCTCGGAGTCCTTGCCTTCTTCGTAGGCCGAGAGGAAACCGCGGAAGGTGATGACGGTACCGGAGGCAGAGAATTCGGCAACGCGCTGATCGCTAGCGGTGCCCGCGAGCTTGATGGTGGCGGTGAATCCCTTGGCATCTGCCATCTGCGAGGCGACGGTGCGCTTCCAGATCAGCTCGTACAGGGTGAATTCATCCTTGGAGAGCTGGGAGCGGACGTCCTTTGGGCGGCGGAACATGTCACCGGCCGGACGAACTGCTTCGTGGGCTTCTTGAGCGGAGTCGGACTTGCCCTTGTACACGCGGGGGCTCTTGGGAATCGAATCCGAGCCATAAAGTTCGGTGGCTTGGGTGCGGGCGGCGCGGACGGCCTCATTCGACAGGAATACCGAGTCGGTACGCATGTAGGTGATGTAACCGTTTTCGTACAGACGCTGCGCGATCTGCATGGTCAGCTTCGAGCTCCAGCGTAGCTTGCGGCTGGCTTCCTGCTGCAAGGTCGAAGTGGTGAAGGGAGCTGCCGGACGTCGGGTGTAGGGCTTGTCCTCCACGGAGGTGACGGCAAAGTCGCTGTTGGCCAAATTGCTGACCAATGATTCGGCGGCTTCCTGGTTCAGCTCCGCGACCGGGTTGCGGGTGGTCTTCAGCTGGCCGCGGTCATCGTAGTCGCGGCCCGAGGCGACGCGCTTGCCGTCCACCGAGGAGAGCTTGGCGGCGAAGGTTTCCCCAACGGTGGTGGCGAAGCTTCCCTTGACATCCCAGTACCCGGCGGAGACGAAAGCCATGCGCTCACGTTCGCGCTCAACCACCAGCCGGGTGGCGACCGACTGGACACGGCCGGCGGAGAGCCCGCGGGCAATCTTGCGCCACAGAACCGGAGAGATCTCGTAACCGTAGAGGCGATCCAGGACGCGGCGGGTTTCCTGCGCATCGACCAGATCGGTATCCAGCTCACGCATCGAGCCCAGGGCGCGCTCGATACCTTCCTTGGTGATTTCGGTGAAGGCAAGACGGCGTACCGGGACCTTGGGCTTAAGCACCTGGAGCAGGTGCCACGCGATGGCTTCGCCTTCGCGGTCCGCATCTGTTGCGAGGTAGAGTTCGTCGGCATCTTTGAGCTTGGCCTTCAGCTCCGAAACGCGCTTCTTCTTATCCGGGTACACCATGTAATAGGGTTCGAAGTCGTTATCGATGTCGACCGCAAATTTGCCCACGGAAGTTTTCTTGAGCTCGGTGGGAAGCTCGGAGGGCTGGGGAAGATCGCGGATGTGGCCCACCGAGGCGTCCACGTCGAAGCCCTCGCCCAGATATTTGGCGATTGACTTTACCTTGGCAGGAGACTCCACGATAACGAGTTTCTTGCCGGTCTTTTCCTTGGCCTTTGCGGGCACAGCTCTCCTTTTATACAACGCGGTTCCGAACGCTTCCCAGCGAGGTAACGCTCGGGCGGCAATCGCAGCACCATTCCTTGCGACCAGAATCAGTCGCAATTCCCGATGATCTTACACCGAAGAACTGCACAACTTTTCTCTAGCTCGCACCTCCACCCGGGTGCTGGTACTCGGGTAGTAGTGAGATTAAGTAGAACATACGCTTCGAGTCGATGTTGCGTTCTTCGGCCGTGGCCATTGCCTCATACTCGTAAACGAGGTCCAATAATCGCCGATTAAACTCCTTTTGCTTCGCTTCGGGAAGAAACACTAAACCACTGGTCAGCAAGGGTGGGCGGTCGGCATCCGGCTCGATTCCCGACTTGGCTTCCGCCTCGCGCCGCTCCACTTCGGCATTCAGCCTTGTGCGGAACGCGTTCAACTGCACGTTGAGGTAGGCTGTTTTCGCGTTCGTCGAATCGATCTGGGTGTTTAGCTCCAACCTTTCGCCCGCGGCGCGCCACCGGCGTTCTCGCGCGTCGCCTTCGCTGGCCGCGCGCGCCACGTACCCGTATTTCTCCAGTGCGCGCAAGTGATAGCTCATGGCGCTGGGCGTCAATGAGCACATCGATGCCAGCTCCGTTGCGGTGCGCGTGGTTTGCGATGCGAAAAGCTCGTCGAGTACGATCAGCCGAGCATCATGGGCCAGCGCGCGGATCGCCTGCGGGTCGGTGATCGAGACCACTTGTGGGGGTTGATCTTCCGCGTCGGCGCGCTGCGCGCCGTCTTCCTCGACTGTGTTCCGTGTCATAACGAAAAAGTTTAGCCTTTGTTTCAGATTTTACGAAGCATTCCATGCCGCAGAAGGCGAGCAATAGCTTCATAAAGCCTTTCAGTGAAATTCTCCTCGCCCTCACCGATCAGTGAATCAAGGGCTACAACCAACTGCGCGACCGATAATTCACCATCGCAGGCCGACAGGAATCCGGCCTGCGCCGAGTCCAAAATTTCGGTTCGGCGGATCCCCGCGCCCTGGCGCAAGAGGATCACTCCTGGATGTTCGGCACCGGGGCGCTGATGACGTTCCTCGGTGACATCATCTGCGACTAGCAGGTGCCACTGCTTCCATTCTTCTCCGGCTTCGCGCAATGCATCTGCCATCAGAATGTCTCGCTCCAAGGCAGGAGCCAGCGGCTGTTCCACCTGGTGCGGTATCTGTTCGAAGAGACGGAAGGTTACCTCCGGTTGCGCGGGCCGGCGGAAATACACCATGCCGAAACCGACCGCACCGACCTGGCGGGATTCGAAGTCGTCGAGGTAGGCGTCATAGGCGGCCGCGTAGGCGGCGCTGTCCTCGCTTTGCGACGCATCGCGCAACCAGGTTTCAGCATAAACGCTCGGAGTGGCCTGTTCACGTTCAATCACCCAGACGTCCAAGTCATCGGCAAACCAATCGGAGACCCGCCGCGCCCATGGTTCATTGGATTCCTCATCTAGGCGAGGTATCTCCCAATTCGACAGCATCTGCATATGTGCACCGGGGTTCAGATGCTCGGGGGCCTGGGCAATCAGCGTGCTCACCAAGGAATCGCCAGCCATGCCACCATCACGGTAGGTGAAGCGGTCTTGCTCACGCTCGGACTTATTGCGCGGTGTGATCACGAATGGCGGATTGCTGGCGATCAAGTCGAATTTCTGGCCGGCCACCGGTTCGAACAGGCTGCCCTGCAATAGCGTAACCCGCTCTTCTAGCCGCTGCGGGTCCAGCTTCAAAGCTCGGTGGTTGAGCACCAGGTTAAACCGGGTGAACGCCAGTGCGCGGTCCGAAAGGTCCGTGGCGGTCACGTGCTTGGAGTGCGAGAGCAAATGGAATAGCTGTATTCCGCATCCCGTGCCGAGATCGAGGGCCCGTTCAGCGTCCGGACGGACGGTGACCTGCGCAAGCGTGCGCGAAGCATGGCCAATGCCTAAAACGTGGTCCGTGCGCAGAACCCCGGGACGCTGGTGCGAACCCAGGTCGTGAGCCACCCACAATTCACCATCGGCATCCGAGGCATGCACCGCCAACGCCACCTTAGCCCGGTACCCCGAGGCCCATGGCTCAATCAACCCGAGCTTGAGCAGCCCGTCGGCACGCACCGTGGGGAACGCAGCGGCGATCGCCGCGACAGATTCCGCCTGTCCCAACTGGAACAGCCGAACGGCGCACGCCAGGGAACCGGCTTCGGGCTGCTTGTTCAGAACTCGAAGCGCCGGGTGGATCTGATCCCGACCATAAGCAGCCACCGCATCATCACCTAATAGCTCGGTGATGGCATCAAAGCCAAACTTCATTGTTTTCAAGTCGGCATGGAGCTTGTCCAGCAACGCGAGGTCGTAACTACTAGGGGCATCTTCAATGGCAGAAAATTCAGCGGCATTCACAGTTCCAAGTCTAACGAGTCCGCGGGTGTTACAAGACTGCGCAACAACTGCCCAACCACCTTAGGATGTTCGGTATGCCAGTCGTGACCATCACCTATTTGCAGCAGCTTTCGAGTGCCGAAATGCGCCCGAGTGCCAGAAAACTTCCGCAGCACGCGAGGATCGAACGCGCCCAACAGATCTCGGCCGAGTTTTCCCGCTTCCTCTATCAAAGCGTGGGGAGCAAATTGAACTGGGCAGATCGGCTGACTTCCAGCCGTGAACAATGGGATGCGACGCTGCGCCGTGCGGGCTCTGAAACCTATGTGCTCTACCAGGATGGGGTGCCGAAGGGGTACGCGGAACTGGTGACCGAGGTGACCGAGGCCCAGAGCGAGGTAGAGATCTACTACTTCGGGCTATTCCCCGAAGCCATCGGGCAGGGCCTCGGTGGTCTGTTGCTCAGCGAAGCCAATCGTCGGGCTTGGGATCTGCACACGCGCTTCGAAGATCTCCCGCCGGTGGGCCGGGTGTGGCTGCACACCTGCTCGTTGGATGGGGAAGCGGCCATCCCGAACTACCAAGCACGAGGCTTCAGCGTTTATGACACCACGGCCGAGGAAACCGAAGTAATCGATGCGTCACTCAACCTGTGGCCTAGTTCCTAGTCGCCAATTAAATGCCAGCGCGCCGCATGATCTCTAAATCATGCGGCGCGCTGGTTCTTGCCTAGGCTTCGATCGATACTTCGGTGCAGTCTGGGCACCGGCGCAATTCTTCATCCTTGGCGCAGTCTTCACAGAAGAGACGCAGGTTGCGGCATGTCGGGTTCGCGCAATTCTCGAACTTGTTCGTGGGCCCCTGGCAACCGACGCATTCGCCGATGGTCACCGCATCCTCGGAGAATTCGGTGTGCATGCGCTTGTCGAAGACATACAGGGAACCTTCCCACAGGCCCTTGTCACCGTACTGTTCGCCGTAGCGGACGATTCCGCCCTGCATCTGGTAAACCTCTTGGAAACCGCGCTTGACCATCAGCGCGGAGAGCACCTCGCAGCGAATGCCGCCGGTGCAGTAGGTGACGATCGGCTGATCTTTCAGGTGGTCGTACTTTCCCGAATCGAGTTCATCCATGAACTCGCGGGTGGTTTCCACCGCTGGAACGATCGCGTCCTTGAACTTGCCGATCTGGGCTTCGAACGCGTTTCGGCCATCGAAGAAGTGAATCTTCTCCCCAACCTTCTCCTTCGTTTCGACCAGTTCGTGGAGCTGCTCGGGACGCAGGTGGACCCCGCCGCCGACCACACCGTTCTCGTCGATCTCGATCTCGCCCGGGGCGCCGAACGTGACAATTTCGTCACGGACCTTGACGGATATACGCGGGAAGTCTTCGGCCGAGCCCTCGGACCACTTAATATCCATCTTTGTGAATGGAGGGAACTCGCGGGTAGCCTTCACGTATTTCTTGACGGCAGAAATCTCGCCGCCAACGGTCCCGTTGATGCCGTCCTTGGAGATGATAATTCGACCGCGCAAGCCCCAGCGTTCCAGCAGCGAACGCTGCCACAAGCGGACGGCTTCCGGGTCGGGAAGCGGAGTAAATGCGTAATACAAAACGATGCGATGAATGGCCACCATATAAGGGTAGTAGCTTTTCGGCACAAATCGCCGCGCAAAAGAGCAAAGTCACATTCTCGGTCCCGACCATTGTCCGGGTATCAGCATTGACTATAGTTTCAAGTAAGCAACGATTAGCTCAACGTCAGCTAATTCCTAGGTGAGACAGGGTAGGGTCAAAACATGGCATCAAACGCAAGCGATGAACTGATTGGTACCTGGGTAGACGGCTGGGCAGGCGTCCGTGGATACGAGACCCGCCATGAGGGGCGAGTCCACGCGGCCCTCCGTCACGATACGACCGGGGACTGGGAATACGTTATTTATGAGCCTTCCAAGGAAGAGCTCGCAGCGGTCGCCGAGACGCTTAAAAAGCATCCAAAGCGCCGTCTCACCGCATTCGATGACTCAATCGAGGGACTGCTGCGTACCGCCAGCGAGGTTGGCCTTCAGGTGTCCGCAGACGATGAAGTCCTCATGGTCACCGAATTAGCCGTGCACGACGTCGAAGTACCTTTGCCCGCAGATGGCTTCGTCTTCCAGATCGAACGCGACGGCACCCATGCCTATGTTTCGCTGCATCCAGAAGACAATCAGGAGATCGTAGCCGCTTCCGGCCACGTCTCGGCAGTCGCCGGATTCGCGATCTTCGACCGCATCATTACCGGTACAGATTTCCGCCGTCAGGGTCTTGGAACTTTGATCATGCGCGCGCTCGCTTCTCTGGCCCAAGAGCACGATGTGGACGAGGGCCTGCTCATCGCCTCCGTTGACGGCCAGCAGCTCTACGCTTCCTTGGGCTGGACCTCGCTAGGCAAGGTTGTCCTGTTCAAAGGCTAACCGCCACCATTTCTTCGCTGATCGCCGTCGGAATTATTTTCGACGGCGATAAGCTTTTAACTACCCACCGTTGCTCAGAGAGGCTCTAGACGTGAAGTCCGTGCGCGCGTTGCTGGATCCGTTCAATCGGCAAAACGATCCCGAAGCGGTCATCCATCGCAGGTCGGTGGCCGCGAAAGATGAGATCACCGCGCCATGGCCGACCTGGATCCACGACGCGGTCCGGCAAACCTTTGAGGAACTAGGCATTCAGCGGCCCTGGCTGCACCAGGTGCAAGCCGCGGAATCCGTTCACGCGGGAAACCACACGATCATTTCTACCGGCACGGCCTCCGGCAAATCTTTGGCATATCTCATGCCCAGTATTGACCTGCTCTACCGCACCCGAGAGACCGGCCCCAATGACGCCGAGGCCCAAGGGACCATCTTGTACATCTGCCCCACCAAGGCCTTGGCGGCAGACCAGTTGGCTTCGGTGCAGGCTTTGAAGGTGCCAGGCGTTCGGGCCTCTAGCTATGACGGCGACACCGACCAAGGAACCCGCAGCTGGGTCAGGCAACACGCGAACTTTGTCTTCACCAACCCGGATATGCTCCATCGTGGCATCCTGTCCAACCATCAGGCCTGGTCGCGTTTCTTCAAACGGTTGCGCTACGTGGTCATCGACGAGGCGCATTCATATCGCGGAGTTTTTGGTGCCCACGTCGCAAACTTGATGCGCCGGCTGCGGCGCATCTGCGCCCACTACGGAAACGACCCGGTCTTCATCGGCGCCTCGGCAACCAGCTCGGACCCGGAAGAATCCTTCTCGAGGCTCATCGGCGCCCCGGCACAGGCCGTTACCCACGATTTCTCCGCTTCGGGGGAACTAGTCATCGGACTGTGGGAACCGCCCTTGACCGACCGGACTGGTGAAAATGGTGCCCCGCTACGTCGCACGGCGATCGCAGAGAGCGCCTCAATCCTTACCGACCTAATGGCGGACCATGTGCGCAGCATCGTGTTCATCAAATCCCGCCGCGGCGCAGAGACCATTGCGGCACTCACGCGCAAGCATTTGGAAAAGTTCGCTCCAGAACTCAGCGTCCGCTTGGCGGCCTATCGATCTGGATACCTGCCGGCCGAACGCCGCGAAGTTGAAAAACAGCTGCGCTCCGGCCAATTATTGGGAGTGACCTCGACATCCGCATTGGAGCTTGGCATCGACATCGCCGGGTTGGACGCGGTGGTGGTCGCCGGATGGCCCGGAACGCGCGCTTCATTCTTCCAACAGATCGGCCGTGCCGGAAGAAGCGGACAAGATGCGCTTGCCATATTTGTCGCCGCCGAAGACCCGCTCGACACCTATCTGGTGCACCATCCCGAGGCAATATTTGAACTCGGAGTCGAAGCGACGGTCTTTGACCCGCATAATAAATACGTACTCAGCGGCCACTTGTGCGCAGCCGCCCAGGAACACCCGTTGCGGCCCGAAGAATTAGCTCTTTTTGGCCCGCAGACCGAAGAGTTGCTGGACTCCTTGGTGCAGCGCGGCTACTTGCGCCGCAGACCGGCCGGATGGTTCTGGACCCATCCGCAACACGCCGCCTCGATGTTCTCCATTCGGGCAGACGGCGGTGGCCCGGTCGACATTATCGACGCCGAAACCGGAGCGCTGCTTGGAACCATGGATTCGCCGCAAACACATTATCAGGCACACCCCGGAGCCATTTACGTGCATCAAGGAGCCAGCTACCACGTTGAAGAACTCGACGAACAAAATCATGTGGTCGTGGTCAGTCGAGTCAATCCGGATTATTACACCAACGCCCGCGACCTGACAACGGTAGAGGTCCATTCCCAAGAGCGCAGTAGCAAACATCAGGAACTCGGTATATTTTTCGGCGAGGTCACCGTCACCACTCAGGTGGTCTCGTTCCAACGCAAATCGGTAGCCTCCAACGAGGTGCTCTCCGAGGAACCTCTGGAGCTGGAAGCTCGTGAACTCCATACTAAATCTGTGTGGTTCACGCTCACCGAACAGCGGCTACTGGGTGCCGGGCTCACCGTGGATCAGTTCCCGGGGGCATTGCATGCGGCCGAACATGCGATGATCGGGCTGCTTCCCCTGGTCGCGACCTCGGACCGCTGGGATATTGGCGGGGTGTCTACGGCCCTTCATATGGACACCGGCCACCCCTCCATCTTCGTTTATGACGCCCAGCCGGGGGGAGCCGGATTCGCCGAGCGTGGTTTCGAGCGTTTCCTAGATTGGGTGCGAGCTACCCGAGACGCCATCCAATCGTGCGAATGCGCCCACGGGTGCCCCAGCTGCGTGCAGTCACCGAAGTGCGGAAACCGCAATAACCCATTGGACAAAAGCGGTGCCATACTTCTGCTGAGCACCGTGCTGCAGGATATTGTGCCTGCCCATCATCGCTGATCTAAGGGCGGTGCACCGGCCCGGGCTCGCGCCGTAGCCGCGTGCAGCTTCACCTCATGAGCGACGAAGGTCACCGGCACACTGACGGTTACACGCACAGAGGTTCCTCCGTCCTCCACGGCGCATTGCTCAAGTTCGGCTTCGTTAGCCGCCGATACGCTTCGGGCGATCTCGCAGGGGTCCCCGGCGCGTAGACCTCTAGCGGTATCTGCGGCGGCTAGCGCCGCCAAATCGGCGGCAGCCGCCGCACGCATCGATGCATGGGTCGCGGCCGTCCAAAGGAGCACCGCCGAGGCCAGGATCAGTGCCACCGCCACTAATGCGGTGGCCGTCACCGTTCCGTTGCCGCGTTCGCCTCTCGCGCTGGCTGGTTCTCTCATTCCAGTGCCACGCTAGCTTCGCCACGGACCTGTATCGGTCCGAGCAATGGAATGCGCACAGACTTGCTGACATGAACTTCGGAGAATCCCCCACCCTGTGAAATCGCATATGTCGCGTCATGTCCGGCGAGCCTGATCCCGCTCGAATGCACTACCGAGCTCTCTTCTCCGCGTGCCAGTTCTCTGGCCATGGCAGCGGCAGCCTGTTGCACTTGGATCTGCTTCATACCCAACACTCCAAAGCACAACAGCAAAGATAAAAACACGGCAACAGCCGGTAGCAGCACCGCGAATTCCGCCGTGCTGCTACCTCTCTCATCGTTGAAGTTCATTGCCTACAGCGACAGGGCCTTGCTGATAAGACCCATCAGCATGCCACGCACATCCCCACTGGACAGGATGCTGATCAGCAATCCGGCGAAGGCTACGGCGGCCAGAGTGACCATAGCAAATTCTGCGGTGGTTGAGCCCTCTTCGTCAGCAAGACGCTCGGAAAGCATAGCTTCCATACGTTTCATGATTTTTCCTTTCGTTGTTTCCCAAATGCGAAATAATTTGGGGTGGTGCCTTCAGCTTGAGCTACCTGAACGTTTCACGGATTAGGTTCCTTTCAAGCTGGGGATTACTCGTTCAGAGCCCCGGCAGCAAGGCAATAATCAGCGGCACCACGCCCAAGGCAATGAATGCTGGCAAGGCGCATGCGCCCAGGGGCAGCACCAATCTGGTACCGAATTGCGCGCCCAGCCTTGCGACTCTTTGGCTGCGTTCGCGACGCTGCAACGCTGCCGCATTGCGCAGCAAGCTCGCCGCCGGGGCTCCGGTGACATGGGCGAAGCGCAAAGCCTTTTCAAGTGGTCGCAACCAATCCGGTGCCGAGTGCCAGGCTTTATCCCACTCCATGTTCATTTCCAAGCATCGTGCGACGGTGCAGAGCTGTGCACCTTGCGGGACACCGCGACCTAGCGTGTCTAAAATGTCTTTAATCGGCATTCCCGAATCCAACAAGCTTGCGCTGACATCCAGAATCAGCTCAACAGGTTGATTCTGGATGTCAGCGGCTTTGGCTTGCGGACGCTTTATGCTCAGCGTTCTTTCGTGCCTCTCGTGGCTTGAAATAGCCAGCAAGACCGCGGCAACCGCACAGCACAACGCGAAGAAAGTCATTGCAGGGCCTGCCGAGTGGTGGTGCGCAGCAGGAACCTGCACCACAGCCGATTGAGCAGCCACAACGCCATCCCGAGGACTACGCTCAGCTGCGCCGCCCATGAGGTGGCTAGGGCACCGAGCACGTCAATGCCTAGAAGGATTCCGGCGCCGAACCCAACCAGTGGCAGCCAGGTCAGCAACTTGGCCGTGGCCTTGGGGCCAGCCATGGCGGCGTCGAATGCTTGTGATGCGACCAGGTCGGCTTCCAGATCATCGGCCAACCGTTCCAGCACCTCGGCAAGGCTTGCGCCGCTGCGCTCGGAAACCCGTAAGCACCAATGCATTCGATGCACCGACGAGGTGTGCGCGTTGTTCGCCGTCGGTTCAGTCGGATTAGGCCTCCGAGCACCCAGCCGGTGCGTGGCGCGTAATTGGTGAAGCGCCTGGTGCACCGGACACTGGCTGTGTTCGGCGGCCAGCAATGCATCAACGGCGGGGTAGAAGGTCAGTCCGCTGCGCACCAAAGCGGCAAGTTCGCGAATCGTGCGGGCGTCTTCGGCCAACGCATTCTTCGGTGCATCGGACCGTCGCGAGGACCCGAAAATACCGTGTTGCTGCCGGGGACGTCCGCCCGTTTCGTTTTTAGCTTTGCCAGGAAACCAGAGCCAGAGTGCCACGGCGCTCAGTAGGAGAATCAACATCGCAGTTCAGCCTTCGCTTCGAGCCATCTGCTCGGCGAGCGCGCTGAGAGTCGCCTGACCGAGTTTCTGTTCAAGGATCGGCAGCGAAGCCGGGTCCAGGGGTGCGCGCCGATTGCTGTCGATCGCAGTGATCACGCTCATTTGACCGTCTCTCTCGGAGTTCAGGATGCCTAGGGCCACCGGACCGCGTTGTCCCTGTGCTCCGCGCGACATGTGAATAATAAGGTCAAGCGCGCTGGTCGCCTGCAGGGCCGTCGCTTGGAGGTTCCACCCGGCTAGTGCGCCCAGAGCTGCCAGACGGGCGGGAACGGCTTCGGGGTTATTGGCGTGCAGAGTCCCGGCAGCTCCTTGATGGCCGGTATTCATGGCAGCCAAGAAATCTCGGATCTCTGCCCCTCGGCACTCCCCGACGATCAATCGATCCGGTCGCATTCGAAGTGCTTGAACCACCAGATCGCGCAGTTCGATGTTGCCGGCCGCTTCAACGTTTGCCGCACGAGTCTGCATGCCGACCACATGTTGGTGGGTGACGTGCAGCTCTTGGGAGTCTTCCACGACAACGATGCGTTGACCCTCGTGAGCCAGCGAGAGCATAGCCTGAAGCAAGGTGGTCTTGCCGCTGCCGGTGCCTCCGGTGACGAGAAAATTCAGTTCCCGTTTCATGATCTCTTCAAGCAACGGATGCCACCAGCACGCCGCGTGTTCCAGTACCCCGGCGAGGTCCAAGGGCTTGGTTTTCTTAACACGAATCGAGATCAGCGGCCCCTGCGTGGCAATCGGAGGCAGCACCGCGTGGACTCGGTAGTGCTTCAAGCTCATGTCCATAAATGGGCTTGCATCGTCTAGTCTGCGTCCAGCTAGCGTGGCAAGGTGGACTGCCAGCCTGCGGACCTGTTCGGCTGATCCGAAGACGTATTCGGTCGGTTCCAACCCGCGAGGCGAATCGATCCACACCCTGCCCTGCCCGTCAACCAAGACATCGGTCACTTCGGGCTGTTGGGCGAATGGTTCGAGTACCGATAGACCGGCGACTTCGTCTTGCAGAGCTTTTAGTGATTCGGCGGCTCCCGAGGCGCCCAAGGCGGCCCCAGAATCTTGTACGGCCCCGGCGAGGGCTACCGCATCGAGTTGCCCACCGGTGGCCATCGCCCGCTGACGCACCGATTCGAGGATGCGTTCATCGACTTCGCGACGGGTTGCGCGCCCCGCACCTTGCGCACTGTGTTTGCCCGTGCTCATCTCTTGCTCCCCTCGGATTCTGGCAGGAGGCGCAGGTCCGCTAGCACGTGGCGGACTTTTCGAGAGCGCATGGCGTCAAAGAGCACTCCGCGTTGTATCGCCCGGGAGATCCTCGGCAAGCTCGCAAAATGCCCTAGGTACTGTCCCGTCGCGGTATTCGAATTTCGCAGGTTCCTTGGACCGCAGCGGATATGGGCTTCGGCCGGCGGTGTGCCGGTATCTTCACAGGTCAGGATCTGCCGGTCAACGAATTGTTCAAGCACCGCACGCTGCGGGTGCATCGCGCGTCCGGTATCGACCACTAGCAGGTCGAAGCCTTGTCTGGCCGCCGCCAATAATCGCACTACCAGTTGTTCATCCAGCTCGCTGGGTGCGGCGCTGGGCGACCAGGTCAAAACCGCGGTGTCTCGCACCGTGGGCAAGGTATCCACCAGCTGGTGCGGTGCCAACGCGCCACCGGAGCGGCACAGCTCTTCCCAGCCGATTCCCGTGGGCGGATCGAGCGTCACCCGCGGCCACAATCCGGTGGAATGAGGATCCAGATCGATCAGCAGGCTCTTCAATCCGCACAGCGTGCCCGCGTGGGCAACGAGCGCCGCCAAGGTACTGGTTCCCAAGCCGCCGGCGAGGGAACCCAAGGAAAGGCAATGCGCCTGGCCTGCGCGCATTCCCCAAAGCCCTAGATACTCCCCCAACCATTGCTGTGCCCTGGGCAAGACGGCCACTCTGGCACGCGGGATTTGGCTAGCCACCGACCACAGCTGTTGGTCGTCTTCTTCAAAGCCGAGGACAACGTCGCAGAGTCCGGGGAATGCCAGTGCTTCGGCGGCCATATCCGCGCCCCAGAGCACCGGGCCGTTGCCGGGAGCCGGCAGATCCTTGAGCTCGGCGCATTGGTGTATGCGCACGGCCGCGCCCAGCGCGATGAGCGCACAGCTTTCGACTAGTCGCTCATCGTGGCTGACCAGGGTGCAGGCTAGTTCGCCAGCGCCCCAGAGGCGCTCAGCGCTTATCGCGACCGACCTCGGCGCATCGCACGCTTGTTCGGTTGCCACAAACCGCCCATCGCTCTTTATCGGCGGTGAGCCGGAGCTGGGAAAAGATAACCAATTCATAGTTGAACGGTGCCATCGTTTCGCATGGTGCCGGGCCGATGCTTGGCAAGCTGGGGATATTGTCCGTCTTCAATGCACAATAGAACAATGAGCATGCTTGCCTTTATCGCCGCTGACCCCGAAGGCTACGCCATCCTCGAACTTCGCCACGCACTAAGTGGCAAGCCAGTGCTCCCGGGCCGCCCGGTGTCCAAAGCCCACTTCCCGGCGGCCGTTCGCACCATTGAAGACGAACACGCCCCACGGTGGGTCATGCTGCGCACCGCGGACTGGATGCCCTCCTTGCTGGCAGCGGGAGTCTTCATTGCCAAGGCGCACGTGCTTTCGCTCTCCCAACGAATCCTGCACCGCAGCCCACTGAGCGCGCAGCAACTAGACGACATCGATCTGGAAAACCCGCACAGCCCGGTTACCCGGCCCAATCAAGACGCCTTATTTGAGACTCCGGTCAACGGGGAAAGCTTGGACGAAGTCGTGGCCATGTATGTGCGCCAACGCCAGGCCCTGCCCGATGAGCCGGCAGCGCGCCGAAAGCTTGAATTGCTCATTCATGCCGAGTCGGTCGGTGCGCTTGTTGCCTGCGAAATGGAGCATGCCGGGCTTGCCTGGAACGAGGCAGATCACCGCGCGCTGCTGCGGGAGAAGCTTGGGCCTGCGGTCGGCGAAGGGATGCGTCCGGCCAAACTCGCCCATCTGGCCGAGGCCCTCGGACAGGCCTTGCGGTGGCCCGGGCTGAACCCGGATTCCCCGCACGACCTGCTGCGTGCCCTGCACCGCGCAGGTTTTTCGGTCCAGTCGGTGCGTGCCTGGGAGCTGGAACAGCTCAAGGATCCGCTCATCGAGCAGGTCCTTGAATACAAGAAGCTTTCCCGGCTGGCCAGCACGCACGGGGACGCCTGGCTTGACCAATGGGTCAAGAACGGGCGGTTCCACCCGCATTACGTGCTAGGCACCGTCGCCTCCGGGCGCTGGGCCGCCAGCGGTGGAGGAGCGCTGCAGCTGCCCCATTCGATCCGCCAGGTGGTGGGCACCACCGCAGGACGCACCTTCGTCATCGCCGACGGCCGGCAGCTCGAGCCACGCATTCTCGCCGCGATCTCCCAAGATCGCCGGCTCCAAGAGGCGGGCCAGCAAGATGACCTCTATCAGTGGCTCATCGATGCCAGGCTCGTCTCGGACCGCAACGAGGCGAAATTGGGAATGCTCTCGGTCATCTACGGCGGCGGGGGCGGCACCTCCGGTGCGGTGGGCGTCGCCTTGAAGAAGAACTTCCCGCAGGCCATGGCGTATGTGGATCAGGCCGCGAAAGCAGGCGAGCGCGGCGAAGGAGTACAAAGCTGGCTAGGCCGCGGCTGCCCGCCGGCGGAAGAAAGCTGGGTGCAAGCCCAGCGGGCTACCAAAGATGAGGCCGGGCAGCGAGCCGCCGATGCTGCGGCACGGTCGCGTGGCAGGTTCACCCGAAATTTCGTGGTGCAGTCAACCGCCGCCGAGTGGGCATTGGTGTGGATGGGCCATGCCCGTCATCTGATTCGCCAGGCCGGCTGGGCCCAGTCCTGCCAGCAGGTGTTTTTCGTTCACGACGAGGTCGTTTTCGAGTGCCCGATAGAACTGGCCGATCGCCTTGGTGAGTTGGTGCGCCACGCGGCGCTGCTCGCCGGACGCACGCTCTTTGGCGGGCACAGCCCAAATTTTCCGGTCAGCGTCGCTATCTCGCAGAACTATTCCGAAGGCAAATAGCCGCTTACTTCAACTTGATTTCGCGTTGCGCGTTCCACGGTTTGTTCCAGCCCAACTCGGCAAATAACCGATCGATCACGATCGCGGTGAATCCCCAGATCAGGTGTCCTTCGTATTCGAAGGCCGGGGATTTGAAACGCTGGGCCCCGCGCTGCACCACCGCGGTCAGCCGGTTGTGCGGATCGAGCAGGTGCGTTACCGGCGCCCGGAAGACATCCGAGCTCTCGCGCAGGTCCGCCGCATAGACCCTGGACTCGGTGTGCCACCAGCCCACCACGGGGGTGACCAAGAAGCTGGACACCGGAAGCTCCGTTTCGGTCAATTGGCCAAGAACTTCAATCCCTGAAATATCAACCCCGGTTTCTTCCCACGCCTCGCGCAGTGCCGCAGCGCTCGCCGAACCATCCTCGGGATCTATCCCACCGCCGGGGAAAGCGATCTGCCCGGCATGTTTGCGCAGCGTGGAGGCGCGCTCCACAAAAAGCAGGTCAAGGTCCTCGGGTTTGGCCGCTTCGTGCACGCCCCGCCCGGTGGCCGATCCGAAGAGGAGGAGCACCGCTGCCTTGCGCACGCTGTTGGCGTCCATCTGGTTAAAAACCCAGTGTTTCGGAAGTTTTACCGTAGAGCCCATTTTTTGGGCATGGGTCGCGATGACTTTTTCCAGCTCAGCACGTGCACTCATGCGTCCAGTCCGTATCCTTCGGCGCGCAGTTCCCGGCGGGTGGCCCCGTCGAGCATTTTCTGCAGCAGTTCTTCGCGTCCCGGAGCGAGCTCATACTTCAGCAATTTCTGTGCCTTCGCCGGAATCTCCTCGCCCATCCCGGAGGACGGGCAGAGCGTTGCCAAGACGCAGGCGCCACAGGCCGGCTTGCGGGCATGGCAGACTCGGCGGCCGTGGAAGACCACGCGATGGCTGAGCATGGTCCAGTCGCGCTTTTCGAATAATTCGCCCACGGCGTGCTCAACTTTAACCGGGTCGGTTTCGCCGGTCCAGCCAAAGCGGTTGGCGAGCCGTCCGAAGTGCGTATCCACGGTGATGCCCGGGACGCCGAAGGCGTTTCCCAACACCACATTCGCGGTCTTCCGCCCCACCCCGGCAAGCTTAACCAGGTCTTCGAGCCGAGCGGGGACCTGGCCGCCATGGCGCTCCACCAGCGCGGCCGAGAGCCCCAGCAGGGATTCTGTCTTAGCGCGGAAGAATCCGGTGGGCCGGATCAGTTCTTCAAGTGCCCCGCGTTCGGCCTGGCTCATCGCCAGCGCGTCGGGATACCTTGCGAAGAGCCGTGGGGTGATCGAATTGACGCGGACGTCGGTAGTTTGCGCGGAGAGCACCGTTGCCACCAGCAGCTCGAAGGGATTCTCGAAATCCAGTTCGGCCACCGCATAGGGGTATGCCTCGGCCAACAGGCGGTGCATCTTCCGTGCCCGCCGTTTGAGTCCGATCTCTGTTTCAACTTTCACTTTTGCTGCCACGAGATGATCGTGTCATGAGCCGGGAAAAATATCACTGTTTGCCTGCATTTCACCGCGCCCTGATGACCGTTCGGCGCACAAAATGCCCGTTACTAGCCCCGTCAGTGACACAAACCACAGGCTCGGCGTTCGAGCGTGTAACTTTGATCACAGAGTAATTTTTGTTTAACCGAAAGGACGCGATCACCGGTGAGTGACTCCAAGACCCTGGACAACCTATCGCATGAGACTCGTGCGTTTGCCCCTAGCAAAGACTTCAGCGACCAAGCCATCGGCTCGGCGAACCAGTACGCGGCAGCAAGCGAAGACCGGTTGGGCTACTGGGCGCAACAGGCACGGAGCGTGTTGACTTGGGACACCGATTTCACCGAGACCTTGGATTGGTCCGAAGCACCGGTGGCCAAGTGGTTCGTCGGCGGCAAACTCAACGCGGCCTATAACGCGCTGGACCGCCATGTGGAGAACGGCCTGGGCGAACGGGTTGCCATTCATTTCGAAGGCGAGCCGGGAGACACCCGCAGCTACACCTACGCGCAGCTGACCGAAGAGGTGAAGAAGGCGGCCAACGCCTTCGAGTCCTTGGGCGTCGCCAAGGGCGACCGGGTGGCCGTCTACCTGCCGATGATCCCGGAAGCGGTGATCACCATGCTGGCCTGCGCGCGCATCGGCGCGATCCATTCGGTGGTCTTCGGCGGTTTCTCCGCCGATGCGCTGCGCTCCCGCATCGATGATGCGGACGCGAAGCTCGTGGTCACCGCCGATGGCACCTGGCGCCGCGGCAAGCCTTCTTCGCTGAAGCCGGCGGTGGATGCGGCCCTTGAAAAGCCCGGCCACACCGTGGAAAACGTGCTGGTGGTCAAGCGCAACGGCGAGCCGACCGAATTCGGTGCACTGGACAAGTGGTGGGATGACGTAGTCGGCACCGCCGCCACCGAGCATACCGCGGTAGCCCACGATTCCGAGCACCCGCTGTTCGTGCTCTACACCTCGGGCACCACCGGCAAGCCGAAGGGCATCGTGCACACCACCGGCGGCTTCCTGGCCCAGGGCGCGGTCACCCACCGCGACACCTTCGACCTGCACCCGGAAACCGATGTTTACTGGTGCACCGCGGATATCGGCTGGGTCACCGGGCATTCCTACGTCACCTACGCCCCGCTGATCAACGGCGCCACCCAGGTGATGTACGAAGGCACCCCGGACACCCCGCATCAGGGTCGCTGGTGGGAACTGATCGAGAAGTACAAGGTCTCCATCCTCTACACCGCGCCGACCGCGATCCGCACCTTCATGAAATGGGGACGCGAGATCCCCGACGGCTACGACCTCTCCAGCCTGCGCGTGCTCGGCTCGGTCGGCGAACCGATCAACCCGGAAGCCTGGATGTGGTACCGCGATGTCATCGGCACCAACAACGGCAAGAACGGCGAGCGCAAGGAGCACCCAACCCCGATCGTGGACACCTGGTGGCAGACCGAAACCGGGGCGCATATGATCACCCCGATGCCTGGGGTGACCGCCACCAAGCCGGGCTCGGCGCAGGTCGCCGTGCCGGGGATCAGCATCGACGTGGTCGACGAGGCCGGCGTTTCGGTGGCCGACGGCGAGGGCGGCTTCCTGGTCATCCGCGACCCGTGGCCAGCCATGCTGCGCGGCATCTGGGGCGACATGGAGCGCTACAAGGAGACCTACTGGTCCCGCTTCGAGGGCATGTACTTCGCCGGCGACGGCGCGAAGAAGGACGAGGACGGCGACATCTGGCTGCTGGGCCGGGTGGATGACGTGATGAACGTGTCCGGGCACCGGCTGTCCACCACGGAGATCGAGTCCTCGCTGGTGGCCCACCCGTACGTTGCCGAGGCCGCGGTGGTCGGGGCGAAGGACGAGACCACCGGCGAGGCGGTGGTCGCATTCGTGATCCTGCAGACCGAACCGCCCGAAGGCGAGGATGTGGTCGCCACGCTGCGCGCCCATGTGGGCAAGGACATCGGCCCGATCGCCAAGCCGCGCCACATCCTGGTGGTCCCCGAGCTGCCCAAGACCCGCTCGGGCAAGATCATGCGCCGCCTGCTCAAGGACGTGGCCGAGGGCCGCGAGGTCGGCGACGCGACCACGCTGTCCGACGCGACCGTGATGACGCAGATCGCGCAGTCGATGAAGAAGTAGCGAGCTCCGGCCCCCAGGCCGGGATCCACTGGCCGCCGCCTGCGCCACCGCCAACCGGTTCAACCGGCAACGGAGTGCGCCAGCGGCGGTCCGTTTCGTTTTAGCTAGCGCATAAACGTTCATGAAGCGCCGGAGCAAACGCGAGGTGTATTAGATTGTTTCCATGTCTGAAAACGCTTCGCGCACCATCTTGTTACTCAACGGACCGAACCTGAACCTGCTAGGAACTCGCGAACCCGAAATCTATGGCCATGAAACGCTCGCCGATGTCGAGGCGCTGGCGCAGCGCACCGCGGCGGGATACGACCTCACCGTGGAGGCCTTCCAGTCGAACCACGAGGGCGTGCTCATCGATGCGATTCACGAAGCGCGGCTGACCAAAGCCGGCATCATCATCAACCCGGGCGCCTACACGCACACCTCGGTGGCCATCGCCGATGCGCTCAGCGGGGTGTCGCTGCCGGTGATAGAGGTCCATATTTCCAACGTGCACCGGCGTGAGGCATTCCGCCATCACTCCTACGTCTCCCCCGTGGCCGCCTCGATCATCATCGGCGCCGGGACCAATGGCTACCGGCTCGCGGTCCAGCAGCTGGCGCATATCCTCGGCCGCTAGCCGCCGATGCATTCACCGGTCTTGATCGAGGTGGTGCGGTCCCCGGCCGCCTTGAGCGCGCGTTCGATCTCCTCGAGGCTCAGCGCGAAGCCCACCTCGTCATTGCCTCGCGACTTGGCGAAGATCATGCCTACCGCTTCGCCGGAATCGTTGACCATGGGGCCGCCGGAGTTGCCTTGGGCCACCTTGGCCGTCAACTGGTAAACCGAGAGCGCGGCGGGGTTCTCGCCATAGATATTGGCGATGGACACCGTGGCGCGTGAGGCGACCACCGCGCCGCGCACCTGCAACGGCCCACCGGCCGGATAGCCGATGAAGGCAGCTTGCTCGCCGCGGCCCAGATTCTCGTCGGCGAGCTCCAGAGGCTGCGCTTCCATGCCGTCGACACGCAGCACCGCGATATCGGCTTCCGGATCAAAATAAACTACCTTTCCGCGGTGAAGTTGATCACCCTCGACCTCCACCGTAGCCGCGCTCAAACCTGCCACCACATGGGCATTGGTCATCACCAATTGGTCGTCGATGACGAAGCCGGAACCGGTGAGGTTCACACCGCATTGAACGGCCGTCCCGGAGATCTTTGCCACCGAACTCACCGAGGCCCGCTGCAGGTCGTTGGCGGACCATTGACCTTCCTCGACCGGCTCCACCGGCGGGGCGAAGGGATCGAGCAGGGCGGGGATGGTTTCGGCCATGACCGCCGAACGCGCCGAGGAGATGGCCGAGTTCACGAACTCGGGTGTCAGCCCACGGATCGAGGCGATCATTTTCGACTTGTCGATTTCGCTGGAAAGCCGCGGAATACCCATGCTTGACGTGGAAAATGCCAGTGCGCCGATGATTGTGGCGGTAATGAAAACCGAAAGCACGCCACCGGCCAAACCGTCTGCGGCACGCAGGAAATCAAAGTTCATCCAGCGCCTGATTCGGGTGGCAATAACCCTGCCCAGGGCCTGGCCCAAAATGATCAGCACGGCGGCCGTGGCGACCATCAGCGCGACCCGCCACCAAGGGTTCGAGGCGAAGGTCGAAACCAGCGGAATGGCGAAGAACGCGGCGATGCCTCCGGCGATGAGACCGAGCATGTCCCCGACCGTATAGAGGAAGCCGCGGCGGATTCCGGCAATAAAAAATGAAAGTAAAACTACGCAGATGGCGACGTCCAGCCAACTGAATACTCCGAGCACCGAGACCCCGCTTCATTCACAAACTTACTATTAACCCAAGGTACCCTTAGAAGCTGATGGATTTCTGCGAGGATATTCGCGAGTTTTTGTATGACGAGCGTGATTCTCAACATTTCTTGGTTAAACCACGTGTGGAAACTGTCACATTGTTACCGAATACGGCACAATGAAGTGAGCGCTTACTACTGTTGACAGGAGATTTAATGGATATCGAGGTACTGCGCCGCGCGCCGCTTTTCGCGTCGCTTGGTGATGAAGTATTCGCCACGCTAACCGAAGAATTGACCGAGGTCGATCTGTCTCGCGGTGCATCAGTGTTCCGCGAAGGCGATCAGGGTGACCGTCTCTACTTCATCGTCTCGGGCAAGATCAAGCTCGGCCGCACTTCCGCCGACGGACGTGAAAACCTGATTGCCGTGCTCGGCCCAGGTGAACTGTTCGGCGAAATGGCGCTGTTCGATCCACACCCGCGCAACGCAACCGCAACCGCCGTGTCGGAGACCCGACTAGCTGGTCTGAGCCATGAAAACATGCGCAAGGCGATCCTGAACTCCCCGGAGGTCTCGATCCAGCTGCTGCAGGCTTTGGCTGCGCGTCTGCGTCGCACTAATGAATCCCTGGCCGATCTGGTGTTCTCCGATGTTCCTGGCCGTGTGGCTAAGGCGCTATTGGACCTCGCTGACCGTTTCGGTCGCCCAGCCACCGATGGCATCCTGGTCGCTCACGAGCTGACCCAGGAAGAGCTGGCCCAGCTGGTCGGTGCCTCCCGCGAAACCGTGAACAAGGCCCTGGCCGAGTTCGTGCAGCGCGGCTGGCTCCGTCTGGAAGCCCGCGCCGTCGTGATCCTGGACATCCAGCGTCTGCGTCAGCGTTCGCGCTAAGCACCGCTGAGCAAAAGGCCGGACAACCCTCGCGGGTTGTCCGGCCTTTGCTTTCCGACCGAAGATCTAGTGGCCGGGTTCCGCCTGCCAAGGACGTGTCGATTCGACCCCGAGCGCGCTCAGCACTTCGAGATAATAGGTGCCGTCACGCACCAGCAGGTCCGGATGCTGCACGTCCAAGGTGCGTGCGCGCGAGAGATAGGCGACCGCACCGTGGGCATCGGCCATCCGCTCCAGCATCTGCTCGACCGCTGGACTGGTGATCTGCGACAACCTCAGTCCAACGGTGCTCGGCTGGCCAATGCGGTCTCCCAGGTCGCTGGTGGCACGCTGAGCCATGATCTGCTTGGAACTGCACCACTGCGCCCATTTGCCCTTAGCGCGCAGCAGACGCGGCTCCTGATGCACGGGGACCGTTGCGGTGAAGTACCAGGTGTCGAACCGCCGGAAGGCGAAGTTGGGACTCAGCCAGTGGCTGACCGGGCGCATCAGGTCGGTGCGCAGGCCCAGCCCGCGCCGGCGAAGAAATTCCTCGAAGGCCAGGTCCTGTCCGGCGATGGCTTCGCGGGCGGACATCCATTCCTCGGGATCGTTCATTTCGACCACCGACTGTTCGTCGGTTCCGGCGAGCAGGATCCCGGTTTCTTCGAAAAGTTCTCGGATGGCGCAGACCAGATGCGCGCGAACGAGCTGCTGATCGAGCACGTCCATGCGCTTGGACCACTGCGAAAGGTTCGGGCCGAACCATTTGTACTCGACGCGGTCTCCCGCTTCGACGCTGCCTCCGGGAAATGCCACGCTCCCGAGAGGGGACTCGCCGGGGCGGTAGCCCAGGAAGGTTTCTACTCCGTGCACCCCGTCTTGAACCAGGCAGACCGAGGAAGCACGGCGGGCGGTGCGCGGGGTCCGCGAACCGAAAGTGAACCAGTTTTCCGCCGCGGGAATTTGATGCGGCGGCAGTTCTACGAGGCGGCGCGCAACTCCGGTGCGCGTGGCGGACGGACTGGACCGCCCTTGGCGCACACCGGAATCGCGTTGTGGACTACTCAAATTCGGCGATGACCTCAACCTCGACCGGAGCATCCAATGGCAGCACCGCTACGCCTACGGCCGAACGTGCGTGCACACCGGCCTCGCCCAGGACATTTCCGAAGAATTCCGAGGCCCCGTTGATGACGCCGGGCTGACCGGTGAATGACGGGTCTGAGGACACGAAGCCAACGACCTTCACGATACGCTTAATGCGATCTAGGTCACCAATTTCTGCCTTGATGGCAGCCAGAGCATTCAGTGCGCAAGTCTGCGCCATGGCCTTGGCATCTTCGGCCGAAACCTCGGCGCCGACCTTGCCGAGAGCTGAGAGTTCTCCCTTAATCAGCGGCAGCTGGCCGGAGGTGTAAACGTAGTTGCCGGTGGTGATTGCCGGCAGGTATGCGGCGACCGGCTTTGCCACCTCTGGCAAGGTCAGATCGAGCTCTGCGAGGCGTGCTTCGACACGCGAGGAAGTAGCTTCTTGCATGGGGTTTTACTCCTTCTGAAAGTTAGGCTTTTGGACGCTTCATGTAGGCCACTGGATTGGTGCCGTTCGGGCCGGGAACGATCGCTACGAGCTCCCAGCCATCGTCACCCCACTGGTCCAGAATCTGCTTGGTTGCGTGGATAACGAGCGGCAAAGTGGCGTATTCCCATTTAGTCATACTCGATACGTTAGCGCGTCCTTGTAAACTAGTAGGTATGGCAGCCAAGAAGTCACCCTTTTTTGATACAGCTACCACTTTGGGAAAGATCGTTGCGTTCTTCGGAATCAGTGCCCTGTGTGGCGTGCTGGCCGCGGGCATGCTCGTTCCCGTGGCAGCTATCGCAAAAACCGGTTTGACCACCGGAAATAATATTGTAAGCGCGCTTCCGAGCACATTCGAGAAGCTTCCCATTCCCGAGCCTTCGAATGTCTTGGACTCCGAGGGAAAGCTGATTGCGACGTTCTATGAACAGAACCGCGATCCGGTGGACCTCGAGGATATTTCTCCGTACATGCGCAAGGCGATTGTTTCGGTGGAGGACGAGCGTTTCTACGAGCACAGCGGCATTGACCCCAAGGGCATTGCCCGTGCGGTCATCAGCAACGCGACCTCCTCTTCGCGTTCCGGTGCGTCCACGCTGACTCAGCAGTACGTGAACAACCTGCTGGTCAATAACCAGATCTTGACCGGTTCCGACGAGAGCACCGTGTCGGGCAGCAAGGATTACTCGGACAAGATCCGCGAGCTGAAGTACGCGGTAGCCATCGAAAAGGAAATGTCGAAGGACGAAATCCTCGAAGGCTACCTGAACCTCGTGTTGTTCTCGGGTCGTGAGTATGGTGTGCAGGCCGCCGCGCAGCGCTTCTTCTCCGTGGACGCCAAGGATCTGAACCTGCAGCAGTCGGCAATGCTCGCCGGCATGGTGCAGCTGCCTAACGTCTACAACCCGCTCAAGAACCCTGAACGCTCCTTGGATCGACGTAACAAGGTGCTGGGCAACATGTACCGCACCGGCGCGATCACCAAAAAGGAATATGACAAGGCTGTGAAGTCGGACTTGGGCGAGGACCCTAGCAGCTCCGCTTCGGGTTGCATGGCTGCCAAAGATGACGGTTATTTCTGCGACTACATCACCAACTTGATCCTCAAGGACAAGAACTTCGGCAAAACCAAGGAAGACCGCGAGAACTTGCTGTTCCGCGGCGGCATGACCATCAAGACCACGCTGAACTCCGCGTTGAATAAGAAGGCCGCCAAGGATGCACGCGAGGCGATCGATCCTAACGCCAAGTCGAACGAGGATATCTACTCGTCGCTGGTTTCGGTTGAACCGGGAACCGGAAATATCTTGACCATGGCCCAGAACACCACCTACGCGCCAAAATCCGAGGAAACCGGCAGCCGGACGTTCTACAACTTCGCGGTAGAAAGTCGACTAGGTGGAGCGGGCGGCTTCCAGGGTGGCTCCACCATGAAGCCATTCACCACCCTTGCTTGGCTTGACGAGGGCAATCACATGTACGACAAGATCAATGCTAAGAAGGAACTCTTCACCGCTGGCGATAAATGGCGAGCTTCTTGCCTTCCAGGTGGACAGACCTACACTGCAAAGTGGGAACCAAAGAACGCTTCGCGTGGCTTCTATCGCACGATGACGGTGGATACTGGGCTGTACTGGTCAATTAACTCCGCCACCGTTCAGGAAGCCAAAAAGGTCGATCTTTGCACCATTGCTGATTACGCAACCAAAATCGGGCTGATCGATCAAAAGCCAGTGGGTAGCGAGGGGCCAGCACCTATCAATCCTGCCAACCCTTCATTCGTTATTGGTACTGCATCGGTAACCCCGCTGGCGCAAGCGGCGGCTTTCGCCACCTTCGCAAACAAGGGTGAATACTGCGAACCGCGGGCTATCACCTCAGTGGTCGATAAAGACGGCACCAAGTACAAGGTGCCGAAGCAAAACTGCTCCCAGCAGATCAACCCTCAGTACGTGGCCGATTTGAATGGGACGTTGAAGAAGATCGCCACGAACCGTGTTTCCAAGGGCCAAGTTGCCGGACCAATTGCGGGCAAGACCGGCACAAATAACGGTGCGACTTCAACTTGGTTCGTCGGCTACAGCACCGGCATTTCGAGCGCGGCTTGGGTTGGCCGGCTTAAGGGACAAGGCGAAGAGGAAAAGAAGAATTGGCTGCACGGCAAGATGATCAACGACGAACGCGCTCCGAAGATGGTTGATTCCTCGACCTATGCGGCTCCATTGTGGGTTGACTTCATGTCCAAGGCGGTTCAGCAGTACGAGCGAAATTCCTTCGGTTCGGTCAGCAAGGCTCCTAAGCCGAAGCCAGCTCCTAAGCCGAAGGAAGACGACGAGGACAAAGAGGAAGACTCTAAAAAGGAAGACTCCGAAAATGAGGATTCCAAGGAGTCCGACGACGACAAGTCTGAAGCCACCGGCAATGGAAACGGTAATGGCAACGGAAACGGTCAAAACAACTCGAAGCCGACTACTCCGGCCAAGCCCGGAGATGATTCGGACGACTAAGTAGTCGCCGAAAGGCCGCGTTCAACTTTGGTTGAACGCGGCCTTTCGGTTTAGATTGGCACTATCACCAGACTCAAACGGGTCTGTTCCCTTGAAAGGACACTGACGGACCGGTCATGGTTGAACACACTAATTTCTCTTCGGCATTCGGCCGCGCCACCGGCACCGCGGCGCTGCTCGCCGGCGGTGCCGTCGCAGCAGGCGCGGCGGTGCTTGGCTACGGATTATACGAAACCCAGAAATTCGGGCTCCGTCGCGAAACCGTCAAGGTCCTTCCCCGAGGGGCGGGCGATATCCGCGTGCTGCACCTCTCGGACATCCACATGATCCCCGGCCAAGCCCTCAAGCGGCGCTGGCTGCACCGGCTCGCCGACGAGCGCCCCGACTACGTGATCAACACCGGTGACAACCTCAGCCACCGCGATGGCGTTCCGGCGCTGATCGACGCGCTGACGCCTCTGATGCAATTCCCCGGAGCCTTCGTGCCCGGCTCGAATTGCTACTACGCGCCGCGCCTGAAGAACCCGTTGCGCTACCTCAGCGCGGGCTCCGGCACCCCGAACCCTTCGAGCCGTGACAAGTTGCCCTTCGAAGAGATGCACCGGGCCTTCGGGTCCGCCGGGTGGGTCAACATGACCAACCGGGCCTACTCCACCGTACTCAACGGAATCCGGCTTGATCTGACCGGCGTCGATGATCCGCATCTGGAACGCGACCAATTCGCTGGATGGCCGCAAGGCTCGGTCACCGGATACCAGGCTCCGCACGTACGCATCGCGCTAACCCATGCCCCCTACCAACGAGTGCTGGATCAACTCACCGAGGCCGGAGCGGATATCATCTTCGCCGGCCACACCCACGGCGGACAGGTATGCATTCCGGGATACGGCGCCCTGGTGTCGAACTGCGATTTGCCGACGTGGCGAGCTCGCGGGCTGACCGAATGGGAATATGCCGGGCGCACCGTCCCGCTGAATGTCTCCGCCGGCCTGGGCCACTCTCGCTTCGCACCATTTCGCATTGCCTGCCCGCCCGAGGCAGTACTGCTCACGCTCACCGCAAGGGACTAATCATTCACTCCATCAGGCCCCGCACTTGGTTCAGGTGCGGGGCCTGAAGCTGTCTCTGAGCCAGCAACAAATAATCTATCCACTAGTGATTATTTGATTGAATTTTCCCAACTACTGACGGTAGGCTGTAGTCCGGTCGATATTGTTATTGGTGATGGTGGGGAACTCGCATGGCGCGACAACAAAACTCAGAAGCAGCTGAAGCGGTGTCGTTGACAACCACCTTAAAACGGCTGGGGCCGTTTGTCCGCCCGATTCTTCCGCGGCTCATCGGCGGCTTCCTCTGCGCCTTGGGCGCAGGCATTGTCGCCCTCGTCATTCCGCAGGTCCTCGCCTGGCTGGTGAACAACGTCCTGGACAGCGATGGGACGAACAACGCAATCTGGATCGCCATGGCGATTGTGGGTGCCTTGGGTTTCCTGGAAGCGTTATTCATCTACCTGCGCCGCCAATTCGTGCTCAACCCGGCGGCGGGGTTGGAAGCGCAGATGCGCATCCGCTTCTACAAGCATCTGCAGCGCCTGCCCGTGGCGTTCCACGAGCGCTGGGGCTCGGGCCAACTGCTCTCCCGCTCGATGTCGGATCTGTCGCTGCTGCGCCGCTGGCTCGCCTTCGGCGCCATGATGCTCGTGGTGGACACGGTCACCGTGATCACCGGCCTGGCGCTGATGTTCTACCACTCGTGGATCCTCGGATTGCTCTACCTGCTAGGCGCCATCCCCATCTCGATCAAGGCCTACCACTTCCGCAACAACTACCGGGCCGCGAGCCGGCTGAGCCAAGACCAAGCCGGTGACCTCGCGACCGCTGTCGAAGAATCTGTCCATGGCATTCGCGTCATCAAGGCCTTCGGCCGCGGCCCCCATGTGTATGCCGGATTCAACGAGCAGGCCAAGTCGCTGCAGCAGACGGAAATCAGCAAGGCCAAAACCCTGGCCAGCTTCCTGATGGCCGTCGTGGCAATCCCCGAAACGATCTTGGGGCTGGGCGTACTGATCGGCATCTCGCTGGTTGCCGGCGGGCAGCTGAGCATCGGCTCGCTCGTGGCCTACTTCGCCATCGCAGCGGTGATCGCAGGGCCGGTGGAAGGCATGGGGATGCTGCTGGGCATGACGCTGAGCACCAAAACCGCGCTGGACCGCCACTTCGAAGTGATGGACGCTTCCAACGACATCGTCTCCCCCGACCAGCCGAAGTCCCCCGCCGAACGCACCGGCGAAGTGCAGCTCAAGCACGTTCGATTTGCCTACCCCGATGCCTCCGGGCGCGGGCGCCCCATCCTTGCCGATATCGAGCTGACGATCCGCGCCGGGGAAACCATGGCGCTGGTCGGAATCACCGGCTCGGGCAAATCGACGCTGCTGAACCTGATCCCGCGCTTGCATGAGGTAAGCGCCGGGCAGGTACTGGTGCACGGGCAAGACGTGCGCGAATGGGATCTGGAAGAGCTGCGCAAAGAAATAGCCGTAGCTTTCGAAGACACCACCCTCTTCTCGAATTCGGTCCGCGAGAACGTGCTGCTCGGCGCCCCGGCGGATTACAGCCCCGCGCAGCGCGAAGAGCTCTTGGCGCAGTCCCTTGACGTGGCGCAGGCGCACTTCGCCTATCAGCTGCCGCAGGGGGTCGATACGCTCATCGGCGAAGAAGGCCTGTCCTTGTCCGGAGGCCAGCGCCAGCGTCTGGCCCTGGCCCGCGCCATCGCCGCCCGGCCCCGCATCCTGGTCCTGGATGATCCGCTCTCCGCCTTGGACGTGCGCACGGAGGAAGCGGTCACCACGAAGCTGCGCGAGGTGCTGGGCGGCACTACCACCTTGGTGGTGGCTCACCGCCCTTCCACTGTGATGCTCGCCGACCGGGTGGCGTTGCTGCGCGATGGTCGCATCGACGCGATCGGCAGCCACACGCACCTGCTGAGCACGAACGAACATTACCGATATGTGATCGCCAGCCTGGATGACGAAGCACCGATGAGCGAAGAGGTCGCGCGATGAGCCAACCACTAGGTGTCACCGAAGAGGACAATATCAACCTCTCCGGTGCCCAACGCAAACGAGTGCGCCGCCGCTCATTCAGGCTCCTGGCAACGCTCGCCATGCCGCAGAAGAAACTCTTCATTCTCACCGTGGTGCTGGTGCTGGTTTCCAATGCGGCCCGCGTCATCTTGCCAATCCTCATTGCCTTGGCCATCGACTGGACGCTGCCGCAGGTCCGCGAGGGCAACTGGGGCGCACTGGGAGTCTCCGGCGGCGCCTACATTGTTTGCGCCATCTTGGCCGGAGTCCTGCTGGCCTGGTACATCAATTGCGCCGCCCGCATTTCCCAGGCCATGCTCTTGGATCTGCGTCAGCAGGTCTTCCGCCACACTCAGCGGTTGAGCCTCGAATTCCACGAGAACTACACCTCGGGCCGGATCATCTCGCGGCAGACCTCGGACTTGGAAACCCTGCGTGAACTGCTGGACCAGGGAGTATCCGAACTCGCCTCCTCCTGCGTCTTCGTGATTTTCACGTTGGCCACCATCTTCATCCTGGATTGGCGCAGCGCTCTGGTGCTGTGCGTTGCGGCCATCCCAGTGGCGATCCTCTTCTTCTGGTACCAGAGCCGGTCCGAGGTGCTCTACCGTGAGTCCCGCGTAGTTTCCGCGAAGGTGATCTCCATGTTCGTCGAAACGATGACCGGCATTCGCGCGGTCAAGGCGTTCCGCCGGGAAGCGGCAAATGACGAAAACTATGGCGAGGTCGCCGAAAAGTATCGGGTCAACTCGGTGCGCTCCTTCAACCTATTCGGCATCCTCCAGCCGGGTCTGGTGCTCATTGGAAACCTCACCGTCGCGGTATTGCTGGCCTACGGAGGCTTCCGCATTCTGGAGGGGACGCTGGCGGTCGGCGTGATGGTGGCCCTGCTGCTTGCTGCTAAACGCGTCTTCCAACCGGTCGAACAGATCGCCATGTTCTATTCCTCCTTGCAATCGGCCACCGCAGCCCTCGAAAAGGTCTCCGGGCTCCTGGAAGAGGAACCGAGCGTCAGGGAGCCACTGGCACCGCGCAGCATCGAGCAGGTCAAGGGAGAGATCGTCTTCAGCGACGCGGTCTTCGGCTATGGGCAGGGGCCGATCATCATGGACCGCTTCGATCTGAAGATCGAAGCCGGGCAAACGGTGGCGGTGGTCGGGCAGACCGGCGCCGGCAAATCCACCCTCGCAAAACTCATTTCGCGTTTCTACGATCTGCGCTCGGGCAGCCTGGAAATCGATTCGGTTCTCATCAATGAACTCTCGAATCAGGAACTGCGCCGGCATGTGGTGATGGTCACCCAGGAAGCGTTCCTGTTCTCCGGGACGGTTGCCGAGAACATTGCGCTCGGCAAGCCCACCGCTACCCTCGCGGAGATCCAGGATGCGGCCAAGGCGGTGGGTGCCGATGAATTCATCCGCGAACTTCCCGAAGGCTATGAGACCGACATGAACAAGCGTGGCGGCCGGGTCTCCGCCGGGCAACGCCAGCTCATCTCCTTCGCCCGCGCCTTCCTAGCCGACCCGGCCGTGCTGATCCTCGATGAGGCCACCAGCTCGCTGGACATCCCTTCGGAGCGTGCGGTGCAACGCGGCCTGCAGCAGCTGCTGGGAAACCGTACGGCGTTGATCATCGCCCACCGGCTGTCCACGGTGCAGATCGCCGACCGGGTGCTGGTGGTGCACGATGGGAAAATCATCGAGGACGGCTCCCCGCAACAGCTGATCGCGGACGAGGGACGTTTCGCTTCGCTGCACAAGGCGTGGAAGGACTCGCTGGTCTAACCGGACGCAAGCATATGGAAAACGAACTGGGCGACTTCCTTCCGGCCCCGAACCAGGGGGCGGACCCGGAAGTCTACGAGATTGAAAATAGCGCGCTGGATCGAACCGGGGTGCTCTTTGCGCGCTTGCGCTCCTTGGCGCCCTGGGCGGGCAAGGTCCTGCTGGATTTGGGATGCGGCAGCGGCTATTGGCTCCCCAAATACCTCACCGAACATGGCACGGTCCTCGGGGTGGAACCGGATCTGCGCCTGCTGGATGCCGCGCGGGCGCGTAGTTCGCGGGTTCAGGTGCTGCACGGGTCTGCCGAACATCTTCCGCTAGCGGATTCCAGCGTCGCGGTGGTGCACGCGCGCTTCGCCTATTTCTTCCCTTCCGCGAACTACGACTGCACCGCCGGGCTCCGCGAGGTCCTGCGTGTCCTGCGCCCCGGCGGGTCGCTGCTGGTGATCGACAACGACCACCAGCACGGAGAATTCGCTTCACTTTTGCGGCAGAGCCCTTGGGCGTCGGATCAGGGCGAGGATGACTACATCCGGCGGTGGTGGGCCGCGCAGGGAGCCCAACGCCATGAGGTGATGAGCAGTTGGAGCTTCGACTCTACGGAGGATCTCGCCAAGGTACTTCACCTTGAATTTCCGGCGGATCTGGCTCGCGACTGGATCGCGCGGCACCCGTTGGCGACCGAGTTGAGCTACGGCTACGTGCTGTATCACGTACGCAAGGGCGCAGCCGAGCTGGGCGGCTAGTTCTCTGCTTCGCGAAAAGGCCGGGGTGAAGGAATTTCTCCTTCACCCCGGCCTTTCGTTTTTGCCCTTAGGCGGAGAATTTCTCCCCGGTCAAACGCTCATAGGCGTCGATGTACCGGGCGCGCGTCTTCTCCACAATCTCTGCGGGCAACGCCGGTGGCTCTGCCCCGGAGTTCTTGTCCCAACCGGATGCCGCTGAGGTCAGCCAGTCGCGCACGAACTGCTTGTCAAAACTCGCCTGGGCCTTGCCCGGTGCGTAGGACTGGGCATCCCAGAAGCGCGAGGAGTCGGGGGTGAGCACCTCGTCGCCGAGCGTGATCTCGCCGTTGCTCGGATCGGCGCCGAATTCGACCTTGGTGTCGGCAAGGATGATTCCGCGTTCGCGGGCGATCTGCTCGGCGCGTTCGTAGAGGGCGACGGTCTTCTCGCGCAAGGCCTCGGAAACTTGCGCGCCGACACGTTCCACCGTCTGCGCAAAGGAGATGTTCTCGTCATGCTCGCCGACCTCGGCCTTGGCCGAAGGGGTGAACAGCGCCGGCTGCAGGCGTGAACCGTCAACCAGGCCCGCGGGCAACGGCAGCTCGCACACGGTCGAGGAGACCTTGTATTCGGCCAATCCGGAGCCTGTCAGATAACCGCGGGCGATGCACTCGATGGGGTACATCTCAAGCTTCTTGCACACCATCGCCCGGCCGGCTACCGCCTCGGGCACCTCGGTGGAGATCACATGGTTGGCGAATTCGCTCAGCTGCCCGAACCACCACAGGCTCAGCTGGGTCAGCACCTTGCCCTTGTCCGGAATCTCGCTGGTCAGCACGAAGTCATAGGCGCTGATCCGGTCCGAAGCGACCACCAGCACCCGGTCGGAGTCCGCGAAACCCACCCCGGCGGGCAGGTACAGGTCGCGCACCTTGCCCGAATAGAAGTGGTCCCAGCCTTCGAGGGAAAGCGTTTCGGTCTGGAATCCTGCCATTACTTGCTCTCCCCGTTCACTACGATTTCTCCGCGTTCGGCCTTCAAGGCGATATCGCTGCGCGACTGGGCACCGCTCCAACTGATCTTGGAGACACCCGCGTAGGCGTTCGCCCGGGCGGCGGCCAGGTCATCGCCCAGCGCGACGACCGCCAAGACGCGGCCACCGGCCACGGTGATGTTGCCTTCGGCGTCGGTGCTGGTGCCGGCATGCATCACATGCACCTCGCCGACCTGGTTGGCTTCTTCCAGCCCTTCGATCACCGCGCCCTTGACCGGGGCATCGGGGTAATTCTCGGCGGCGATGACCACGTCCACGGCGGTCTTCGAGGACCAGCGCAGCTGCTCGGCATCGTCGAGCTTGCCGTTCGCCGCGGCGAGCAGAATCGCGCCCAGCGGGGTCTTCAGCCGAGCCAGGACCGCTTGGGTCTCCGGGTCGCCGAAGCGGGCGTTGAATTCGATGACGCGGATGCCGCGCTTGGTGATGGCCAGGCCGCAGTACAGCACGCCGGTGAACGGGGTGCCGCGCTTTTCCATTTCGCGCAATGTCGGGTAGGCGACGCGGTCCATCACCTCGTCGACGAAGCCTTCCGGAAGCCATTGAAGCGGCGAGTAGGCGCCCATGCCACCGGTGTTGGGGCCTTCGTCATTGTCGAAGATCCGTTTGAAGTCCTGGGCCGGAGACAGCGGCACGGCATGCTTGCCATCGCAGATGACGAACAGCGAAACTTCCGGGCCGTCAAGGAATTCTTCGATCACCACGGTGCCGCCGGCGGCAAAGCAAAGCTCTGCGTGGGCCAGCGCTTCGGCACGGTCCGCGGTCACCACAACCCCCTTGCCGGCGGCCAGGCCGTCGTCTTTGACCACATAGGGTGCGCCAAAGTCATCCAGCGCCGCTGCGGCTTCCGCCGCGGTCGTTGCCACGTGCGCCATGGCGGTGGGCACCTGCGCGGCGGCCATGACGTCCTTGGCGAATGCCTTGGAGGCTTCCAGCTGTGCCGCGGCGCGGGTTGGGCCGAAGACCGGAATCCCGGCTTCGATGAGCGCGTCGGCAACGCCGGCGGCCAATGGCGCCTCGGGGCCGACGATCACCAGCTCGCTGGCAAGTTCACGCGCCAGCCCCAGCACCGCCTGCGGGTCCTGGGCGTTGATCTCGTGGGTGGTGACGTCCTGTGCGATGCCGGCGTTGCCGGGAGCGCAATGAACCTCATTGACGTAGGGGTCTGCACTAAGTGCACGGACAATTGCATGCTCACGGCCGCCTGGGCCAATAACCAGTACCTTCACTGCACCGAGTTTACCGGAGAACCACACACGATTAGTGGTCTGTGACCGGGGGATGAAAAGTTGCCGCAGATCACCGCGCCAGCCCCTGGGGGCTTGCCTTCCTTGGGAAAGCCCTCCGTGCGGGCCTGCGCCTAGACTTGGCCTCATGGGTTCGGCGATAGACATCACACAGTGCAGCGAGCTGCTGCGGATCACCCGCAATTCGGTGATCGAATCGCGGCATTATGGCGCAGCGGTAGTTCTGGATCCGGCCGGGCAGGTTCTGGAGGCCATCGGCGATCCCGAAGCCCTGATCTTTCCCCGCTCCGCGCTGAAGCCTTTTCAGGCGATCGGTTCGTTGCGCGCCGGGGCGGCGTTGGAATCCGCGCAACTGGCGCTCGCCTGCGCCAGCCATCTGGGAACCGAACAGCATCAGCTGCTCGCGCGCAGCGTGCTCGACTCGGTGAAGCTGGGCGAAGAGCATCTGCAATGCCCGGCCTCCTGGCCCGGCGATTCGGCAACACGCTCCGAGATGGCCGCGCGTGGCCAGAGCCAGAACAAGCTTGCCTTCAACTGTTCGGGCAAACACGCCGCTTTTCTCGCGGCGGCGGCGGCCAGCGGCGAACCGCTCGGCAGCTATCTGTCACCCGAGCATCCGGTGCAGCTTTCGGCCTTCCGGGCGATGGAAGAATTCTGCGGGCCGATCACTTTCCTGGGCGTCGATGGCTGCGGAGCTCCGGCACCGCAGATGTCGCTGCGGTCCCTGGCGGAGGGATTTCGAAAGCTGGCGGCATCCACCGACCCGGCCGCGCGGTCGGTGGCCAGCGCCATGCGCGAACACCCGTGGGCGGTACGCGGCGCGGGCAGCCCCAATACGCTGGTCATCGAGTCCACCGGAATCATCGCCAAGCTCGGTGCCGAAGGAGTGCTGGGGATGTGCGCCCCCAACGGGGTGAGCGTGGCGGTGAAAATCCTTGATGGCGCTTCGCGCGGAATCGATGTGCTGGCGCTGGGGCTATTGGCCAGCCATGGCGCGCTCAGCGCGCAGAAGCTGGAAGAATTATCAAGCCGGCTGGGCGCCACAGCGCACACCGCCGGGGCGCGCGCTGCCGGGCTTTGCTACCTCGGCCGGGACTTCGCGGCCCGCTAGCCCCTCCGAGCACGAAATCCAGGGGCGGAATATGACATTTTTTCGTCATCCAAGGAAGGGAA
The DNA here is from genome assembly GCF_052379505.1 of Glutamicibacter sp. 363. Classification (NCBI taxonomy): domain Bacteria; kingdom Bacillati; phylum Actinomycetota; class Actinomycetes; order Micrococcales; family Micrococcaceae; genus Glutamicibacter; species Glutamicibacter sp. 363. Next base: position 8,156 of record NZ_JBQSYR010000014.1, on the reverse strand, counting down.
TTTAACGCCATGGCGATCAAGCGAAGAATCGATGAGCTCTCCGGTCGCGCCGCGCTGCGCGAATGGGCTGAAAACGCGGAAACCCAAGGGAAAACAGCCCGCCCAACGCTGGCCATGGCGGTACGTTTCGCCTTGGAGGAACTCGCTTCGCGGGCCGAGGGGAACTCGGTTGAGGTGCGGGTTCCGCCCTTTGGTGTGACCCAATGCATTGAAGGGCCCCGCCACACCCGTGGTACGCCGCCTAATGTGGTCGAAATGCCCGCCGAATTATGGCTTTCACTGGTCACCGGGCGCACCGACTGGGCTTCGGCCACGCAAACGGGCCAACTGCACGCCTCCGGACTAAGGGCAGACTTGTCGGCACACCTGCCGCTAATTGAGTACCCTTAAAACTATGGAGCAACACCCCGCTACCCCGTCATCCGCAGACCAGCCGATCCAAGTGCAGGTTCATTCGGCACCGCGCTTCTGGCCAATCGTCCTCTCCGGCGCCGTACTCGGCGCCCTGGTAGGCGTAATCATTGGCTTGATTGGCGAACCGTCCATGGATTACACCGTCGGATCGGCCGTCGGATTCTTCGCCATGTTCTGCGCGGGACTTGGCACCGGGCTGGGCGCGCTCGCATATGTAATTATCGATCGCGTAACTTCGCGCAAGACCACCCAAAAACTGGCGGTGCCCCTGGCCGGGGACACCGGCAGCGAGCTACAAGGCTAGGCGCCCTCCCCTTCCCAGGAAGGCAAGCGGTGGCCGCGCACCTGGTCGCCGTTCACCACATAAACGGTCGGTGTCGACCAATAGATACATGAGAGAATAATTGACATGGCGCGTGGCGATGGATTCCTGAATCATGACTTGCTTCCCAACGAAAAAGGGCCGCAGGACGAATGCGGCGTTTTTGGTGTCTGGGCACCTGGCGAAGAAGTTGCAAAACTAACCTATTACGGGCTGTACGCTTTGCAGCACCGCGGACAGGAGTCCGCGGGCATCGCAACCAGCGACGGCGCGCGAATCAACGTATACAAGGATATGGGCCTGGTCTCCCAGGTCTTCGACGAAAACACGTTGAACTCGATGACCGGCCACCTGGCCGTGGGCCACTGCCGCTATTCGACGACCGGCGCCAGCCACTGGGCCAATGCGCAGCCGACCTTGGGCCCGACCCAGACCGGCACCGTAGCCCTGGCGCATAACGGCAACCTCACCAACTCGGCGCAGCTGGCCGAAATGGTCGAGGCCAAGCAGGTCTCCGAGGGCGGCAAGCTGCGCGGTGAAATCGCCCAGGGCAATACCACCGATACCGCGCTGGTCACCGCCCTGCTTGCGGGCAAGGAGGGCCAGAGCCTCGAAGAGACCGCGCTCGAGCTGCTGCCCAAGATCGAGGGTGCCTTCTGCTTCGTGTTCATGGATGAGAACACCATGTACGCGGCCCGCGATCCGCACGGGGTGCGCCCCCTGGTGCTGGGACGGCTGAACCGCGGCTGGGTGGTTGCCTCCGAGCAGCCGGCCCTGGCCACCGTGGGCGCTTCCTTCATCCGCGAGATCGAACCGGGCGAGCTGATCGCCATCGATGAGACCGGCATCCGCTCCACCCGCTTCGCCGAAGCCACCCCGAAGGGCTGCGTCTTCGAGTACGTCTACCTGGCCCGCCCGGATGCGACCATCGCCGGCCGTTCGGTCTACGAAGCCCGCGTGGAGATGGGCCGCCAGCTGGCCCGCGAAAACAGCGCCGACGCCGACATCGTCATCCCGGTCCCGGAATCCGGCACCCCGGCGGCCATCGGCTACGCCGAGGAGTCCGGCATTCCGTTCACCCACGGCTTCGTGAAGAACGCCTATGTGGGCCGCACCTTCATCCAGCCCTCGCAGACCCTGCGCCAGCTGGGCATCAAGCTGAAGCTCAATGCGCTGGAGACCGTGCTGCGCGGCAAGCGCGTGGTGGTCGTGGACGACTCGATCGTGCGCGGCAACACCCAGCGTGCGGTAGTGCGCATGCTGCGCGAGGCCGGAGCCGCCGAGGTGCACGTGAAGATCTCCTCGCCACCGGTGAAGTGGCCTTGCTTCTACGGCATCGACTTCGCCACCCGCGCGGAGCTGATCGCCAACGGCGCGGCCGTGGACGAAATCGGCAAGTCCATCGGCGCCGACTCGCTGGCGTACATCTCCGAGGACGGCATGATCGGCGCCACCATGCAGCCGCGGGAGAAGCTGTGCACCGCCTGCTTCACCGGCGACTACCCGATCCCGCTGCCCGGTGATGAGCGCCATGGCAAGAACCTGCTGGAGCAGGCAAATCAGAGCGGTTGCGAACCCGGCCCGGATGCCGAGCTCGAAGCAACTCTCTAGTCACCAATCCATCACCCACCTCGTTGCAAGCGGCACCGGCTATCCGGTGTTCACGACAGAAAAGGATCCATCTGCCATGAGCGGCACGCAAGAGCAGCCAACCTCCATCACCTACGCCGGAGCTGGCGTCGACGTCGAGGCCGGTGACCGTGCCGTCGAGCTGATGAAGGGCGCGATCAAGGCCACCCACACCAATGGCGTGGTCGGCGGAGTCGGCGGATTCGCCGGCCTGTTCGACGTTTCCTTCCTCACCGGGTACAAGAAGCCCTACCTGGCCACCTCCACCGACGGGGTGGGCACCAAGGTTGCGATCGCGCAGAAGCTGGACATCCACGACACCATCGGCCAGGACCTGGTGGGCATGGTGGTCGATGACATCGTGGTGGTCGGCGCCAAGCCGCTGTTCATGACCGACTACATCGCCACCGGCAAGGTCGTCCCCGAGCGCATCGCGGATATCGTGCGCGGCATCGCCGAAGGCTGCAAGCTGGCCGGCACCGCCCTGGTGGGCGGCGAAACCGCCGAGCACCCGGGCCTGCTGGCCGAGGACGAGTACGATGTGGCCGGTGCCGCCACCGGCGTCATCGAAGCCGATCAGCTGCTCGGCCCGGAGCGCGTGCAGGCCGGCGACGTCATCATCGGCATGGCTTCCTCGGGCATCCACTCCAACGGCTATTCGCTGGTGCGCCGCGTGATCGCCCACGCGCAGTGGGAGCTGGAGCGCGAGGTCGCCGAATTCGGCCGCACCCTGGGCGAAGAGCTGCTGGTTCCGACCCGCATCTACACCACCGCCTGCCTGGACCTGATCGGCGAGCTGAACGACGGGGAGAACTTCGGCGTGCACGGCTTCAGCCACGTCACCGGCGGCGGCCTGGCGGCCAACCTGGCCCGCGTGCTGCCCAAGGGCCTGATGGCCCGCGTGGACCGCTCCACCTGGTCCCTGCCCGCGGTCTTCTCCACCATTGCGGCGCTGGGCAATGTGCCGCAGCCCGACCTCGAGCGCACCCTGAACCTGGGCGTGGGCATGGTTGCGGTGGTCGAGCAGAACGTCGCCGACCGCGCGGTGGCACTGCTGAACAAGGCCGGCATGGGCGCCTGGATCATGGGTTCGGTCGAAAACCTCGAGCCTTCCGCTAGCTCCGCCGGCCTGGACTTCGTCCAGGGCGCCAAGGGCGTGGACGGCGGCGCGGTGCTGCTGACCGGCAACTACGCCAAGTAACTTTCGAAGCATCCCGCAAAAGGGGGCGATGCGGCACCAGCACGGTGCCGTTTCGCCCCCTTTTTTTCTGCCCGCTTATCCACAGCTTGCCCGCCGCCGGCCCGCACCCGGCATTCGTGGGGCAAGCTGGGGCACATGAGTACGCATGCAGCCACCGTCCAGGCGCTGGATCAGCTGGCGAAAGCCGTCGGCCAGGTCGCGCAGGCCACGCGCGCGCTGGCCGGGATCGACCTCGCTCCGGGCCACGCCGCGTACTTCGCCTGGCTGACCGAGCGCTGCGCGGCCGAGCTCGCCCGCAGCCAGATTCATGCGGCCGACGCGCTGCGCTCCAGCGGTGCGCATCAACTGGACGAGCAGTCCCTGCAGGCTGTTGCCGAGGCCGGCCCGGCCCCCACCCTCCAAACCCTTGAGCAGCTTTCCGGCCAGCGGGCCAGCGGGCGCGCGCACTTCACCGACTGCACCTCGATGTACACCTCATGGCTCCAGGTACCGGTCTCCGCGGCCAACTATCGGCTCGCCCAGGCGGACGCGCTGATCGCGCGGGTCACCGAGGATGGGGTGCGCCATGGTCCGGGCTATCCGCTGCTGTCCGCCGAATTCACCGGCCGGGAAACCGATCCCCGCCTCGTGGCCCAAGCCGCCAGCAAACTCCGCGGCGTGCAAAAAGACCTCTCCTCCGCCGCGCAACGCGACAAACTCGAAGCGCAGGCGGCCACCTTGCTTCGCCAGGAGCCGGCTACCGCCCTGACGCATCTGGGCACGCTGGTCCAAGAACAGGTCAGCACGCAGCGCCCGCCCCAGGCACTCGTCGCCGAAGCCGGGATCTTCCGCAAGGGCATGCGCAACGGACTGGTGATCTATCAGCTCAAGGTGCTGCCCCATGAGGCGGAACTCATCGAATCCCTCCGCACGCAGATCGACAATCCGGCGACCATCGCCGGCAACCGGCAAGAACTCGCACAGTTGACCGCGCGGAGCTACGCGCAGGCAGGCGGCGGCCCGTCATCCAATTCCACTCCCGAGCCCGGAGCGGTGTCCGCGCCATCCCCAGCAACCACGTCGTGGAACGATCCGGAAACGATGCCCCGCTGGGCACAAGAAGGTACCCCCGCAGCGCAAGGGGTCCCGGCGGAGAATTCCGGCGACCAGTCCGCTGCCCAAACAGGCCCGGGAAACTCGGAACCCGAGGCGCCGGTTCCCGCGGATCATGCCGCGGTGACCGCAGACCTGCCCGGTGATTCCTTCTACCCGCAGACCTTCGAAGACCTCACCCCGGCGATGCGGCATCTGACGGCGCTGCTCAGCGCGCTTCGATCCACCGGCGCCACGGGAAAGAAAACCACCGGTATCGTCACCCCGCAGGTCATCGTGCACCTGGACTTCGCGAAAATGATCGCGGGCGACAAGAGCTACGCGATCACCGAGAACGGCATTCCGCTCTCCGATACCGAGGCACGCACGCAGATGTGCAATGCGGGGATCCTCCCGGTCGTCTTTAATGGCAATGGACAGATTCTCGATGTCGGTCGGGCCGAACGGCTTTTCCCGCCTCATATGAAACGAGCCCTGATTGCCCGCGACCGTGGCTGCCTCTATCCGGGATGCACCATGCCCGCGGGGCGCTGCGAAGCCGACCACCTCCTGCCGTGGGAGGAAGGCGGCGAGACGAGTGTTGAAAACGGGGCGATATTCTGCCCCCGGCACCACCATGCGCGCCATGCCGGGCTCTTCCGAGTCATCATCCGCAAAGACCGGCCTCCGGCCGTGCTCTTGCCCCGGTCGCTGGACCCGCCGCAAATTCCCCGCCGGAATACCTACTGGCTCTCGCCCGCGGAGGTTCTCGAGTCCCACGCCGGCTAGCCTTCAGCCTGCGAGAATACGCTCCCTTCGACATGGGGTGCGGCATACGCGAACAGCACCCGGAGCCCGGATTGGCACGGTTTGGCGCTAGGCTGGGACTGCTGGGCGCCGGCGCCGGATCGCTGCGGCGCAGGATGCTCGTGCCGTTCGCTGCCCGGGCCGAGTCCGGCTCCAGCGCACCGGTTGAAGCTGGACTGAATTTTGTCCCGTTTCGGCCCCTGGCGTCTATCCAGGACGCTTAGCTCGCCGTTAGCATGATCGCCGGGGTGAGCTTGGCCTTCGAGATCGTCCAGTACGTTCTCGCCCCGGGGAGTTCCGCTGCCACCGATATCTTTGTCGATATCATCGGGGGCCTGTTCCGATACCTCCTCATCGCTCCTCTGCAAAGCAGCGCGCGGCCCCGTATCTGGCGGACGATCTAGGGGATCTGCACTATTTTCACCGTGCTCTTCATCCTGCCGCCTGTGCGTTGTGCTCCACTGGGCGCGGAACCAAGATTAGCGGCGACGAGTACGGAGCATCCCCAGCCGCGCATTTTGCCTTCTGCAGCTAATCGAGCTGCCGCATCGCATGAGACAGCGGCACCCGCCAACGCCACGTGGCTTTCTCCTCGCCGCGCACATGACCATTGGTTACCAAAGCGACCGGCAACCCGCGTTTGACGAAGTTCAACAGAATCTTGTACCCGCTCATCACCGCCAGCGATGAGCCGAGCACCAACAACCCGGTAGAAGCCTCTTCGAGCTGCGCCATCTGTTGTTTGCGCTCCACGGGCACGCTTTCGCCGAAGTACACCACGTCGGGCTTCAATGCCAAGGAGCCGCAGTTTTCACAATTAGCCATGGTGAACCGGTCGACCCAATACTGCGGCAGTTCCACATCCCCATCCGGGTTGACGGCGCTGGGGTCGATTTCAACGGATTCAATGTAACCGACATTGAGATCCTGCAGGCGGATGTCAAAGTGTTGGCGGTCCTCGCTCTGGCCGCAGTCCAGGCATCGCACAATCGAAAGGTCGCCATGCACCGGGATCACCGTTTTTGATCCGGCCCGATGGTGCAGCCCGTCAACGTTTTGCGTAATGATTCCGCTGATCCGGCCGGTATCTTCCCAGTCCACCAGCCGGCGGTGAATTCCATTCGGTTCGGCTTGGAACATGTGACGCCAGCCCACGAACCCGCGCGCCCAATAGCGGTGGCGTGCCTCAGGACGGTATTTGAATTCCTGATAGGTCATCGGACGGTGCCGTTGAAGCGAGCCGTTCGGTCCCCGGTAGTCGGGGATCCCGGAATCGGTGGAAACTCCCGCCCCTGTCACCACCAGCACATTGCCTCGGTCGAGCATTGCCTGCACGCCGGCTCTGGCGTCTTCTTCCGAGGAAGGATCCGCTTGCGGCTCCACGATGCGTTGCATGGACCGGATGGCCGAGTGATGGGCCATTTGGATGGAAAGCTCTTCGGGGGTGCTCACGTTCTGACCTTTCGGAGCATTCGGGGACGACAAAGGCCGCAACGACCTTGAAGCTAATTTAGCTTAGTCGTTGCGGCATGTCGCAAAAATGTACTGAAGAGCTGCACAACTTCATATGAAGGCAGGCACCCGAGCCAAGGACTCTCGGTTGAGTAGCTGAGGATTAGTCAGCGTCGTCGTCTCCGGAGTACTTCTTAGTCAGCTCGTCGTAATCAGACTCTTCGTCGTCATGCGATGAATTATCAGGCTCCAGATTCTGGGCATGATAATCGGACCGGACACCAAGCTCACGCTCTAGTGCCGTAAGGTCAGTCGAGGGCGAGTAGTACTTAATATCTCGCGCTTGACGCTGTGCTTTAGCCTTTTGACGGCCGCGCCCCATGGCGTGACCCCCTCTTTTCAGTAGAGTCGGGAGGTGGTCCACCTAATAGGTGAAGGCCCCCGAATATGTGATCAGTTCTTTCGTAATTAAAGGTTAACACGATTCGACGGCGAGCGTTGAACGCAACACGTGTCAGACCCGTTAGACTGTCGATTAGTCCAACGACTATTTAGTGAGCTTGCTCCCTTTCAAACCAAGGCGAACCTTCAAGGAGCACTACAGGTGGTGGAAAAAGATCTACCCGAGCCGCAAGCGGCCTTACCGCCGTTGCAGCCCGAACCGGAGAAGCCCAAACGGCAAATCGGCCAGTGGGTTTTACTTGTCATTGCCGTTTTAGCCCTAAGCGCTGCGGTGGTATTCGTTGTACTTCGCTTTATTACGCCAGCTACGCCAGAGGCGAACAATGTGGAGCGGAATCCGAGCCCGGGCCTGGATGGAATTATCGCCGCGTCCATTCCACCGGAACAACTCATCCTCGGCGACTGCCTCCGCGGCTTCGAGTCTCCGCTGGCATTGCAGACCGTAGTGACCTGTGATTCTGCACATAACGCTCAGCTCATCGGGTCCTTCGAGCTAGCCGGCGAAGAATACCCGGGCTCCAACGAGTTGCTGACCGAGTCCGAATCGCTGTGCAAGTCGGTTTCCTTGGACCCCAGCGCCGGCCTCGATTCAACTTGGACGTATCACTTCTCCCGCCCGTCGGAAAGCACCTGGACACAGGGAGACCGACAGGTCTCCTGCTTCCTGAGCCTCTCCGAAGGCAACGTGCGCAACTCGCTGCTCCCAGTGAACGAAGAAAGCTAGGCCCCGCAGATTTTCAATAGCCGTGGGCGGTGGTTTACACCCGCCACGGCTATTTACAAATCTCGGGAATTATG